>CANPZZ010000069.1 GCA_947589125.1 uncultured Lachnospiraceae bacterium
TTCCTGGACAGCGACTGGTCGGACTGCGACGCGCTTCAGTTCTGGGTCATGCCGGATCTGAACATGCAGAAGACCGTGTTCCAGATCAATACGGCCGTCGGCGGTTCCTACGAGGCTTACCTGCAGGAATATCCGGATTACGCGGCAGCGGACGGTCCTATGATCGCCACGATCCCATTTTCGGAGTTCACCGACAAGGGAGGCAGAGGGGCGCTGAAACCGGCGGATGCGAAAGAGATCACCAGCCTGAGCCTCTGGGTCAATACGATTCCCGGATCTGAGGCGCTGGGAGACAGCCTGGAGATCCGGGGCTGGGTTTGCTACGATGAGATCCGGGCCGTAGCCGCGGGGCTGGATGCGCCGGCGTTTGAGGCATTGGAAGGCGACGAAGGCTGGCTCGAGGCCGCGAAGGCGGAAGCGGACGAGGCGGCCCGTAAGGAACAGGAGGAGCTGGAAGCAAGACGCGCCGCGGCGGCCGCCAAGCGGGAAGCGGAAGCGGCGTCGAAGGCCGCGGAAGAAGCGGCTGCGGCGGAAACGGACGGAGCTGCGGAGAACAGCGACGGAAGTACGGCAGGAGCAGACGGTGCGGCGGATGCGGAAGGCACGGCTGGAGCCGGAGCGGGCGGCGAGAACGGCTCGGCCGGCGAGAACGCCGTATCTGACGCAGCAGCATCCCGGAAAGTACCCGCGTGGAAATACGCGCTTCCGGTCATATCCGGCGTGATCGCCATACTGGCGATAGCAGCTTTCGTGGTATTGTGCGCCGGCAGGCGGAAACCGGAGAAGAAGCCTGCGCCGAAAGCAGTTTCGGAACCGGACCAGAAGAAATAACCGGAGAAGGAGCCGGAACCGGATCTGAAGAAATAATGTGAACGGATCCGGTATCAGAACCGTGCTGCCAGGAGACAGAATAAGAGAATCGAAACGGAATCATAGATCAAGGTCAGAAGGAGGATGAAAGTCATGTCGAAAATGTCAGGGTTATGGAACAGCATGTTGGCAAAACGGTCATTAAGCATATTGATGTGCGGCGTTCTTGCGGTAACCTCTACCGGCGTCTGCGTCGTATCCGCGACCGATCTGATGGCGGAGACAAGGGCTGTCGGCGAGACCGCGGCGGCGGGCGGACCGGCAGCGGAAGATGAATCAGCCGCAGTGGAGAACTCAGGCGTCCAGATAACTCCTGTCGATGGTAACGGGGGAACGAGCGGAACGGGAAATACCGCCGCAGGCACACAGGGTCAGACTGCCGGTGCACGGCAGAATCAGGCGGCCTCTGGTACGCAGACAGCGCAGCAGGCGCAGAACGCGGCAGAAGAGCCGGAGGAAACCGGCGAGCCGATCCATGAGTTCACCCAGACCTGGGTGGGCTACGAGGCCAGCTTAAAGGATTTCATTGCGGACTACGAGCCCGGCGACGAGGTGCGCATTTCCGCTTCCTTTGATAAAGCTGTCGGCAGCCAGTTCGGCATGTACATCGACGGAACCTGGAGCGCTTTTGGCGGCGAGGGAAAAAAGCGGAATATCACGCTGATCCCGGACAGTGATTATATCAATATCCAGATCACGGACATGAAGGGAGCCAGCGCGGTGACGCTGACCGGCCTTTCCGCGGAACTTGTGAAGAAGGGCGAGCAGGACGCGGGCAGTTACCTTCATCGTTTCACCGGCCTGTGGCAGGGATTTGAGACGAAATTTTCCGATTATAACCCAGATTATTCTGCAGGCGACGAGGTTAAGGTTACAGTCGTTTACAATAAGAAGGTAACCAGCCAGATCGGTTTTAACCAGAACGGCGAGTGGACTACCGAGAGCGGGGACGGAACGACTCTCACGAAGACCATTATTCCGGATAACGACTATCTGAATATCCAGATCTCCGATATGTGGGCCAGTTACAGTGTCGGCGTTGTGTCTGTCAGCGTTGAGATCACCCGCAAGGGCGTCGGCGGCGGAGGCGCCGGCCTGACCACCCGCAAATACACCCAGCCCGGCGACTATCATCTGTTTACCGGCGGCCGCAACGAGGGCTATACGGAGACCGACGCCTGGATCAATTACTGCGCGGATACGGATTATCTGACATTAACCTATGACTGCCTGCCGGAGCATGAGAGCTGGGGCGTACTGGCCTGGAACGCGACCATCGACGGAACGTGGACCGACGGCCCGTCCTATTCGGCCGACGGCGGCGACTCCACGAAGGTCGTGACGAAGACCTTCAGCGTGAAATTCCTGCGCAAAATGTTTGGCATTACCGATACCTCCAATGTTACCTCTCTGGGTCTGGGCTGCTGGAGCGAAGGCCAGATCATTGACCTGACCCTTCATGTGGGCAGTCAGATCCCGAGAGGCGAGCATCTGTTTGAGAACGGCGAAGTGAACAAGCCCTGGGTCTGCGACGATATCGAATATCTGCTTGATCTGCCGGATGACAAATACATTTGCGTCAAATATACCTGCACGAACGGCAGCCATGGCGGCTGGACGGTCATGAACTGGGGCGCCTCCGTGAACGGGGAGTGGAAGGACGGCAGCGCTCTGGCGCTTTCTGACAAGCCTACATCTGAGCATATTTACGGCATGCGGATGAGCGAGTTCAGGAAAATGCTGGGCATCAGCTGGGATGTAAAGGTCGATACGGTACAGATGTCCGTCTATAACGAGGGACGGATCCTGGATATCTGGATCAGCGATACGCCGGTACAGAATACGCCGACCGGAGGCAGCAGCGACAGCGGAAGCGGCGACGGTGACAGTTCGCGGGTGGCAGGCCCGCCTTATGAATCGCCGAATAAGAGCGTGTGGGATGAGGTATTTGAGAAGGTGGACGCGGGCGGATCCGGCGTCAGCCGGTTCTCTGAGACAGTCGAGATGCCGGAAGCCTGGAACTGGGGCAATATCAGTGAAGAAAATGTAACGGCTGTCAAGAAGCTGCTGAAAGAAGGCTCGCTGGTGGTCATTGATTACGCGCCGTCCGGTGCGGAAGCACCGTCTCTGCAGTTTACGATGACGGACGGAAAGCAGTTTTCCGTACCTGCTTCTTATGTGCAGAACGAAAAGGCCGGATATTCTTATGATGATATCGCTTCGGCGTTAAGCGGCTATCTGGTGCCGCAGGAGATCCTGAATATCCAGTTGTCGGCCGGCGGCGACGCGGTGACCGTATCGCGGATCAGCGTTGTGACCGGCAGCGGAAGTATGAAAAAAGAGCCGATCAAGGTGCTTTCTGATTCCTGGAGCGGCTTTGAGACGACTCTTTCCAAATGGAACGCCGGCTATGAAAACGGCGATCAGGTAAGCGTGACGGTCACATTTGACAAGAGCGCGCCCGGCGACGTGGTATTTAACGGCGACTGGTCCACATCCAACTGGACCACCGGCACTGCATTTACAAGAACGGCGGTCTCTCTGGAAGACAAGATCACGATCCGCGTAGGTGAGCTTCCGTCCGGCGCGGGCTATGTGGCGATCACGGATATCAAAGTCGAGATCACCGGCAAGAAGAATTATGACGACTGTGTGGAAGTCAGCGGCGACAGCACGGTGGCCCAGCTTGCCGATACGAAGGAGAGCGCGGCGCAGAGCGTGCTTACGGAAGCCGAGATCAATGAGGGAACAAAACTGGTGCTCGATGTTGAGCCTTCTTCCCTGACTGCGGAGCAGGAGGCCGAGGTGAAGAATGTATTTGCCTTGGAGCATGGCGGAGACGGCGCCGAAGCGCCGGAGGTGAAGATCGCGTCTGTAATTAATATCGAACTGCATAAGGTGACCGGCAGCGGCCGGAGTACGGATGTGACGGAAACAAACGCCCCTATTTCGATTAAGGTGCCGGTGCCGGCGGAGCTGGAATCCGAAGCGGCGGAGTTGGAGTTCGGCGTGGTGCGCGGCCATGAAAATGCGAACGGGAAGGTCGAGTATACTTTCCTGGAAGATAAAGACAGCAATCCGCTGACGGTGACATTTGAAAGCGACCTGTTCTCCACATTTACGCTTGTATACGGCGAGACCGGCGCGTTCGACGGGGCCAGCGGCGCGATCAAGGTATTCAGGACCACATGGACAGGATTTGACACGACGTTCAGCGCCTTTAAGGAGGACTATAAGGCCGGCTACCCGACGACGGTGACGCTGACCTTCGACCGGGCGGTGAAGAGTTATGTGGACTATCATTCGCCGGATTTCACGAGAGAACCGTCGGAGTTTGACAACGCGCCGGTTTCGGCGACCTATACGGCGACAATCCTTCCGAAGGACGACAGCCTCTCCATCGGTATCGCTGATATGAACGGCGGCTCCATGGTGAAGCTGCTGAGCGTGAAGATAGAGCAGGAGATCAAGGAGATCGAGGCGCTTTACACCTTTGAGGATACCTGGGGCAGCAATGATTCTACCTACAATGTGGCTCTGTCCGAACTGGCTGATGGCTTTGCGGTGGGCGACACTGTGAAGGTGACGGCGGTGTTCGACCAGAAGGCGAAAGTCAAGCTGATGGCCAACGGCTGCACGGAGTATTTTACTGACGGAAGCAGCGAGACGGTGGAGTGGGAGATCACACCGACAGGGGACGGCGTATCCATTCAGGCGGCCGATGCCGGCCAGATACCGCTGCATCTGCTGAGTATTGAGGCGGAGATCGTGAAGAAGGGAGAAGGCGGCGGAAGCGAAGGCGAAGGCGGCGGAAGCGAAGGCGAAGGCGGCAATGAGCCGGAGGAGCCGGTTGATCCGGCCAATGTGATCCATACGTTCACGAGCGCGTGGACCGGGTTTGATACTGCTTTTACAACCTATAATCCGGCATATGAAGCTGGGAAAGAGACCACGGTAACGCTGACCTTTGACCAGGCAGTTGGGGCGCAGATCTACCATCATGGGTCAGAGAAGAATCCGGCTGTCAGTGCGGCGAACAGTAAGGAGATCGTGCTGACATTTACACCGTCGGATGACTACATGAGCATCCAGCTGACAGACATGGCTGGGAATGCGGAAGTAAAGCTGCTGGGGATTAAGGTGGAGCAGGAAGGAGCGGAAGAAACGCCAGCGAAGGCAATCCATACATTTACTGCAGCGTGGACCGGGTTTGATACTGCTTTTACGACTTATAATTCGGCGTATGAAGCGGGAAAAGAGACCACGGTAACGCTGTCCTTCGACCAGACAGTCGGAGCGCAGATCTACCATCATGGGACAGAAAAGAATCCGGCGGTCAGCGCAGCGAATAGTAGGGAAATTGTGCTGACATTCACACCGCCGGATGACTACATGAGCATCCAGCTGACAGACATGGCCGGAAATGCGGAGGTGAAGCTGCTGAGTATCAAGGTGGAGCAGGAAGGTGCGGAAGAACCGGAAGAACCAGAAGAACCGCCGGTAGAGGCGCTTTACACCTTTATGGATACCTGGGGCAGCAATGATTCTACCTACAATGTGGCTCTGTCCAAACTGGTTGAGGGTTTTGAAGTGGGCGACACCGTGAAGGTGACGGCGGTCTTCGACCAGAAGGCGAAGGTTAAGATGATGGCCAACGGCTGCGAGGAGTATTTCACCGACGGAAGCAGCGAGACGGTAGAGTGGGAGATCACGCCGACAGATGACGGAGTATCCATTCAGGCGGCTGACGCCGGCCAGATACCGCTGCATCTGCTGAGTATTAAGGCAGAGATTGTGAAGAAAGCGGAAAGCGGCGGAAGCGGCAGTGAAGGCGGCGGAAGCGAAGGCGAAGGCGGCGATGAGCCGACGGAGCCGGTTGATCCGGCCAATGTGATCCATACGTTTACGAGTGCGTGGATCGGGTTTGATACTGCCTTTACAACCTATAATCCGGCATATGAAACCGGGAAAGAGACGACAGTAACGCTGACGTTTGATAAAGAAGTCGGAGCGCAGATTTATTATCATGATTCTGGAGAGAGCAAGGCGGAAAAGAGCATGAAAAATGCTGCGGAGATCGTACTGACATTCACACCGCTTGACGACTACATGAGCATCCAGCTGACGGACATGGCCGGGAATGCGGAAGTGAAACTGCTGGGGATCAAGGTGGAGCAGGTCGGAGCGGAAGAAACGCCCGCGGAGGCGCTTTATACCTTTATGGATACCTGGGGCAGCAATGATTCTACCTATAATGTGGCTCTGTCTAAACTGGTTGAAGGCTTTGCGGTAGGCGATACCGTGAAGGTGACGGCGGTCTTCGACCAGAAGGCGAAAGTTAAGCTGATGGCCAACGGCTGCGAGGAGTATTTCACTGACGGAAACAGCGAGACCGTGGAGTGGGAGATCACGCCGACAGACGACGGCATCTCCATTCAGGCGGCTGACGCAAGCCAACTTCCGCTGAAACTGCTGAGTATTAAGGCGGAGATCGTGCAGAAGGGCGGAAGCGGCAGTGAGGGCGGTGGAAGCGAAGGAGAAGGCGGCGATGAGCCGGCGAAGGAGCTGTTCACATTTAAGGGAAAGTATGGAGAGAATGGATCCACATTCACCACGACCTTTATCGCCTACAACGAGAAGTTTGTCCTAGGAAAAGAAACGACAGTGACGCTTACGTTCGATGTGGAGGTGCAGGCGAAGATCCAGAGCATGGAGGACAAAGGAAATCCGAACGGTATTCAGAATGATACGCCCCAGAAAGAGATCGTGTTTGAAACGACCCCGACAAAGGATCAACTGGATATCCAGATAGCAGACCTGAATGGAAATGCGGAGGCGAAGCTTCTCAGTGTGAAGGTGGAGCAGAAGAATGCAGATGAAGAACAAAAGGAGGCCCTTTTCACCTTTACAAAGACCTGGGGTGGAGAGGGTGACAATACATATAGCAAACTTTTGTCTGAACTGGTTGAAGGATTTGTAGTAGGCGAAACCGTGAGGGTGACAGCAGTTTTTGATAAGGAAGCAACAGTAAAGATGATGGCTGGCGATGACACAGATTATTATTCAAGCGGGACGGACAAAACTGTAGAGTGGTTGTGCGAGCCAAAAGGGGATAGTATTTCTATCCAGGCTGCTGAGTCTGATCAGATTCCACTGAAATTAATGAGTATTACTGCGGAACTTGCAGAGGTGGAAGTGTTAAAGGCTTTTGAGTATACCTGGGGCAGCAATGGTTCTACCTACAATGTGGCCCTGTCTGAACTGGCTGCCGGTTTTGAAGTAGGCGACACCGTGAGAGTGACAGCAGTCTTTGATAAGAATGCGAAAGTAAAGATGATGAGCGGTGACAGTATCAATTACACTTCGGAAGGAACGAGTACATATGTGGAATGGAAATGCACACCGGGAGAAGATAATATTTCCATTCAGGCAGCTGATGGGGATAAGTTACCGTTGACATTGCTGAAAATCACGGCAGAGATTGTGCAGAAAGGGGAGAGCGAAGATAAGGGGCCTATTGGGACGATAACTTATGAGGAAAATGGAGAAAACAAATTCCTTATTGATCTGGAAAAATACTGTCTTGATTATAAAGATGGAGATGAGATTACTGTGAGTGTGACGCTGCATGGAGGTGGCGGATTCTGGGGGGCAATCGGCGGAAATAAAGTGGATAGTACAGCGCAACAAGGTTATAGTTGGATTAATTCAGATCAATTTACTAGCCAAAATGGTGAAACAGTGATTTGTACATTAACGTATATTCCGATGTGGGATCCTCAGGTGCAGATTTGGGGAGTGGATAGCGATTCCATTGTATATGTAGATGCAATAAGCGTAGTGAAATCATCCGCTGGTCAGGCTGGAACTTCATTAAACAGTGCCGGAACACCCGTCGCTCTCGCCTGCCAGCCAGCCACCCCCGCAGATGCCACCCCTGCGAATGCGGAGCCGGAGAATACCGAGCCGTCTGCTAACGACAATCCGCAGGACAGCCCCGACCCGGCCGGGCAGAGCGGCACGGCGGAAGGCGAGACACCGGATATTCCGAAGAACGCAATACTGCCGGCGGGTGATCATTCTGACGATGGTCAGGATGAATGAGACAACATCATAAGTCCTTCTTAGACTGGCTGCCGGTGATGTGTAAGGCATCACCGGCAGCCGGTTGAATGTAAATGGATGGTGGAACAGAAGAAAACGGAAGCAGATGTAAAAGGTAAGCGGATGTAAAATGCAAGGCGGCTTCCTACTGCTTCATAAACTGCCAGCTGTCGACCTCATACCCTTTGCCGGAAAAGATCAGGCAGAAATCATGAACGCCGGTAAGGCCCTGCGTCAGTTCAGCGGTATATTCCGTAAAATCTTCCGCGGTCTCCTCGATGGGCAGGTATCCCAGGACCGAACCGTCCGGCCTGTCGGCGCGAAGCTGGATCACGCCGGAACCGTTCTGACCGCTTTGGGTCCTGACGCGGGCGGTGAAGGAGACCGGCGTTTCTTTGCCGAAATCCACGCCCTTTACCAGGACGAAATCGCCGGGATCGATGCCGCCCAGGGCCATGTCGCCGGAGCCGAATCCTTTGGCTTCTTCATTGGCGGGGACACAGTCGATGCCGGCCGCGACGGCCATGCACGCGGCCCGGTTTATTTCGTAGGGATCCACATACGACAGCTGCAGGATGCCGCGGAGCGACTGGTGGATTTTCCCGATCGTGCCGTCTTCGCCCATGGTAAACTGGTTGACATGGGTGGAACGGTAGCCGTGCTCGACGCCCATGGCTTTCTCCAGCGTCCTGGCGTGGTAAGTGATGTACCATCGGTCTTTGAACCGGAACACGCAGTGGTGATTATTTCCGTACAGGCCGAAATATTTGCCGGGATTTTCCAGAATCGTCTCTTTCAGCGTGAACGGCCCCATGGGGCTGTCGCTTTCGAGGCTGACGATCTCGGCGTTGTGGAAGCCGTAGCGGGCGGTGCCTTCCGCGTCCACCTGCCAGTTGGAGCAGTAGGTGTAATAATATTTGCCGTCATATTTGTGGATGCCGGAATCTTCAAAGAGATACGGGGCGTCGATGGCAATGGGGTCGCCCGCCAGGCTGATCATATCGCCGCCGAGCTGCACGACACGGCCGGTCCCGGGAGCGGCCGCCTTTCCTTCGGGGACGCCGCCGCCGAAATACAGATAAGCCGTTCCGTCGTCGTCCACCAGCACGGCGGGGTCAAAGAGCCAGAGCACATCCGCGCAGTTGGGGGTCTGCCGGGTGATCAGGCCTTTGCCCAGAGGATCCGTAAACGGACCGGTGGGGCTGTCGGCGGTGAGCACGCCGATACCGCCGCCGGCGTCGGCGAAATAGAGGAAGAATTTCACCTTGCCGTCGATCTCCTTCCACGCGGCGGCCGGAGCCCAGGAATTGTGGGCCCATGTGGCGGCGCCTGTCGGCCCTGCGGCGCGGATTGAGCCGTGGTCGGTGAAATTGATCATGTCGGCGGTGGAGATCACGTTGATGCTGCGGATCGTGCCGTAGGTATTTTCCACGATCTCCTTGTTGACGTTATATTCGAAAGAGTCCGCCGTCATATAGAAATACACCCGGTCCCCATAGACCATCGCAAAGGGGTCCGCGCCGAAGCGCTGGATCATCAGCGGGTTGGCGTCGTCGAGGCCTTTGTAGCTTTTGGTGAGTGTGATGCCGTCAAATATGGAGGCGTATTTGTCGTCGGTTTGCTGAGCTGATTGGACCATGGATTCTGAAGTCTCCGTTTCCTGGGTGGTGGTTTGAGTGGATCGCGTATCCGCCGGATTATTGGCCTGCGTCGATGCTTCGGCTTTGGTATCTGCCAGGTCCGTTGGTGTATTGGCGTCTGACGGAAGCGAATCGTTTTGAATACCGGTTTGCGTTTCAGATGTTCCGGTCTGAGTAACGGCAGAACCGGCCAGTATTTCATTCGGGGCGGCGGAACTTTCCGATTGTCCGTCGGCGTTGTGTTCGGCGCATGCGTTCAGACCGACCAGGCAGGATAAAGCAGCGGCCGTCAGTAGGATGATGTGTCTTTTCTTCATGGATCGGTTGTCCTTTCTGCTGTGTATTTCATAATTGAAAATAACCAGCGCTATCATAACATGCAGCGGCGGATTTTGTATACTGTTTTTTGCTGACTTACGCCATATCGCTTGCAAGTTGGAATGCCGTATGGTACACTCCACATAGGCTTTGAGCAGCCGGAAACGTCTGCATTTGCGCAGGACGCAGGGCGATAAGAAGAGACGCAGGAGGAATTATCGAATATGAAACAGAGAATCACATCCGCAAATCCCTACATGCCGCTCTGGGAGCATGTCCCGGACGGCGAACCGCGGGTATTTACTTATAACGGCGAGACGAGGGTCTATGTATACGGATCCCACGATACTTTAAGGACGGCCTACTGCGGCCCGGACCAGGTGGTCTGGAGCGCGCCGGCGGATGATCTGACGGACTGGACCTGCCACGGTGTCTGCTATACGGCCACGGACGGATCCACGCTGTTCGCGCCGGACGTGGTGCAGAGGGGCGATACCTTCTACCTCTACGCGGCGGAGAGCCACGGCGGGCGAATCATGGTGGCGTCGTCGAAGAATCCGGCGGGACCATTTGAGAATCCGGTTCTGACCCAGCTGGGCTTCGATCCCGGCGTCCTGGTGGACGACGACGGCCGGGTCTACGCCTACTGGGGCTTCTGCCGCTGTTTCTGCGCGGAACTGAACGACGACATGGCGACGATCAAAGAGGGCACGTTTCACGCCGATCCCATGGGCCATACGCCGGACGGCTGGAACCCGAAGAACAATGAAGTCGGACTTGACACGCGGGACGCGTTCTTCGAGGCGTCCAGTCCGCGGAAGGTGATGGGCAAATACGTCTACATTTATTCCAAACGCTATACCACGCCGGTGCCTGAGCTTGGCGTCTACGGGCCGTGCAATGGCTTCCTGTCCTACAAATACAGCGATTCTCCGCTGGACGGCTTCAAAGAGGGCGGCGATATCAGCTTCAACGGCGGCGAGATCCTGCGGCTTCCTGACGGAACCGGGCAGCAGACTTACCGCTGGGGCAATAACCACGGCTCGATCATCGAGGTGAACGGCAAATGGTATGTGTTCTACCACCGCCACACCGGGACGGACGAGTTCGCCCGGCAGGGGATGCTGGAGCCGGTGGACGTGGCTATGGGGAAGGACGGAAAGGTCTATATCGGCGATATTACATACGCAGGCGGCGAGCCGGTCAGCTCGAAGCCGGTGGAAATGACTTCCCAGGGCGGACATATCAACGGTCTTGACGCGTATCAGATCATTTCCGCGGGATACGCCTGTCACTTAAGTCCGCTTCATCAGGCGTATATTAAGCCGGTCTATGAGCAGACGGAGGGCGTTTCCGCGCCAATCGTGGGAATCAAGGACGGGACGACGGCGGGTTTCCGGTATCTGCAGTTTGGTGCGGCGGCACCGAAGAGCGTGACGGTCCGGGCGGCGGTGAAGGCGGCGGACGCCGCCGGGAAAACCATGACAGTTCGGGTACGTCTTGACAACTGGCGCGGCCGGGTGGTCGCGGAGATTGCGGTTCAGCCGGGAGATATGGCGGAGTATTCCGCGTCCGTGACGGCGGGGATCGTCGGAAAGCACGCGGTATATTTTGAATTTACCGGCGGCGGGGAAGCGGAGTTCGACTGGTTTACATTCGATCGGTGAAAGGAGAGATCAGAGAATGGGTATTCAGTTTATCGAGGATCAGAAACTGTTCCGGCTTTCGGCCGGCGATGTGGAGTATGTCATCGGGATTGCAGATGATAAATATGTGGGACATGTGTATTTCGGGAAGAGGCTGGACGACGATCGCTGCGGATATCTGATGCGCACCGGCGAGCCGCCGTTTGTGCCGTCGGAGAATCTGCGGGAGAAATGCTCCTTCGCGGATACATTTCCGACGGAGTATGCCGCGTGGGGCGTGGGCGACTACCGGCAGAGCAGCATCCGGGTAAGGACGGAGGCGGGATACCGCGGGTGTGAACTGCATTACGCGGGATACCGGATTCTGGACGGAAAGCCGGGACTTCCAGGACTTCCGGCCACGTTCTGTCGGATCGAGGACGTGAAGCCGGGACAGAGGGCCGCGGGACAGACAGTCACGGGACAGACGGCCGCGGGGGATGTCATGGCTGCTGGGGCGGGCAGCGCGGAAACGGCGGACCGCGCCGCAGGCGGCCAGACTCTGGAGATTGACCTGCGTGATAAGGTTATAGGTTTAAAGGTTACGCTGCGCTACAGCATTTTCGACGACAGCCGCGCCGTGATCCGGAGTGCGGAACTGGTCAATGAGAGCGGTTCCACGATCTATGTGGAGAAGGTCTTAAGCGCCAGCTTCGATATGGATATCAGCGACCGGAACCTGTGCGGCGGTTT
>CANPZZ010000070.1 GCA_947589125.1 uncultured Lachnospiraceae bacterium
CAGGTGCTGGTACCGGGAGTCGAGGGAGGCAACAGCGCCGGAGGAGCGAACAACTGGATCAACATCGGAAGCGCAACATACAAGAATCCGCCGAAAGATCCGCAGAACCCGAATACCCCGCCGAAGGGGACGCCGGAGAACCCGATCCCGTCGAATCCGGTGGAGATCGAGAAGTATCCGGATAACGTGCCGTCAGGCAACCCGGGAGGAAATCCGGGCGGTAATCCTGGAGGCAACCCGGGCGGTAATCCTGGAACTGAGATTCCGGATAACCCGACGCCGTTAGCGGAATTCCCGGATAATCCGGTGCCGCTGTCAGGCTTCGAGACGATCGGGGATGAGGACGTACCGTTGGCATTCCTGGCCCCGACGACCGGAGACAACAAGCCGGTAGGCATGGTGGCACTGTTCGGCCTGGTCGCCCTGGGAATGATGGGAGCTTTTGGGATCCTGTCTGCCAAGAAAGAGGACGAAGAAGCCTGACGGGAATGAAGTGAAAAGGCGGAAGAAGATAAAGTAAGAACCGAAAAGAGAAGAAACCAAAGGTGATAAACATGGCGACTGACAGGTACCGCTATACAATATCTGTGAAGAGTGAGTTATTCCAGCAGATAGAGGATTTTCGGTTTGAGCGCCGCTACCAGACGCGCTCGGATGCGACAGTCGAACTGATACGTTTGGGGCTTGAACAGGTCAGAAGGACAGATGTAACGGCAGAAGAAGAGAAGAGCTGAACCCCGGATGTATGAACGTATGAAGAAATAGTCTGGCGCAGCACAGGGAGCTGCCCTGAGATTCGCAGAAGAGTCTCAAGGCAGCTCCTTTTCATTGTGCGCCCGGCGGCTGATCACCGCCTCTTCGATTTTTGCTGGTTTTCCTTGACCTTTTCTGTCAGAAGTTCCATAATAAAAGCATTGGAACTATAAGCAGAAGTGCGTGCGGCATCATTTTCTGAATATGTATAATGAAGGAGATGAATGAAAATGACCAGTTTGCTGATCAAAGACACGACCCGCGAGCAGCGGGAGCAGATCATCCGGCAGTCCATGGACTGCGGCGGGGGATGCGAGAACTGTTCCTCCTGCTGGCTGGGCGGCGGGAGTCCGTTTGAAATGTACCAGGATTATATTGAAGGACGCCGGGAGATATCGGAAATCAACGCGGAGTACCGGGCGCGGTATGTGCATGGGTAGAGGCGCGGTATGTGCATGGATGGAGGCGCGATACATGTACGGATAGAGGTGCAATACGTACACGGATAGAGGCGCGGTATATGTCTGTATAGGAACGCAGCAGATGCCCGGATAGAAGCGCGGTACCCGCGCGTATAATAAAGGCGCGATACATGCACGGACAGGAGTGCGGAACGATGGGAAAGAGAAAAAGAAAGGCCGGCCGCGATGGCTCTGCGGTGCGTACAGCGGTCGTTCTGGTAATGGCCGCCGCGGTGGTGTGCCTGACGGCATTTGGCGGATGGATGGTCTGGCGGGAGATGGGAAATTCAGTCCGGGCGGAAGAGTCACAGACAGGGAATGCGCGGACAGGGAATGTACAGACGGAGAATGCGCAGACGGAGAATGCTCAAGTAGAGAATTCGAAGCCGGATACAGTGATCGAACTGACTACAGCGGCCGGGCTGGAAATGGCGTCAGAAAAGGGCGGCGCTGAAGCCAGGAATACCGCCGGGGATGCTGTCGGAAACGCCGCTGGGGCGCAGGATTCAGGGGAAGATACGGATGCGTCCGGGCAGACGGAGGAATCCGGCGACATCACGCTTCTCTTTGCCGGGGACGTCTATTTCTCTGATCATGTGATGAACGCTTACAACCAGGCCGGAGGCATTGCGGGCGTGCTGGACGCGGGGATCCGCGCGGAGATCGGCGCAGCGGATATCTTCATGGTGAATCAGGAATTTCCGTTCACGAACCGGGGAACAGCGGCGGAGGACAAGCAGTTTACATTCCGCATCCCGCCGGAAAAGGTGTCCATGCTCACGGAAATGGGCGTCGATATCGTGACCATGGCCAACAACCATATCCTGGATTTCGGGCCGGAAGGCATCACGGACAGTCTGGCGGCGCTGGACGGCGCGGGAATTCCCCATGTGGGCGTCGGGGAGAATCTGGAGCAGGCGAAGAAGCTGGAGATTCTGGAAGTGAAGGGCAAAAAGATCGGTTTCCTGGGCGTCAGCCGGGTCTACATGGCGGCCAGTTGGGCAGCGGGCGCGGATCATCCGGGCGTATTTTCCACTTATGACCCGACGATGGCTCTGCAGGAGATCCGGGCGGCCAGAACGAAATGCGATTATCTGGTGGTTTACGTCCACTGGGGCATTGAGCGGAACACGACGCCGGAGGACTACCAGCGCAGCATGGGCCGGCAGTATATCGACGCGGGTGCGGACCTGGTGGTCGGAAGCCACCCCCATGTGCTCCAGGAGATTGAATATTACGATGGAAAACCCATTGCGTACAGTCTGGGGAATTTCGTGTTCGGAAGCAGCATACCGGAGACGGAGCTTCTGAAGGTGGTGCTGGAGACCGGTGATGTTTCCGGCGGCGTTTTGGGCGGTCCGGTCGAAGACGCGGCGGACGGCGCATCCGGGGACAGCGAAGAAGGAATCACGGCAGAAGTTACAGTGATCCCCTGCACTTCGTCGGGCGGATATACGCGGCTGAGATAGAGACCTGGCTGCTCCAGTTTCCTGAGCTGTTCCACAATATGGGGGACGTTCAGACATTCCGCCAGTCTTTCGATCAGCGCCTGTCCCGTATCGGCCCTTCATTGTTTTATATTTATAATTTATTGAAAACAGAAAAGGCTTATGGTATCATAAACTTTGTAGAATCAATTTCAAAGTTTCGGCGACGGGGAGCGGGTGATATCGTGGGTAAAGCCGGATTTATCGCAAATGAAATAGAACTCGACAGGGATGTTCAGAAAGAACTCCAGGATTGGAAGAATAAACGTCATACGACTGTGCTGCAGATCGAAGGGCCGCGTCAGGTGGGAAAGACGCACGAGATTACGAAATTTGCCTGCAGCAATTATGAGCAGGTCATATATGTGAATCTGGTCCGTGATGAGTTTGGCTTTGAGGATATGATGAATGAGCCCGGATTCCTGAATGCGTACTGCAGGAAAGCAGGGATCGGAGATTATCGCGACGATGCGTCGGCGATTCTGATCATCGACGAGATTCAGGAAAAGGCAAGTGTTTACAATGCCGTTCGTGACCTGAGGGAGAGGCTTGGGTGCGATATTGTGATCAGCGGCAGTTATCTGGCCAGAACCGTCAATTCCAGAGACTTCTTCCTGCCTGCCGGTATCGCGTATCTTAAGATGTATCCGCTTTCCTTCAGGGAGTTCTGCCGCGCGAAGGGGCTTGAAAAGACGTATGACGGACTTGATCTGTCTGGTGGTTCTGAGCCGGTCGATTATGATGGATTGGAAAAGGCTTATCAGATTTATCGGCATATCGGGGGATATCCGCAGGTCGTAACGACTTATCTTAAGACAGGGGATGAAGCGGCATGCCTCGATGTGCTGGAAGATCTTCTCCGCACTTTCACGGCAGAATCCAGCCGCTTTTTTGCAAACCCGACAGCTCTGAGTATATTTAGTGAAACTTATCGTGCTGTTATGTCACAGATACTGGATGAGAAACAGGGAACGGGACGGATCCTCATTGAAGGCATGACAGATTTTGTCAGGGACTCCATGAAGGAGCCGGTCAGCCGCAACGAAGTCCGGGCGGCTGCGTCCTGGCTTCTATATTCCGGAATAATCGGATATTGCGATCTCTGCAATAATGGCGATGTAAAGGATATCGTCAGCAGCCGCAGGGCTTATTTTCGGGATAATGGAATCGCGTGGCTTTTGTCGAGACTGTCTGTTTCTGCGCCGGATGCGGCAGAGGGAATGCTGACCGAGACATTTGCTTTTAATGAGCTCAGCCGTTTCTATCAAAGACCGGCAAGCTGCCGGCGTGTGAGAGGTAACAGGCCCTGCTTCGGGATCTGCGGCGGCTATGAACTGGATTTTATGATCGTCGATGAGAACTATCAGAGATACGGTTTGGAAGTTAAGACAAAGAATGATAAGGCCAGGTCGTTAGAGTATTTTAAGAGAAAGAATCTTGTGGACCGGGCGGTGAAAGCGGCCCTGTCGCATGGCGGCCATGGGGCGGAGATTGATACGATTCCGATCTATATGGTTGGAAGGATGCTGTAGTGTCCGAAAACATTTCACCATAACGATAGTTTAGAATGGTATTTTGGGGCGCCCGATCATCAAAAACAGATGATCGGGCGCCCCCATTTCATGATGGTCTTACTTACAGCTTCCTGTTATATGCGCTGGGCATCCAGGGATATTTTGCTTCATTTTCCTGTCCGTACTGCTCCAGCTTCCTGAGCTGCTCCACGATATGGGGGACGTTCAGACGTTCCACCAGTTTCTCGATCAGCGCCTGTCCTGTATCGGCCATTTCCTGGCGCGTCTGCGCGTCCGGGATGGGAGTGGTGGGGGCGTGATCGCTGTTTTCGCCGAAGCAGTATCCGACCGAGCCGCTCTGATAGGCCAGGTTGAACAGATCGTTAAACAGAGCGCAGCTCTGCGGCTTCATATCGGAGAGTCCAGCATTCAGAGGAACGTCTTCGAGACGGCCCATGATCTGGTAGCCGCCGACGAACATGGAATCCAACAGTTTCATAAAGGCCAGCGGATCGCTCCGCATGGCGTCCGCGCTGAACAGATCCTTCGCGTGGCTGAACATCTGCATGGTCATGTCCATGTAAAGGATCGGTACGCCGGTCTCGTCGTAGAAGTCCCGTACCATGGGGCTTACCGTCATATGGGCCGGACCGTGAAGACTTAGATAGATCTGCCGCTTAAAGCCCTGCCGCAGCAGGCTTCTGGCAATGGCGCCCAGATAGTCGATGCCCTGCCGGACGGAGACCTGTACGGTTCCTCTTCCCGACGCGGTGGCGCCGGAGTAGAAGTACGGCAGGCCGGTCAGCAGAAGTCCGTCGCAGGCCTCCGCCATTTTCAGTCCCACGGCCTCGCTGATGACGGTTTCCACATCCAGAGGAAGTCCGCCGTGCATTTCCACCGTTCCGACCGGGACGATGATGATATCATTTTCTTTTAAATATTCCTGAACCTCCGTGTTCAGCATTTTGGGGAGTATTCTTGTACGCATGGTATTGCCTCCTTATTCAGTGATTCGTCAGTTCTTAGCGGCGGCAGCCTTTTTCTCCGCCGTGTACGCAGCCATCTTGGCCCGGATATCCGGCGTGATGTTCCAGACGAACTTGAACGCCAGCCAGCTTCCCAGTGTGAAGATCGCGGGAAGAAGTACGCACAGGACCTTGATGCCGACGATAACGCTTCCGGCCTGGGTACCGCCGGCAGCGGCGATCACGGCGTCATAGCCGATCCAGCCCAGCATCAGGACGGCGGCAGAATTGCCGATGGTCTGGCCGATACGGCGGGACAGGTTGAAGGTGCCGTAGATGGAGCCTTCGGTGCGCTTCCCGGTCAGGTATTCGTTGTAGTCGATGGCTTCGCCTACCAGGCCCCACTGCATGTAGATGGAAACGCTGCCGAAGGCGGAAGCGATGGTGGTCCAGATCATATGCACCATGGCGGGTACGGTGAACAGCATATGGGCGGCGAACAGCAGAAGGTTGGACGCGCAGCCGATCAGCAGGCAGTAGCGGATCATGTTCTCCAGACCAAGTTTCTTCGCCAGCTTTGGCGCAATGAGAAGTGTTATGAACATGATAGGCATCGAGGCGGCGGAGGCAAGGCTCATGATACTGATGTTGCCGAGAACGTCAGCATACATGTAGGTACCCAGCGTCTGTGATACATACTGGTTGGTGCAGATGCAGATGCCGTGGATACACAGCGCCAGAAATGCCCGGTTCCGCTTGAACACTTGGAAAATATCAGAGAATTTGATGTTGTCGGCCGCCTCCGGAGCGGACGCGACGATGTTGCGTTCTTCGGTCCAGCTGTAATGGAGATAACAGATAACTGCGCCGATCAGGGCGCAGACCGTTGCCCCCAGACCGTAACCGGTGGGATTGCTGTCGCCGAATTTATTCAGAAGGATCGGAAAGATCATCATGGGGATGATATTGCCGATGGTGCCGCCGAAGCCTCGTGCTGAGGACAGGGAGGCCCGTTCTTCGTCGGTGTCAGCCATGGCTGACAGCAGCGACCCCATGGGGATATTGAACATCGTGTAGCAGCCTTCATACAGGATCTTGCAGACGAATAGCACGCAGATCAGAGCAGTTCCCTCGAAGAAGGTCGGCACGGTCCAGAAGGCGATGGACGTGATCGCCAGAAGAGGCGTGGCACGCAAAAGCCATGGGCGGAATTTGCCCTGCGGATGGGCTTTTTTGGCGAACATCTTGTCCATGAGCGCGCCCATCATCGGATCGTTGACGGCGTCCCAAATGTTCCAGACCAGCAGAAGAACAGCCAGGACGGCCGTGTTGATCTTAAGAACGTTAACATAGTAGCGGGTGACCATGGAGCCCATGAGAGCGAAGGTCATGCATCCGCCGAAATCGCCCAGACCATAGCCTACGATCTGCTTTTTGGTCAGGCCGGTTGCGGGTTTCTTAGACATCATTGATTCCTCCTTTGCTTTTTGTACAGACAATATAACTACCAGTTTCCATTTATATAATAATTTATCCTTTCTGCAAAATAAATTGACAATTTGGCGAGGTTTATTGTAATTCCGGCAAACTTATGGTATAGTTTCCGTAAAGAGTATGACGATAGGAGTGTGACGACGGTTGAATAGCGGACCGGGATGTATTATGACCGGGCGGCAGTTAGGGGGAAAGTATGAAAAAGAGCGAAGTGGCCAGGTATGCCGGGGAGGGATTTTCGCGTGATGAGATCCGCAGAAGTCTCTATCTGCATGGCATCAGGAATTTTTATCAGGAAGTCGAAATGGATTCAGAGATGGCGGACGCCCATCGGGACATCAGCTTTACGGCGGCCCATGTGACGCAGCACAGCCATCATTTTCTGGAAATTGTCTGCTGTATTCAGGGAAGACTGGAGTATCTTCTTGATACGCGTCGGTATCAGGTTCGGTCGGGAGACATTATTATTGTGCCTCCCGGTGTGACGCACATGCCCATTCTTCCTGACAGGATGACATCGCCCTATGTGAGGGATGTGGTCTGGGTCAGTCCTATGATGCTTGATTATATCCGAAAAATGCATCCGGATTTCCGGGGTGCGGACAGGCCGATAGTGCTTTCCACGGCGGGAACCGGATGGGAGTACCTTGCGGGCTTCTTTGAGAGGAATACAAGGGAGTCGGAGACAAGGGCCGCCGGCTGGGAGGTCTGTGTGTATGGCAATACAGCTCAGATGCTGGTTCATCTGACCAGGGCCGTAAAGGAGGCGGATACATACGCTTCTGCTGCTCCCAAAGAGGATCTTCTGGAAAAGGTTCTGGATTATGTCAGGGAGAATATGGCCGGGCGGATCACCTTGTCGGAGACGGCGCGGTATTTTCATATCAGCGAGAGTACGCTGACCCATCTGTTCTCCCGCGAGATGGGAATGGGATTCTACCGCTGTGTGACACAGAGGCGGCTGGCGGAGGCGAAGAATCAGATCGCCAGGGGACTTTCCATGGAGGAGACAGGAAGAACTGTGGGGTATTCGGAGTATTCGGCATTCTACCGGGCTTTCAGGACTGAATACGGCATTTCGCCGCTTCAGTACCGGAAGATGATCGCAGATCAGGAGAAGCGTGAAGAAGAGTGGCGCTGAACCAGGGGCCGGGATAGCCGGGCACCGGTTCAGCGCGTTTTGCATACTCAGATATGGAAGAACAGTCCCGCCTTCTTAAGTACCGGCCGCACCGCCATATAGACTACGACTACCACGATGGTGCCCGCGACGGCGTTTACAAAGGTGACGCCGGCGGCCCAGGTGGACATGATGGCGGCCGCCGTGGCCTCTACGCCCAGGATGTATTTCTTATAGAAATAACCTACGATCGGGTCCATGATCACATTGAAGCCCAGTCCGGCGATCGACGCCAGAAGCGTCCATTTGAAGACGTATTTGTTATCATGGTCTTCCGTAATGTGGGCGACGCGGTGCGCCACGAGGCCTGTCACAAGGCCGATGCACAGCTTCAGGAAAAATGTCTTCGGCGCGCTGGTCACATAGGCCGGGTCGATCAGGTCCGCGATCGTCATACCGATGGCGCCGGCCACGCCGCCGTAGCTGCCGCCCAGCAGAAGGGCCGCCAGCACGCAGAACGCGTTGCCGATATGCAGCGCCACCATGTCGCCGCCGAAGGTGGGGATCGGAATCTTAAGGAATGTAAACGCCACATAGCACAGGGCGGCCATCAGGCCGGTGATCACGATCTTATAGACTTTTTCATTTTCTTTTTTCATTATCCTTACTCCTTCCTCATGGGAGATAAAATGCGTTCCGGATCGGAACTGTACCCTACGATATCATTATTTTGGAGTCATTAAAATATCCAGTTTTAAATATTTTAATAATACCAGATTGGAGCGAATGGTGTTCCTGGCGGCGGCTGGACGCGGGAAAGGCCGGAACGGGGGAGGCCGCTGTTTATTGCAATTCCGGCAGAGAGGCCGGAGCGCTGGAGGCCGCTGTTTATTGCAATTCCGGCAGAAGAGGCCGGAACGTTGGATACCGCTGTTTATTGCAATTCCGATAAAGGTGTGGTATATTTTACAGGAGTACAGAAAGCGGAGGCATGAAAATGTACACATATCCCTGGTATCACTGGATCACATTTTTCTTTATATACAGCTTTTTCGGGTGGATCTTCGAATCTGCCTATGTTTCGATTCTGCAGCGACGCTTCGTTAACCGCGGTTTTCTGCGGCTTCCGCTGCTGCCGCTTTACGGCACCGGGGCGGTCATGATGCTGTGGCTGTCGCTGCCGGTACAGGATTCCGTGGTGCTGGTCTATCTGGCGGGCGTCGTCGGCGCTACGGTTTTGGAATATGTGACCGGATATGTGATGGAGAAGCTGTTTAAGATCAAATACTGGGATTACAGCAGCCAGAAGTTTAATTTCCGCGGCTATATCTGTCTGTCGTCGTCGGTCGCGTGGGGATTTCTGACTATTTTCCTGACGGAAGTGATCCATAAGCCTATCGCGGAATTCGTGCTGGGGATGAATATATGGGTGGAGACAGCGCTGCTTTTGATCGTCGGCGCGGCGTTCGCGGCAGATACGGTCGTATCTGTGAAGGAAGCCCTGGATCTGGGCCGGGCGCTGGAGGCCATGACGAAGATGAAGGCGGAGTTGGACGAGCTGCAGGTTCAGGCTGCGCTTCTGCGGTCTGAGATCGCAGAGCGGCTGGAGGGCCTGAGCGCGGCGGAAGTACGGGCTGAGGCCGCGAGCCGGCTGACCGAAGTGAGGGCGGACGCTGCGGCGAAGATGACGGGGGCCGCCGCCCGTGTGGCGGATGCGGCCGCGCATGTGGCCGGAGTCGGAGTTGGTGCTGCCGCAAAGGTGGCGGATGCAGGAGTAGGGGCTGTCGCGAAGGTGGCGGATGTCGGAGCCGGAGCTGTCGCGAAGGTGGCGGATGTCGGAGCCGGAGCCGCCGCGTTTGTGCGCGAACATGCCCAGTCGGAAGAGGCGCTTGCGGCCCGGATCCGCGCATTGAGCGAGAAGCGGGAGGCGCTGGCCGGACACATGAATTTCTACCGCAGGGATATCCTGCGCGGCAATCCGTCCGCGTCGTCGGCGCAGTTTGCGTCAGCGCTTAAGGAACTGCGCGAAAAGGCAAATAAGAAGTCTGACGTATAGGAGGCATGGAATATGCGGTTTCGCGGGATTCACAGTGCGGAGGATATCATCAGTCTGGTACAGGAGATCGGATTCCTGCCGTTTTTCAGAAATGAGATCGAAGGTTTTTCCATAGCGGACCTGTGCGCGCCGGAATTGTGGATGTCGGACGATATAGAGGGGCCGTGGGAATGGAAAGGCCCGATCGCCCGGACAAAGACCTGCGTTTATGGCAAGTTCTTTGCCGGAAGGGCCGGATATATCAGTACTGAATGGTTCCCGGATTTCGCCAATTACCGCCGGGACGGCTATGATTTCGACGCCCGGTTCGACGACGAACTGGCGTCCTACAAGGATAAAGGGATTTATGATGTGATCGCGGAGAACGGAGAGATCCTTTCGAAGACGCTGAAGGAGAAATGCAACTACCGCAAGGGCGGCAATAAGGGCTTTGATACGGTCATTACGCGGCTTCAGATGCAGACCTATGTGAATATCGCGGATTTCGTCTATCTGAAGGACCGGTTCGGCCAGACCTACGGCTGGGGCGTGGCGCAGTACAGCACGCCGGAAGCCATGTTCGGGCGGGAGTTCGTGACTTCGGCTTACCACAGAGACCCTGAGGAGTCGAAGGAGAAGATCCTGGTGCATCTGAGGGGACTTTTGCCGGATGCGTCGGAGAAGCAGATCAGGAAAATGCTGGGGTGACGCCCTGCTCGTATTCTCAGAAAGTGATCTGCGCCAACGCCAGGAACAGCACCAGCCCCGCCACATTTACCAGCGTAAAGAAACCGAGATATTTTCCGCCGTTGGCTCTTTCTGTCTTCATATAGAGCCGGAAGGAGATCAGGCTGGCCAGCGACGCGATGGGCGTGCCGAGGCCGCCTAAGTCGGTGCCGAGAAGGAGCGCCCGCCAGTTGTCTGTGAAGCCGGACAGCAGCACGGCGGCGGGGACGTTGCTGATGACCTGGCTTGCCAGAGCGGAGGTCAGAAGCGGCTGATCCGCCAGCATTTTCTGTAGAAAATCATGGACGCTTTCCATGGCGCCTAAGTTTCCGGCAAAGATGAAGAAGCAGACGAAGGTCAGCAGCAGGCCGTAGTCCATGGATCTGTAGAGAGACCGGTCCTCGATAAAGAGGGCGGCGCATACGATTCCCAGAAGCACCGCGTAGTGGAGCACGCGGAATACGGACAGCAGGCAGACGGCGAACAGAACTGCGTAAACGGCGACAGGCCTGGCCTTGTCGATGCCGGTCTTCTCCGGCAGGGAGACGGTCAGATCGCCCTGACGGCAGAAGAATACGCTGCCTGTCAGGATCGGCAGAGCCAGCGCCGCGAAGGGCAGAACGGTCCCGAAGAATTCCCCGGCGCTTAAACCGAAAGCGGAATACAGATACAGGTTCTGGGGATTGCCGACAGGCGTGGCCATGCTTCCCAGATTGGCGGCGACGGTCTGCATGACGATGATGAAGATCATATACCTGGTCTCGCCGGTCAGGCCCAGGATCAGGACGGCGAAGGGCACGAAGGTGATCAGCGCCACATCGTTGGTCACCAGCATGGAGGCGAAGAAGGGTAGCAGGATCAGCAGGATAAACAGCTTTCGCCGGTGCATGCTGCCGGTCAGAAGCTTCGCGGCCAGCCACTCAAACAGGCCGTGCCTCTGGAGCCCGGCCACCACCGCCATCAGGCAGAACAGAAGGGCCAGTACCCGGAAGTCGATATAGCCGATGTAAGCCGCGGACGGCGGCACGAACAGCATGGAAACGAGCGCGCAGACAGCCGATACTGTCAGGACGGGCTCTTTTTTGATGAAGCTGAAAAATTTGGTGTGTGACATGATATTCTCCTTATGTTTGCATGGTTTCCTGCGAGCAGGGCGCCGGTGATGTCCTGCCTGTATTTCCCTGCAGGTAAAGCACCGGTGACACTTTGCCTGTATTGTATGACAAATCAGCCGGATGCGCCAGTCCTATTTTTTCGATACTGCAAAATATTAAGGCGGCGCCGGAAAAAGTCCTTGGCATTTCGCGAAGAACATGGTAATATGGCTTTACGGCGCCGTATATGGGGAAAGGATGCGTATGGCGAATCGAAAGGTCTATCTGGTTGACACAGAGAATATAGGAAGCGCGTGGAAGGAACTGCTGCCGAAGAAGG
>CANPZZ010000071.1 GCA_947589125.1 uncultured Lachnospiraceae bacterium
GCGATGGGCTTGTTGAACACATTTTCCACATTGTTCAGGAAATAGGTGGCTGCCTTCTTCTCGGCGTTGCTGAGACTGTCGTAGATACTGTTGACGCGAAGTTCGATGTTGGTGGTCATGGAAATTCTCCTTTGAAATTACGTTTGTTTATTTATCCCATAGGAAAAGTACTTTGTCAAGAGTAAAAACGGAAAAAAGTTTCAAAATTTTATAATATTTTCGCAGCGGGGATTCTCCGGGCAGAAAGAGAAAACAGCCGGGTTTCCCCGCGGAAGGAGACGGAGTATGACGTTAAAAGAGCAGATCGGCCAGCGGCTGATGACCGGGTTCCACGGCACGGAACTGACCGACGAATACCGGAGAGTGGTGCGGGAGCATAAAATCGCCAATGTGATCCTGTTTAGGGAAAATATCGAGAGCTGCGCGCAGCTTAGGCGTATCTGCGGCGAGATCCAGAAGCTGGTGCGGGAGGAGACCGGCCACGGCGCGCTTATCGCGATCGATCAGGAGGGCGGCATTGTCAGCCGTCTGCCCGCCGACGGCGTCAATGTGCCCGGCGCTATGGCCATCGCGGCCACCGGCGACCCGGCAAACGCGTACAAGGCTGGACTTCTGACCGGGCGGCAGTTGCGGGCGCTGGGGGTGAATTTCGATTTCGCGCCGGTGGCGGATGTGAATACCAGCGCGGCCAATCCGGTGATCGGGGCCAGAAGCTACGGCGACGACCCCGCTGAGGCAGGCCGCTATGCCTGTGAAATGGCCCGGGGACTGGCGGACGGCGGCGTACTCAGTTCGGCCAAGCATTTCCCGGGGCACGGGGATACGGACGTGGATTCCCATCTGGCGCTGCCGAAGGTGGACAAATCGCGGGAAGAGCTGGAGAAGGCGGAGCTGGTGCCGTTTCGGATGGCGGTCGCGGCGGGGATACCGGCGATCATGACGACCCATATTCTGTTCCCGCAGATCGAACCGGAATATCTGCCGGCCACTATGTCCCGGCGGATCCTGACCGGGCTTCTGCGCGGGGAGATGGGCTTTGGCGGCCTGATCGTCAGCGACTGCATGGAAATGCTGGCGATCAGGAATCATTTCGGGACCGTGAACGGAACGGTGACCGCCATGGGAGCGGGCGTCGACGTGGTGCTGATCTCCCATGATACGCTGCTGGGCGGCGAGGCGGCCGAAGCGGCGGCTCAGGCTGTGGCCGACGGGCGCCTGGACGCGGCGGAGATGGAGCGCAGCGCGGCGCGTATCATGGAATATAAGAAGAAATGGGTGGATGGAAAGAAGGCGTGGGGAGACCAGATGCCGGCTGCCGGAGAAGGACCGCAGGCCGGTCAGAAAATGCCGAAGTCCGGCGAAGAAGCGGCGCAGGACAGAGAACGGGCGGAATTCGACTTCGCCGCCGCCCGCGCGGAAAGCCTGGCGATGCTTCAGAAAACGATCACGGAGGTTCACCGTCCCGCGGACGGAACCGTTGATTACGGCAAGACGCCGCTTTGCATCGGCTGCCGTTCCTACCGGTCCTCTCTGGTAGGCAACGTGGACGGCGACAGGAGCAATCTTTTCGGCGCTGTGATGGCGGAACTTCTGGGCGGCGAGACTGCGGATATGACGGTGGATCCGGATGAGGAACGGATCGCAGCGTTGGTGAAGCAGGCGAAAGAGCATACGGCGGCAGTCGTCGGTCTCTGCGAAGGTCACCGCCATCCGGGACAGCAGGAGCTGATCCGTGCGTTGGCGGAAGCCGGCGTGCCCACGATCGCGGTATCGCTCCGCGCGCCTTACGATCTGGCAGGACTGCCGGCTACGGTGTGGTCCCTCGCGGCATTTGAATACAGCGAGGACAGCGTCCGTGCAGCGGCGAAATGTATTAAAAAAGAAGCCGTCGCATCCGGACGGCTTCCGGTAAAGCTTGGATAGATGGGACTGGTTATTCCTGGCCGGGGCGGTTTTCTTTCTCTGGCGTGCCGGACGCCTTCTGCGCGGCCGCATCGTCTTTTGGCGGTTCGGCTGCTTCTGTGCCGGCCGTATCGTCTTCTGGCGGTTCGGCTGCTTCTGTGCCGGCCGTATTCGTCTGTGCTTTCGCGGAGGCAGCTTCTTCGAAATTCCTGCCGGAAGCTGTATCCGCGATATGCTCTTCCGAAACGTGCTCTTCCGGTATTTCCGCTTCGTCTGCGGCGGCAGTATCGCTCCGGCCGGTATTGACCCGGTACAGATCTGACAGCGGCACCGGGGACACATGATCCAGCATAAGAATACGCAGTTCCTTCATCGAAAGCAGCGCCTGCGGTTTCCTCCCATGTCTTGCGATGGTCTTCCACATCCAGATCACGCTGTGCCATTTCTTTTTCTTGTAGCCGCATTTGCGGAAATACGCCACTTTCTTGTAACGGAAGGTCTGATGGAACCGGATGCTCTGCGCGTTCGGATAGGTGATGCAGGCGTAGAGGTTGACGACGTTCTGTTTCTTAAGCCACTCCTCCAGCGCCCGATAGAGGACGGTTCCTATGCCGCAGCCCCGCCAGTTCATATCCACATAGATAGAGGTCTCTACCGACCAGTCATAGGCGCTGCGGCTCTTGAAATCCGAGGCGTAGGCGTAGCCGATGATTCCCTGATCCGTGTCCGCGACCAGATAGGGGTGCCGCTTCAGAATGGCAACGATCCGTTCCCGAAATTCCTCTACGGACGGTACCTCGCATTCAAATGTGATCACCGTATGCTTAATATATGGCTTATAGATATTAAGGATCGCTTCCGCGTCATCCGGCGTGGCCAGACGGATAGTCAGATCGGCTGTTTCCATGGCGAATCTCCTTCCGCTGCAGATAATTGATCAATCAGTGGTAGATCTTCTTATGTTCATAAATGGGCTCTGAGGTCAGGTCAACTCCCAGCTTCTGGAAGGAGCGTATGTCTACGCGGGAAAGCATGACGGAGGTGTGGGCCTGACAGCCCTTCAGTTTCGCAAGCTGATCCAGGGCCTTCTGGGCGTTTTTGTCGGTGGCGGCGCACATGGACAGAGCGATCAGCACCTCGTCGGTGTGGAGCCGGGGATTCTTGCTTCCCAGGTAGCCAACCTTCAGCCGCTGGATCGGTTCAATGGCCGACGGAGCGATCAGATGGACTTCATCCGGAATGTCTCCCAGTGTCTTCACTGCGTTGAGAAGCAGCGCGGCTGAGGCTCCCAGAAGATCGCTGGTCCGTCCGGTTACGATCCGGCCGTCGGGCAGTTCCATGGCTGCCGCCGGTCCGCCGGATACCTGGGCCTTCACTTTGGCGGCACTCACCACCTTCCGGTAATCCACCGTGATGCGGGCCTGCTTCATCAGCAGTTCGATCTTATAGATCTCGTCTTCTGATTTATCGCCGCGGGCCATGTTCTCCAGCGCGTGGTAGTATCTCCGGATGATCTCCTGCAGGGAAGCTTCCCGGCAGACCGCGTCGTCAATGATGCAGTTTCCGGCCATATTTACGCCCATGTCCGTGGGAGACTTGTAGGGGCTCTCCCCGTAGATACCCTCGAAGATAGCGTTCAGCACCGGGAAAATCTCCACGTCCCGGTTGTAATTCACGGTAGTCTCGCCGTAGGCTTCCAGATGGAAGGGATCGATCATATTTACATCGTTCAGGTCCGCGGTGGCCGCCTCGTAGGCCAGGTTCACCGGATGCTTAAGCGGCAGGTTCCAGATCGGAAATGTCTCGAATTTGGCATAGCCGGCCTTGATGCTGCGCTGGTTCTCATGGTAAAGCTGGGACAGGCATGTGGCCATCTTGCCGCTTCCCGGACCCGGAGCCGTGACAATGATTAACGGCCGGCTGGTGCGTATGTAGTCGTTCTTCCCGAAGCCTTCAGGGCTTACGATGTGGGATACATTGTTCGGATAGCCTTCGATCCGGTAGTGCCGGTAGACCGTGATGCCCATATGTTCCAGCTTGCTCTTGAAGGTATCCGCCGCCGGCTGGCCCGTATACTGGGTAATGACCACGCTGCCCACATAGAGGCCTTTGTCCCGGAAAGACTGGATCAGGCGAAGGACATCCACATCATAGGTAATGCCCAGGTCATAGCGTATCTTGTTCTTCTCGATATCAGCGGCGTTGATCGCGATGACGATCTCCGCCTGGTCCGCAAGCTGCAGAAGCATCTGAAGCTTGCTGTCGGGCTGAAATCCCGGCAGAACGCGGGAGGCGTGATAGTCGTCGAACAGCTTGCCGCCGAATTCCAGATAGAGCTTGTCGCCGAACTGGGCGATGCGCTCCCGGATGCGGGAAGACTGGGTCAGCTGGTATTTGTTATTGTCGAATCCGATGTGTGCCATGGAGACCTCCTGAGTATCCGAATCCGCCGGAACCGGTCCGAAAGCCGCCCGCGCGGCGCCGGAAAAGGCGGTATTTTATTTCCGACTTTAAGTGTACCATAAGCGAAAGAAAAATGCACCAGATTTTGATGAAAAATATCGAAAAATGGATAATTCTGCGCCGGCATTCCAATTATGCCAGACATTAATATCAAGAAATGAATGGAAAGATGCAGAAGAACATGATATACTGCTTATGAAAGCTTTTAAGCTTTTAAGCGTATGTTGTAAATGGTCGAATTATACAGATATGAAAAGATTAAATGATCCAGGACAAAATATGAATATAGATCGGGGCCTCGCCGTCATATGCGCCATCGTTCTGCTGTGTGCCGGCGGCTGCAGCGCGGGCTCCGGCGGAAATGCGCCGGCCACGGAAGCGGCCGTGACGATGCCGCCGTCCGAACCGGAGACGGTGCCGGAGCCTTCGGCGGAGACGGAGACCGCGCCGGAACCGTCCCATCGTGGCAAACTGATCGGCGAGAATCAGGATCTGCTGAACGATGAGCAGAAGGAAGCCATTTTCAATTATATGGACCGGTATTATGAGGCGCTTTCGTCGCTTGAGATGAAAGATCTGTCCGATCTGTTCGCGTCGTCCGCCTCCGGTCAGATGGCATTTCACAGGAACGCCTGGGAATATATGATCGAAATGCGCAGGATGCAGAAATCGGACCTGCGTCTGGACGATTACGTCTATCGCATGTGGATCCTGGAGGCGGAAGAGCGGGATGACGGCGGTATCAATGTGGACATGGGCGAACAGAGCCTGCTGCGCTTCGCTCTGATGCCGGAGGTTACTGCCGAGTATCCCGGCTATTGGCATGATTTTGTGCTGGTTCAGGAGAACGGCAGATGGGCGCTGGCCGAACATATGCAGTGGGAAGGCGCTTTCTGGAACATGCTGAAGGGTCATCAGGATGAAGATCTGGAGAATCTGGAAAATGCGGACGAAGTCTTTGCGGAGCGGAAGGAACTGCTCCTGAGCCAGATGGCGGAAGACATGGAACGAAGAGAACGGCTGCCCGCCGCAGCGGAGGAAGACAGTCCGATCCCCCGTCACGAATACGACCGCGAGGCCGCTGTCGCCTATGCCCGGGCCCATGTGGACGAGCGGAATGAAGAATGGCATGATTACAGCGGAGAAGGCGGAAACTGCCAGAATTTTGTCTCCCAGTGCCTGCTGGCCGGCGGAATCCCCATGGACACCGAAGGCAGCGCAAGATGGAAATGGTACGACGAAGTCCTGAATGACGATTCCGAAAAAACCGGCTGCACCTTATCCTGGATCAATGTAGATTATTTCTGCGCCTACGCCCGCGATAACAGCGGAAGCGGTCTGGCGGTCCAGGTGGACGCGGATTTCATGAGCGGCCAGGCGGGAGATCTGATCATGATGGGGCCGCCGGAAGACTGGAACCACATGGTGATCATTTCCGAGGTCGTAAAAGATGAAAACGGAGAAACCATAGACTATCTGATCTGCTCCAATACAACGGACGTGCAGGATTTTCCGGCCAGCGCCTACCCGTCGCCGCGCCGGTCCCTGATAAAGATACTTGGATGGAACTGAGATTTCAGCCGGACGCGCAGCGCGTACCGCGACAACAGGAGGAATACATATGCTGACACCCGCGAAGATCGCTGAGACCTATGTAAATGTCGGAACCGGGAAGGCGAAAACGCCGCTCCCGAGATTATTTGCCCTGGCCATGCTGGCCGGCGCGTTCATCGCTTTCGCCGGCGCGTCCACAATGGCCGCGTCCGCGACGGTGGCGGATCCGTCCACGGCCAAGGTGATCACGGCCCTGCTGTTCCCGGCGGGTCTGGTAATGGTAGTTCTGGCCGGGAGCGAGCTGTTCACCGGCGACTGCCTGATGGTCATCTCCGCCGCCGCGAAGAAGATCACCGTGACGGAACTTCTGCGGACATGGTGTGTCGTGTATCTGGGCAACCTCCTGGGGAGCGTCCTGGTGGCAGCTCTGGTCGTCTACGGCCATACGCCGGATCTGTTCGGCGGGGCGCTGGCCCAGAGCATGGTGAGCACCGCTTTGGCCAAGGTCTCCATAAGCTTTACCGACGGCCTGTTCCGCGGGATTCTCTGCAATGTCCTGGTCTGCGTCGCCGTCTGGATCGCCATCGGCGGTTCGACGGCCACAGAGAAGATATTCGGCCTTTACCCGCCGGTATTTCTCTTCGTGCTGGCCGGTTACGAGCACTGCGTCGCCAATATGTTCTATGTGCCGGCCGGGATATTCACGGCGGCAGAGTACGGCATCGCGGCGGAAGGGCTTAACTGGGGAAGTTTCTTCCTGAAGAATCTTTTGCCGGTCACGCTTGGCAATATCATCGGCGGCGCGGGGATCGTCGGGATGGGATACTATTGCATTTATCTTCATGAGAAAAAGGCCGCGTAGAAAGCGGCCTTAAATATTTCCATGCAGGCAGGGCGCCAGTGACGCCCTGCTTGTATTACGTCAGTATGCAGACAGAGCGTCCGGACCGCGTTGCGCCAGGGTGCGACGGCCGCCGCGTCTGCGGAATTCTTACTCCGCCAGCCACTTCATCGCCGGCGCCAGCCAGGTATTCCAGAAGACCATATCGTGGACGCCCGGCCCCTCGTGGTATTCGAAATCAGCTCCCTGCTCCTTAAGGAAATCCCGAAACTGCCGGTTGGGCGTAAGCAGGAAATCCTCCGTGCCGCAGGCCAGGAAGAATTTCGGCATCAGGTCGCCGGCCTTTAAATGTTTCTTCACCAGCGTTTCCGGATTATTCTCCGAATCCAGCAGCTTCTTCGGATCGCCGAACATCAATTCATAATATTCGTAATTGGACATACCGTTGTCGCTTCCCGGCTTCATCTGCGCCACTTCGTGGGTGATCAGGGCGCTGGAGAGGGCGAAGGACTTGCTGAAGGTATGGTTGAACTGCAGCGCCGTGTGGATGGAGCCGAAGCCGCCCATGGAGAGGCCGCCGATGAAGGTGTCTTCGCGCCTGTCGGACAGGCCGAAGGTCCTGCGGGCGTAGTCGACCAGTTCTTTGCCCACATGGGTGGCGTATTTCCGTCCGGTGGCCGGGTGGTCCAGATAGAAGCTGTTCTCACCGTTGGGGCAGATCACGGCGATATTGTACCGGCCGGACAGCTCCTGGATCGTGGAGCCGAAGACCCAGTCCATGCAGTGTCCGGTAAAGCCGTGCAGCAGGATCAGCGTCCTCGTGGGCCGCGCGAAATGCGGGTTCGCCTTCACGGCCATTTCCGGCATATCGTTGGGAAGGATCGCGAAGAAATCAGTGGTGCGGGCGAGACATTCAGAGTGGAAGGTAAATCTTGCGGTTGCCATAAGCTTGTCCTCCTGAATTATGGATTTGGTGGTTATTTTATCATTTATTATACGGTCAGAGAGGATTTTGCGCAAGCGGCTTTATTTCACATGTTTTTAAATTCGCGGCCGCCGAGAAAAAAAGAATGACAGAATCGCCGGCGCGTTGTATAATAAGGAAGACTGTGAGAGAAAGCAGGACAGGTATGCAGCAGGAGGAAGACATGGCGGCTTGGCCGCAGGAGGAGACTATGGGCAGGACGGAAGCGTATATCGCGGCGCTCGAGGAAGCGCATATGTTTGAGAATTCGGAGCATATGACACGGTTTAAGGAACTGATGGACTGTTACGCGGACTATCCGTTCTTCACGAAGGGACTCTGCAAATGTATGTATCTGTCGGCGTGGGACGAGGAACATTTCGCCATCATGCTGCAGACGCTGAACGATATGGCCCTGGGCAAAGAACAGAATACAGACGATATGCGGTTCCAGGGCGAACTGCTGGCTGAGGAGCATGTGGACGGGGAATATTATATGTATCATCTGTCCTGCGCGCTCCTGGACGGACGGCCGTTTCTGCCGCAGGAGTACCAGAATGTGGACGAGCATTACCGGTATATCATAACGCGGGGGCTTGAGGCGGCAGAGATCATCGATAAGGTGTGAGATTGTTGTTGGATATGGGAAGAAAATGGTTCCGGCGGCCGGCGGGAAAGCGGCGCGCGGGAGCGAGGCGCTGCCCGGTGCTGCCGCAGCCTCTTATATCGGATGTTGGGCTTAATGAAGCCGCATGCGCAGGGAGGACTGTTTCGCGTGCCGCGTGTCTGGTATTGCTTACATTGTGCCTGACGGCGGCCGGGTGCAGCCGCGGACCGGAGAGGGCGGGGAGCGGCACGGCCGCGGGTACTGCAGATTCCGGGGACCGTAAAACGGTGGATTCTGACGACACTGGCGCCGAGAGCGGCGCGCCGCACGCGCCGGGTGACAGGCTTCAGGTGGCCGCGACCATATTTCCGTACTATGACTTTGTAAGGCAGATCGCGGGGGATCTGGTGGATCTTAAGCTGGTGGTGCCGGCAGGGATGGACAGCCATTCCTTCGAGCCGACGCCGGCGGATATGCGCGCGATCCAGGAGTCGGATGTGCTGATCGCCAACGGCGGGGCTATGGAGCAGTGGGTCGGCCGGGTGCTTGAGGCGGTGGACGCGCCGGATCTGACGGTCGTGACGATGATGGATCACGCGGACGTGTACCAGGAAGAGATCGTCGAGGGCATGGAGGATGAGGAGCAGGATCACGGACAAAGCGATGCGTCTCCTGGCGACGGTTTCGCAGAGGATGAATCTGGCGGAGCCGCCGGATCGGAAAGTGCAGAGATCCCCGGCAATGATGGCGTGCGGATGCAGGAACCGGACAGCGGCAGTAAGGACAGCTTCGACCACGACGGTCACGAAGAAGAGATCGAATATGACGAACACATCTGGACATCGCCGGTGAACGCGATGGAATTCGTAAATGTGATCGCGGATACATTGTCCCGCGAGGACCCGGCCAACGCGGAGGCTTACGCCGCGGGGGCGGAGAGATATCTTGAGGAGCTTCAGACCATCCACGAGGGCTTTCTGACGGTCTCAGAGGCCCGCAGACGCAATATGATCGTGGTAGGCGATAAATTCCCCTTCCGCTATCTGGCGGAGGAATACGGGCTTACCTACCGGGCGGCATTTTCCGGCTGCAGTACGGATACGGAACCAAGCGCCAGGACCATCGCCTATCTGATCGATAAAGTGCGGGAGGGGCAGATCCCGGCAGTCTACTATCTGGAACTGTCCAGCCACCGGGTGGCGGAGATCATTGGGGAGGAGACCGGCGCGCAGCCGCTGCTTCTGCATTCCTGCCATAATGTGACCCGGGCCGAATTGGACGCAGGCGTTACCTACGCGGACCTGATGCGGGGCAATATCGAGAGTTTGAGAAAAGGACTTGACGAATGAGCACACTGATCACATGCAGGCATGTGGATTTCGGATATGAGAATTACGATGCGGTCGTCGACCTTTCCATGGAAGTGGACGAGGGCGATTATCTGTGCGTTGTGGGCGCCAACGGTTCCGGCAAGAGCACGCTGGTGAAAGGGCTTCTGGGCCTTATTAAGCCCATGAAAGGCGAACTTACGGTGGCGGAGGAGCTTCGCCGCACCGGCATCGGCTATCTGCCCCAGCAGACCGCGGCGCAGAGGGATTTCCCGGCTTCTGTCTATGAAGTGGTGCTGTCGGGGACATTGAGCCGCAGGACGGCGCGGTCTCCCGGCGACGCCGGGATGAAGGAAGGGACGCCTGAGACACGTTTTCAGCGCAGAAGGCCATTTTATAAGTGGCCGTTCTATTCGCCGGAAGAGAAGCGGCTGGCGGCGTCCTGCATGGAGAAGCTTGGCATTTCGGAGCTTAAGAACCACTGCTACCGGGAACTGTCCGGCGGGCAGCAGCAGCGTGTGCTGATCGCGAGAGCGCTGTGCGCCACCAGCCGGATGCTGATACTGGACGAACCCATCACAGGGCTGGACCCGTCGGCAATCCAGGATTTCTACCGCCTGGTCAGGCGGCTGAACCGGGACGAAGGCGTGACGATCCTGATGGTTACCCACGATGTGGCGGGCGTGATCAGCCAGGCCAACAGGATCCTGCATCTGCAGCAGCGGGTGGTCTTCTTCGGAAAGCCGGAGGAGTACCGCCGGACCGCCGCGGGACGGCGCTATCTGGGAGGTGAGGACCGATGAGCATGATCGCGGAAATGCTCTCCTACCCATTTCTGGTGCGGGCCTTTATCGGCGGGATCCTTGTGTCTCTGTGCGCGGCGCTTCTGGGCGTTACGCTTGTGCTGAAACGGTATTCGATGATCGGCGACGGACTGTCCCATGTGTCCTTCGGCGCGATCTCCGTGGCGGTCGCCGCGGGCTGGTCGCCGCTTCCGGTATCGATCCCGGTGGTGGTGCTGGCGGCGTTTTTCCTGCTGCGGATCACGGAAAGCGGACGTATGCGGAGCGACGCGGCGATCGCGATGATATCGGCCAGCGCATTGTCCATCGGAATCGTGGTGACATCGCTGACGACGGGCATGACGACGGACGTCAGCAGCTACATGTTCGGCAGCATTCTGGCCATGAGCCGCGGCGATGTATGGCTTTCGGCGGTTCTGTCGGCGGTGGTGCTGGGGATGTTCGTGCTCTGCTATCACCGGATCTTCGCGGTGACATTTGACGAGAGCTTCGCGAAGGCTACCGGCGTGAATGTATCGTTTTATAATACGGTGACCGCTGTGCTGACGGCGGTGACCATCGTGCTGGGAATGCGGATGATGGGGGCCATGCTGATCTCCAGCCTGGTGATCTTCCCGGCGCTGACTTCCATGCGGATGTTCAAAAGCTTCCGCGGGGTGGTGATCTCGTCGGGCGTACTCGCTGTGGTGTGCTTCTGCATCGGAATGACCGGTTCCTATGTGTTCTCCACGCCGGCGGGGGCCAGCGTGGTGCTGGTGAATCTGGCGGCGTTTCTGCTGTTCTGGATGGCGGAGATGATCCTTCGCCAGCGGATCCGGTGGCAGCCGCTTAAGCCCGGCAGAAAGCGGACATCTCCCGCGGGCGGCGCTCAGACGGCGAAGAACGCGCGAAAGTGGAAGACGATCCGGCCGGAGGGAGAGCATGCGCCGCGTTCCGCGGGTGAACGGAAACAGCCGTGACCGGGCAGCGGCCGGCGTGAAATGTGCGCCGCGTTCCGCGGGGGACGGCAGATGCCGTGACCGAGCAGCGGTCAAAATTTTGGAAAAAGAGATGACGGGAACCTTATGACAAAAATATTTCCACATGACAGAGCGAATAAACCAAAGAAAATATACCGGCCGCCGATGTCGCAGACTCAGTACATCGCTGTTGGATTTTTCCTTCTGATCGCAGTCGGAACGATCCTTCTGATGCTGCCCGTATCCAGCAGGGACGGGCAGTGCGTGGGATTTCTGGACGCGCTCTTTACGTCCGCCAGCGCATCCTGCGTGACGGGACTGGTGGTGCGGGATACCTGGAGCCAGTGGACGCTGTTCGGACAGCTGGTGATCCTGTGCCTGATCCAGATCGGCGGTCTGGGATTCGTGACCGTGGGCGTGCTTCTGTCCATCGTCCT
>CANPZZ010000072.1 GCA_947589125.1 uncultured Lachnospiraceae bacterium
GGGTTCTCCCACCCCACCATCACCGGAGCCACCCAGGCGGAGACCGCGTCCCCGGCCATCTGGGCGGAACCCAGCAGGCGGATGGCCTTCTCCATGGCCGCGGCGTATTTCAGATCCGCCGCGTGGATCTTCGTGATGCCTTCCGTGTAAATGTCCTCGTAATCCACCTCTTTGCCGGACGCCATGGCCGTCAGGATCGCGATCTTGCGGCAGGTATCGTGGCCTTCCACATCTGCCGTCGGATCCTTCTCCGCGTATCCCAGCTCCTGCGCCTGCCTAAGGGCCTGCTCGAAAGACATGCCCTCCCGGTCCATTTTCGTCAAAATGTAATTGGTGGTGCCGTTTAAGATCCCGGTGATCTCTGAGATCTGCTCTCCGCCCAGGCAGCGGTACAGCGTGCGGATGATCGGGATCCCGCCGCCCGCGCTTCCCTCGAACTGGAAATTCACATGTTCTTCCCGGGCGATCGCCAGCAGTTCGGTGCCGTAAGCCGCCACCAGCGCCTTATTAGAGGTAGCCACATGCTTTCCCGCCTCCAGGCATGCCTTCACGAACGGATAGGCCGGTTTCAGTCCACCCATGGTCTCCACCACCAGCTTCACCTCAGGGTCATTTACGATCACTGAGAAATCGTGGACGATCTTATCTTCAGCCGGACTCCCCGGGAAATCCCGCAGATCCAGCACATATTTCACCTCGATCTCCTGCCCGGCCGCGGCCGCCACCTGCGCCCGGTTAGCCGTCAGAACCTCAAATACGCCGGAACCGATGGTTCCGTATCCCATGATTGCTGCATATACCATATCTTTCACTCCCTGGCTGTATTTTTATCTGTCTGCCACGACATCTTCCCGCTTATATCCGCGGCGTTCTCATGTCACATCCGCACAGTACTCTCCTGCCTGCATCTTCAGCGCTCTCCTGCCCGCACCCGTGGGCGGACATTTTGCACCGTACTCAATTTCCCAAGCACATTCCTTTGCTGGTTAAACTGATTTCTTGGATTTCCAGTGTTATCTTCCTGCAAACTTAGCACTCATCCCCGCCGAACCGGATTCTGCCTCATTCCCGCGCGATTATCTTCACCGAATGAATGCCCGTCATGGCCTCCATCTCCTCCACCATAGCGGAGATATCTCCGGTATCGGACCGCACCTCCACGCTCAGCGTCAGCGTCGCCACGCCGTTCACCGGTATGCTCTGATGGATCGTCAGGATATTGGCCTTATAGACCGCCACGATGCGCAAAAGATCAGACAGCAGCCCCCGCTCGTCATCCATGATGGTCACAAAGGTCACTGTCTTCCCTTTCGCATTATCATAGAACGGCAAAATGTCGTCTTTGTACTTGTAAAATGAACTGCGGCTGATGCCCACGGCGTCCGTGGCTTCCTGCACCGTCAGCACCTTCTGGGATTCCAGAAGCCGCTTGGCTTCTACCACTTTAAGAAGTACCTCCGGCACCGCCTTCTTCGTCACCACATAGTACTTGTTGCTCTCTCCCATGCAGTCCTCCCTCTGTTCGTCTGGCAAGCACATTTGTGTCCATGGGAAAGATAGTAGCATATTTGTCTGGGTTATGCAACTGTTTTTTCTTATTCCATCTTGAGGATCATCTCCAGCACGCGCCGGGCGCAGGCCGTGATCTCTTCCCGGCTGATCAGTCCCTTCTCCAGGGCCTCCTTCACTCTCTCCGGGTAGCCGGTTCCCATTTTCACGTCGTTGCCGGCTTTGATCTCCCGGTAATGCTCGCCGTGGGTCCACCAGTCCGTGGTCACAAGACCGGTATAGCCCCATTCGCCCCGCAGAACACCGGTCAGCAGATCCTTATTCTCGGACGCCTGCACGCCGTTGATCAGATTATAGGAGGTCATGATCATGTAGGGCTGCGATTCCTTTACAATGATCTCGAACGCCTTCAGGTAGATCTCCCGCAGCGCCCGCTCGGATACGCGGGAATCGCTGTCCTTGCGGTTTGTCTCTTTGTTATTGCAGGCGAAATGCTTCGCGCAGGCTCCGATCTTCTTCGACTGGATGCCCCGCACCATCGCCGCGGCTACCTTTCCGGCCAGCAGCGGGTCCTCAGAATAGTACTCGAAATTCCGGCCGCACAGGGGACTTCGGTGGATATTCACCGCCGGCGCCAGCCAGAGGCCCAGGTTGTTCTCCTTCAGCTCGTCCGCCGCCGCGGCTCCCACCTGCTCCGCCAGATCCGGGTCCCAGGTACATGCCAGCAGCGTCGCGCACGGAAATGCGGTCGTAAAGATCCCGCAGGTCTTCCAGATGCGCAGACCCGCAGGCCCGTCCGCCGTCATCACATTCGGCACGCCGTACTCCGGAAGGTTGCCCATGCCGAAGGTATTGGCCACGCCGGTATTGGGCTGGCCGCCCAGCAGATGGATCCGGTCGTCGTCGCTTAGCTGCTCCACAAAATCATCCAGCGTCATCCGGCCTTCCGCCACGTCCAGAAGCTGCGGCCTGTCCCCGATCCGGTCACGGCGGGTCCGCTCGATTCCCCTTACGGCGGGCCGCACGCCTTCCAGTTCCGCCGGATCCTGGGGCGGAAGGGCCGCCGGCGCCGTTTTCTCCGGCTCCGCGTTTCCGCAGCACGGCTGTCCTGCTGCCTGCCCTGCCGCTTCAGTATTTTCCCCGCAGGCGGCCCCAGCCATTCCTGCTTCCGTCTCATCCACCAGCAGATTCTCATATTCCCCGCTGGCCAGAAGCCGCCTGGAAAGCCTGTGAGGCGCCGCCTGCGAAGTCAGCTGCTCCGTCACCCGAACATTTTCCTGCCGGTACACGAACTCCGCCTTCACCGCGTCGCGCACATTTCCGCCGATATAGAAGGCATATTCTCCCGGCTCCAGGACATACGCGCTGGCGCACACCTTCCCCGTATCGTCATAGGAGGCCATGGACGCGACCGGAAATGCCAGCCGGAGGCTCACTGTCTCCCCCGGTTCCAGCAGCTTCGTCTTCCGGAATGCCGCAAGAACCCTGGCCGGTTTCCCCAGCTTTCCCTGGGGCGCGCTGAAATAGACCTGCACGACTTCCTTGCCCGCGCGGCTGCCCGTATTCTTCACCTGCACGTCGAAGACGATCTCGTCTCCCTGCTTCGCTCCGCTCTTAACGCTGATATCAAAATCAGTATACGAAAGTCCGAACCCGAACGGATAATTGACCTTCCCCGAAGCCCCCGGAATCGTTTCGAAATACCGATATCCCACATAAATATCCTCGGTATAATCCACATAGTCATCCGATTCATGGAAGCCTGCAGTCGACGGATAATCCTCCAGCGACGCCGCAAATGTATCCGCCAGCCGTCCGGACGGATTCACGTCCCCGCACAGCACCTCCGCAGCGGCCAGGCCGCCTTCCATTCCGCCCTGCCAGGCCATCAGCACCGCGCCGATCCGGTCATTGCCTTTAAACCAGCTGCTGTCCACCATTCCGCCCACGTTCATCACCACGATCACCCGGGCGAAGCGGCTGCAGACCGCCTCAAGCAGCGCTTCCTCCGCCTTCGTCAGGTAGAAGTCGCCCCGCTCGAAGATATCCTTTCCCATACGCAGAACCTGGTTCTCCTCAGTCTTCCGTCCCTGCGAGGTCCCATCAGCGCTGACCCGGTCCCAGCCTTCTCCCGAGAACCGGCAGAAGGTCACGACCGCGACATCCGCCGCCTCTTTCGCCCTCTCAAGCAATTCTACCGGCAGAACCGGTTCCTTCGTCATGCCGGGAACCGCTCCCTCCGCATACTGGGCGGCGATCTCCTTTTCATAGAACAGCGGAAGCTCGTGGAACAGTTCCACCTTTCCCCGGCCTTCCATCTGCTTCATGCCTTCGTACAGATTGCGCACATAGGCGACCGTCACGTCGCCGCTTCCTCCTCCGCCTTTTACATAGTCGATCGTCCCCTTGCCAAACAGCGCCACCCTCGCGCCTGCGGCAAGCGGAAGGCAGTCCTTCTCATTTTTCAGAAGTACCATCCCTTCCCCGGCCGCCCGCCGGGAAAGCGCGATATGCGCCTCGCTTCCGGTCACCCGCCTGCCATCCTCTCCCAGAGGGAGCACCGGCTGATATAAATGCCTCTGCCATTTGCCCATAGTTATCTCCTGCCTTTCTGATCCTCCGTCTATTTTTCTGCTTTCGATTCATTTCTGTTCAAACGCTGCATTTACAATAACTGTCAAAATCGGCGGCAGGCAAGCAGCGCGATATTCCTCTCGCCGCTTTCCCGCCGCCGGATCGTTTTATTTCTTCTCGCCGCCCAGCCGGACCCACCGCAGATAAGCGCTGATGAACGGATCCAGGCCGCCGTCCAGAACCGCGTTCACATTGCCGCTCTCCTCGTTGGTCCGGTGATCCTTCACCATCGTGTACGGCTGCAACACGTAGGAACGGATCTGACTGCCCCACGCGATATCCGCCACATCGCCGCGGATGTCGGAAAGATTCGCCGCGTTCTCCTGCTGCTTTAAAATGAACAGCTTGGCCTTCAGCATCTGCATGGCCTTATCCTTGTTCTGGAACTGAGACCGCTCATTCTGGCACTGCACCACCACGCCCGTAGGGATATGCGTGATACGCACCGCCGAAGAAGTCTTATTGATATGCTGGCCGCCTGCGCCGCTGGACCGGTAGGTGTCGATCCGCAGATCATCCGGATTGATATCCACATCCAGATCCTCCTCGATATCCGGCATCACGTCGCAGGACACAAAGGAAGTCTGCCGCTTGCCCGCCGCGTTGAACGGGGAAATGCGCACCAGCCTGTGCACACCGTGCTCCGACTTCAGATACCCGTAGGCGTTCACGCCGTTGATCTGAATCGTCACCGACTTGATGCCCGCTTCCTCGCCGTCCAGATAGTCCAGAAGCTCCGTCGTAAAGCCCTTCTTGTCCGCCCACCGGCAGTACATCCGGTACAGCATGCTGCACCAGTCGCAGGACTCCGTCCCGCCCGCCCCCGCGTTCAGCCGCAGGATCGCGTTATTATTGTCATACTGTCCCGACAGCAGAGTGCTGATCCGCAGATCCTCCAGCTCCGCCGTAAACTCGTCAAGCATCTGCCGGATCTCCGGAATCACATCCGGATCATTCTCCTCGTTCCCCATCTCGATCAGGACTTCAATATCCTCATACTGCTGCTCCAGCTTGTGGAAGCCCTCCACCGTATCCTTCAGATTCTTAGTTTCCTTCATCAGCTTCGTAGACCGCTCCGGATCGTCCCAGAACCCAGGCTCCTCCATCGACCGGTCTAATTCCGCAATTCGCCTGACCTTATTATCCAGGTCAAAGTGAATCCCTCACTTCCACTAATGGTTTCTGAAACGTCGATAAAGTATACTTGAACTGGTCAAGCTCAACCATTGTGTCACCTTCTTTCTGTGATATGCAAGACCTCTTGTTACAATTCCTCTAAGCGAAAGCCTCTGTAATATATCTTTGCGAAAACCCAGCGCAGAAACCTGCTCCTTATCAGGTGAATTTTGTGAGCGGCCGAAAATCCTTAGTGAACCGGAATTTGCGTTGGTGCGAAAAATGGAAGGACCAGTAAAGTACCCTCTCAGATGCACCCAGGCTGGTTCCATTTTTCGTACCTGTCCTTAGCAAATTCCTGTGAACTTAGGATTTTCCCGCGAGCAAACCTGAACCTGAGAAGGAGCAGGTTTCTGCGCGGCCCTCCCGCGACTCCATTTCTAAATCGGTTTCCGCCCATGACACTGCTTAAACTTCTTCCCACTCCCGCACGGACAGGGATCATTCGGATAGATCTTCTTCACTTCCTTGCGCACCGGCGCCTTCGCCACCGAGTCGTCCCGGTTGGTTCCCGTCACCTTCGCCGCCGGCTCTCTCTCCACCTTCTGCTCGACCCGGATGTGGAACAGGATCCGAACCGTATCCTCCTTCACCGCCGCCGTCATGCCGTCGAACATCTCATAAGCGCTCATCTTATACTCGACAAGCGGATCCTTCTGCCCGTAGGCCTGCAGCCCGATACCCTGCCGCAGCTGATCCATATCGTCGATATGGGACATCCATTTATTATCAATGACCTTCAGAAGGATCACGCGCTCGATCTCACGGATCTGCTCCGCGTCCGGGAACTCAGCCTCCTTCGCCTCATACAGCTTGATGGCCGCTTCCTTTAACTGATGCACCAGCTCCTTCTTCTTTATCCGCTCCTTCTGCTCATCGCTCAGCACCACCGGCGGCAGCGGAATGATCGGCAGCAGCAGGGAATTCAGCTCATTCAGGTCCCAGTTCTCCGGCGACGCGTCGTCGGACATCGTCATATCCGCCACATGCTCTACGATATCCGTGATCATCTTCAGGATCACGTCGCGCATATTGTCGCCGTCCAGCACCCGGCGGCGCTCCGCGTAAATGACTTCGCGCTGCTCATTCATGACCTCGTCGTACTTTAACAGGTTCTCGCGGATGCCGTAGTTGTTGTTCTCGATCTTCTTCTGGGCCTTCTCGATAGCGCTGGACAGCATCTTATGCTCGATCTGCTCGCCCTCCGGCACGCCCATGGCGTTAAACATATCCATAAGCCGTTCAGAGCCGAACAGCCGCATCAGATCGTCCTCCAGGGAAATGTAGAACCTGGACTCGCCCGGGTCTCCCTGACGACCGGAACGGCCGCGCAGCTGATTGTCGATACGCCGCGCCTCGTGGCGCTCCGTGCCAATGACCCTCAGGCCGCCCGCCGCCCTGGATTCCTCATCCAGCTTGATATCCGTACCACGGCCGGCCATGTTGGTGGCGATGGTCACCGCGCCGTGAAGTCCGGCGTCGGCCACGATCTCCGCCTCCAGTTCATGGAACTTGGCATTCAGAACTTTATGCGGGATGCCCCTGCGGTTCAGCATCTTGCTCAGCATCTCCGACGTCTCGATGGTGATGGTGCCTACCAGCACCGGCTGCCCCTTGGAGTGGGCCTCCTCCACCTCGTCTACGACGGCCTTGAATTTCTCTTTCTTCGTCTTATAGACCGCGTCGTTGTGGTCCACGCGGATCACCGGCTTATTGGTCGGAATCTCGATGGCGTCCATGCCGTAAGTATTGCGGAACTCCTTCTCCTCCGTCAGCGCCGTACCGGTCATGCCGGCCTTCTTGCGGAATTTATTAAAGAAATTCTGGAACGTAATCGTCGCCAGAGTCTTGCTCTCACGGCGCACATTCACATGCTCCTTGGCCTCGATCGCCTGATGGAGACCATCAGAATAGCGGCGGCCCGGCATGATACGGCCCGTAAATTCGTCGACAATCAGGACCTCGTCGTCCTTGACCACATAGTCCTTGTCCCGGTGCATCAGGTTGTTGGCGCGCAGCGCCAGGATGATATTGTGCTGGATCTCCAGATTCTCCGGGTCGGCCAGATTCTCGATGTGGAAGAATTCCTCCACCTTCTTCACGCCTTCCTCGGTCAGGTTCACCACCTTATCCTTCTCATTGACCACGAAGTCGCCGGTCTCCTCGATGTCCTCGCCCATGATCGCGTTCATCTTCGTGAACTCGCCGGACGCCTCGCCGCGCTGCAGCTGCCGCGCCAGGATATCGCAGACCTCATAGAGCTTCGTGGACTTGCCGCTCTGTCCGGAAATGATAAGCGGCGTCCGGGCTTCATCGATCAGCACCGAGTCCACCTCGTCGATGATCGCGTAGTCCAAGTCGCGCAGCACCATCTGCTCTTTGTAGACGACCATATTGTCACGAAGATAATCGAAGCCCAGTTCATTGTTCGTCACATAGGTGATGTCGCAGTTATAGGCCTTCTTCCTCTCCTCCGGGGTCATGGAGTTAAGCACCACGCCCACGCTCAGGCCCAGAAATTCATGGATCCGGCCCATCCACTCGGCGTCACGCTTGGCCAGGTAGTCGTTGACCGTCACGATATGGACGCCCTTGCCCGCCAGCGCGTTCAGATACGCCGGGCAGGTAGATACCAGCGTCTTTCCTTCACCGGTCTTCATCTCCGCGATACGCCCCTGATGAAGGACAATGCCGCCGATCAGCTGCACCGGGAAATGCTCCATATTAAGGGTCCTGCGAGCCGCCTCACGCACAGCCGCGAACGCCTCCGGCAGGATCTGGTCCAGGGTCTCCCCCGCCGCCAGCCGCTCCTTGAATATCTTCGTCTTGCCTCTCAGTTCTTCATCACTTAGAGCCATCATCTCCGGCCGCATGGCCACGATCTTGTCCACGATGGGATATATCAGCTTCAGTTCCCGCTCACTGTGGGTACCGAAAATCTTCTCTACGAGATTCATCTGTCACTCTCCTGCTAAATTTTACAGAAGCAGCCGCTTTCACCGCGTCAGACCATCTGCCCTGCCTGCTCCGACTCCCTGACGGCTTATCGCCCGGTCGGCCGTCATCAAGGCGAAACGTCTTCCTGAAACGGCATCCGCCGCGTCAGAAAGCGGCCTCTCAGGGCGGCCGCCGCTTCTGTCTGCTAACGTAATAAAACTGCGTGTTTAGGTATAATCTTAGATATTCTACCACCAACCGCAGTTTTATTCAACTGAATAAGAAGGTTGTTCACAAAAAATTAACGAAATGGTAACGGTTCGGGCCGCAGGCAGACGCTCTCCCAACGAACTGAAATAATTCACAGCGCCAGCTTCATCAGCGCCTCGATCAGATAATAATCCCCGTAAATGATGGAGAATTCATGATCCTTATCGTGGTAGGCCGCAGTGCATTTCTCCAGCAGGTTATCCGCCGCATCGTCCCAATTCACCCGCTGGTCAGCCAGAGTGCGCAGGAGTCTGACCGCGGCTTCCAGATACTTCCGGCCGTCTTCTCCCGGTCCATTTTCCGCACTCCCGGCGCTTTCTTTTTTCTTCTCCTCAAGCAGCTGCCAGATCTCCAGAAGTCCGCTCGCCGCGATCGCCGCCGCTGTCGAGTCCTCCCACGCCGGCTGGGCAGGCTGGCAGAAGTCCACCGGGATCAGGCCGCTTTCCGGAATATGCGCGATGAAATAATCCGCGATCCGCAAGGCCGTATCCAGATACTCCCGCTTTCCCGTATGCCGGAAACTCTGCGCGAATCCGTAAAGCCCCCAGGCCTGCCCGCGGGTCCAGGACGAACCGTCCGCGTATCCCTGACCGCCGTAGCTGCGTACCATTTCACCGCTGTCCACATCAAATTCCACGATATGGTTCACGGAGCCGTCATCCCGCACGAAGCACCGCGCCGCCGTATCCGCGTGCCGCATGGCCGTCTGGGCGAACCGCGGATCCTTCGTCTCAACACTTGCCCAGTACAGAAGCGGCAGGTTCATCATGCAGTCGATGATCGCCCAGCCGCGGCGGTCCGGGCCATTGTCGCCCCAGTCGTTCCACGCCCGGATAAACTGCCCTGCGTGGTTGAAGCGTCCCGCCAGGTTATTGGCCGCCAGAAGCGCCCGGTTCCTCGACGCCGGGTTCCCGGTCAGCCGGTAGTTGTTCACCGACGTGGGCAGCCATTTAAATCCGCTGTCATGATCCATGGACTGCGCGTCCATCAGCACCCGGTCCAGCTTCCGCTCCACGCTCTCCGCGACCGCTTTATACCGCTCCTGCCCGGTCAGCTCGTACATCTGCCACATCATACCGCCCCAGAAGCCGTTAGTCCACCAGCCGATCTTATCGTCTCCCGACCAGTCGTCGTGGACGCCGTCCTTCGTCGTGTAGGGGATCTTGTCCGCCGAGCGGACGCTCACCTTCTCCATCTTTTCTGCGATGCGCGCCAGAACCTCCCCGGCCCAGGTTTTATACTCGTCATACATATTTCTTCCAATTCCTTTCTTGCGCATTTTCTCATGCAGTCGGCAGTAAATTCTCAGCCGCTCAATCTATCTCTATCATAGCGCCGATCTTCGGAAATTTCCAGTACCGAAACAGACTATTTCTTTGCTCCCTCAGTGAAACGGACCAGAAACGGGAAATGACCTCCGACGGATAAATTGCTTCCTGTCAAGATGACATAATTTTTTCTTTTATGGTAACTTAGACAGATTGCACAAAAATTATGTTCGAACGGGTTTTCCGGCGGCTGACCATCTCAGCCGCCGGTTCCATTTTTCCACAGCGAAAAGTGTCGTTTTTTCGGGAAATACCAGTTATGCACAGACTTATCCACATTATCCACCGTTTTTCAGCAGAAAAAGTATGTTCGAATCCATTTTCGAGTCGAAAAAGCGATTTTTGTTCACATCTCATAAACTTTGCGTTTTCGACAAAATTTTTGCGTCACGCTCAGATGATACGCCGGTCGGAGAATGCGCTGCCGGTGTTCCTGTGTATAAAGCCCGCGCCCTTACTCACTCCCACTGATATGCTGAAATATTCCTCGTTTTTCTGTCCTGTTTTCTGATAATGCCTGGATTGCGGAAGCGCAAAACGCGGAGTAATCCATATATCGCAAGGGGTAAAATATCTTTTGACTCTGACATTTTCTGATAAATGAAAGCGAAAATTTAGAAAAGATTCTGAAAAATTGTCAAAATATTTTATAGATTTTAGTTGAATATTTAGAATACGTATGCTATACTTTAGATATCCCAATAGAAGGAGCTGATGAGCATGCGTTTTACGATTACCGGAAGAAACATGGAAGTGTCCTCAGGGCTGAGAGAAGCCATTGAGACGAAGCTTGGGAAGCTGGAGCATTATTTTTCCCCTACTACGGAGGTGATCGTCACCTTAAGCATCCAGCGCGGCGAACAGAAGATTGAGGTAACCATACCGATCAAAGGAGGGATCATCCGGGCTGAAGAGTCCTCAAGCGATATGTACGTATCCATCGATCTGGTGGAGGAAGTCATCGAACGGCAGGTACGCAGATATAAGAAGAAGATCATTGACAAGAAGCAGTCGGCCCAGTCCTTCTCCCAGCTCTTCCTGGAATCGGACGAGCCGGCAGAGGACGAGGATATCAATATCGTCAAGACCAAACGCTTCGGCATGAAGCCCATGTTCCCGGAGGACGCCTGCGTGGAGATGGAGCTTCTGGGGCATAATTTCTACATGTTCCTGAACGCGGAGACCGATCAGGTGAACGTGGTGTACAAGCGCAAAGGGAATACCTACGGACTGATCGAGCCGGAGTTCTAAACATAAATTAAATGTATCTGGTTCCGGAATGCAATGAGACCGGACAGGCTTTTCAGGACGAAGAAGCTTTTTGCGGAGAGATCGATACGAAATGAATTCACAGCGGGGGATTGTCGAAAGACAGTCCTCCGTTTTTTGCGGCAGCATGTACCTATGTGAAAATATGCCAGTCACGGATAAGATATTTTGACTATTGCAGTGCAATATTTCTAATGATATACTGTTGATATTAAAAAATGACAAGGAGCGACTGTTATGAGCTATCAATTCTCCTACAACCCGCAGACAGCCGTGGTCGAGACCACGCAGGGTAAGATCCGCGGCTATGAGTACCGGAACCTGTCCGTTTTCAAGGGCGTTCCCTACGCGCAGGCGAAGCGTTTCCACGCGCCGGAGCCGGTCACGCCCTGGGAAGGTGTTCTGGATACCACCAGCTTCGGCTATGTATGCCCCCTGATCGATATGCCCAAACCCAACGGCGAACTTCTCGTACCCCACCGCTACTGGATCATGAACGAGAACTGTCAGAATTTAAACATCTGGACCCCGGGCTGCGACGATAAAGCCCGCCCGGTCATGGTATGGCTCCACGGCGGCGGCTTTGCGGCCGGCTCCGCTATCGAGCACATTGCCTACGAAGGCGAGAATATGGCCCTTCACGGCGATATGGTAGTCGTCACGATCAACCACCGTCTGAACGTGCTGGGATTCTGCGATCTGTCCGCTTTCGGCGAAGAATACGCCAATTC
>CANPZZ010000073.1 GCA_947589125.1 uncultured Lachnospiraceae bacterium
AGGTGCGGCACAGGGATTTGATTTCCAGAAAATGTTCAGATCGCGCGTTTTGGTCCACTGCAGTTTCCTCCTGACATAGTATTTACATATTTCTTTTGTATTACAACACGGCGCTGCCGCACAATGAGGTGCGTTACATAATGAGCCGCTGTTACACAATGCGCCGCTGCTTTCCGGCACGGCGCCGTGCTGCTCAGAAGCTGGGCGGCGAGCTGATCCACAGAAGCGTCGCGCCGGCCTTCGACGACAGATAATGCCGCTTGTCCGAGACGAAATAAAAAGATTCGCCCTTTTTCGCTTTGTAGGTCTTGGCGCCCAGGTGGATGGACACCGCGCCCTGGAGCACATAGCCGAATTCCTCTCCTTCGTGGGGATTGTCCGGATAGGTGGATCCGTCTGGCTCCAGCTTCAGAAGGATCGGCTCCATCTCATTCTTCTGGGCGTTGGGGATGATCCAGTGGATCATGTTCTTCAGCTCGCCGTCGTATTTCTCAAAATAGTCGTCTTTGCCGAAGACGATCTGCTCCTCCTGGCTTTCGCTGAAAAATTCCGCGGTGCTGGTCCCCAGGCACTGCAGAATGTCCATCAGCGTGGCGATGGAAGGCGAGGTCAGGTTCCGTTCCACCTGGGAAATGAATCCCTTCGACAGTTCCGCCCGGTCTGCCAGTTCTTCCTGCGTCAGTCCCTTCAGAACCCGCAGCTCCTTTAATTTGGCTCCAATATCCATAATCTGCCTCCATTATCTGACAATGGCCAAATACTAATCTCAAAGTTTACAAATACTAACTGACAATAAAAATAAGTAAAAAGTTTAGAAATAATAAACAAAACGCAAGACCCATTATACAGAAAAAAATGCGCATGTCAATAGATTTTTTTACAAAGATGTGCTATACTGAAAAAGCTGGTAAGCGTGTGCTGCCGGCGGCAGTATGAAAGAGAGAATAAACAGGGAGGTTCCTGCCAATGAAGGACAAATATGTAGCATATATCGGCTCTTACTCTTATACAGGCAACGCCCGCGGCATCACGGTCTGTGATGTGGATGTGGAGAAAGGCTTGTTTACCAAGCGGTGCGAGGTGGATGTGGACAATTCTTCGTATCTGGCAGCGTCTCCTGACGGAAAGACATTGTATTCTATTGCGGATGAAGGCGTGGTATCCTTCCGCATCCTGGAGAACGGCTCGCTCAGCCGACTGAATCTGGCTAATATCCGCGGTATGCGCGGCTGCCAGTTATCGGTGGATCCGGATGGGAAGTATCTCTATGTAGCCGGCTACCACGACGGCAAGGCGACGGTCATGCACTTAAATCCCGACGGCAGCGTGGGCAGCGTGGCGGCAGGCGTTTTCCACAAGGGACTGGGCAGCGTGGCGGACCGCAAGTTCCGTCCCCATGTCAGCTGCGTCCGTATAACGCCGGACGGGAATTACATCATGGTCGCCGATCTGGGTATGGACGTGCTGAAGGTTTACCGCATGAGCGACACCGAAGGAGAGATGCTTCTGGTCGATACGATCTCCTGCGATCTGGAGTCCGCGCCGCGTCATTTCATTTTCAGCGCCGACGGCAAGTACATGTATCTGATGTACGAAGTGGCTAATATCATCGACGTATACACCTATGAGACCGGCCCGAAGGTGCCGAAGCTGGAGCGGATCCAGCGGATTGATTCCATGGGCAAGCGGCACAGTCAGTTCACCGCGGCCTGCGCGATCCGGCTCTCTTCCGATGAGAAGTATCTGTACTGCAGCAACGCCGGCGACGACACGATCAGCGTCTACAGCCGCGACGCAGCGACAGGCATGCTGGAGATGCTGTGCTGTCTGCCGGTCAGCGGAGAGTATCCGAAGGATCTGGCCGTATTTCCGGACAATAAACATGTGGCGGCGATCAACCATGAAACCGGTTCGGTTACGTTCTTTGCCGTGGATTATGAGCAGGGTCTGCTGATCATGTGCGCGAATCCGGTGTATGTGGACGAGCCAAACTGCTGTGAGATCGTGAAGCTGCATCCGGAGGAGTAGAGATGGCAGGTTCTACCTGGGGAACGATATTGACGATGACTACATGGGGAGAATCCCATGGCAAAGGCCTGGGCGTGACAGTCGACGGCTGTCCGGCCGGGCTCTTATTGTGTGAGGAAGACGTGCAGAAATACCTGGACCGGCGCAAACCTGGCCAAAGCCGCTTTACAACGGCCCGGAAGGAAGGCGACCAGGTCGAGATCCTGTCAGGCGTGTTTGAGGGAAGGACTACCGGGACGCCGGTCTCGATGATCGTGCGCAATACCGATCAGCGGTCCCATGATTACAGTGCGATCATGGATGTGTACCGGCCCGGTCACGCGGATTATACATTTGATGAGAAATACGGTTTCCGGGATTACCGCGGCGGCGGCCGCTCTTCGGGGCGGGAGACCATCGGGCGTGTGGCGGCGGGAGCCGTGGCGGCGAAGCTGCTTGCGGAGCTGGGAGTAACGGTGACAGCCTATGCCAGAAGCATCGGGCCTGTGACGGTCTCTGAAGAACGGTTCGATCTGGCGCAGGCGTCGGAGAACCGGCTGTGCATGCCGGACGCAGAGGCGTCGGCGGAAGCGGAGCGGTATCTGGATCAGATGATGGCCGCGAATGATTCCGCGGGCGGCGTCGTAGAGTGCGTCGTGCGCGGGCTTCCGGCGGGCGTCGGGGAACCGGTGTTTGAGAAGCTGGATGCGCGGCTGGCTCACGCGGTCATGTCCATCGGGGCGGTTAAGGGCGTGGAGATCGGCGACGGGTTCGCGGCCGCGGCAGGCACCGGATCGCGGAACAATGACAGTTTCCGCGGCGCCGGCGGTTCGGAAATACGGAACGGTATTCATAAAGCAACGAATCACGCCGGCGGCATCCTGGGTGGCATCAGCGATGGAGATACGATCGTTCTGCGGGCGGCGTTCAAGCCGACGCCTTCGATCGCGCAGCCGCAGCAGACCGTAAACCGAAGCGGCGAGGATGTGGAGATTTCCATTAAAGGCCGCCATGATCCGATCATTGTGCCGAGAGCGGTGGTCGTCGTGGAGGCGATGTGCGCATTTACGATCGCGGATATGATGCTCCTGAATATGAGTTCGAAACTGGAGAATGTGAAGAGAATTTATCTTAGATAAGGCAGAAGATATATGGGGATAAGGAGGCAGATATTTTATGAAGATCGCACTGGCAAATGATCCGACGGCGAAAGAGATGAAGCCGGAGATCATTAAGCATCTGGAAGAAAAAGGATATGAAGTAATTGACCTGGGATGGAATTCGGACGCGGATACCCGCGATTATCCGGTATATGGCGAGCGGATCGGCCGTTTTGTGGCCGAGGGCAAAGCGCCGCTTGGCATCGCGATCTGCGGAACCGGCGTCGGGATCAGCATTGCGGCGAATAAAGTGAAGGGGATACGGGCCTGCGTGTGCAGCGAACCGTACACGTCCAAACTGTCCCGGCAGCATAACGATTCGAATATTCTGGCTTTCGGCGCGCGGGTGGTTGGCGTGGAACTGGCGAAGATGATCATAGACGCCTGGCTGGATACGGAGCCGCTGGATGTGGAGCGCCATAAGAGGCGCGTGCAGATGCTTGGCGAGATCGAGGAACGGTTCGGTCAGGAGGTCTGAACTGCGGAACGGGCGGCACGCTTTCCGCGTGCCGGAAAACGGATATGAGGAGAATATAAGATTATGAAAAGATCAATGATCCGCACAGGATGTGCAGCCTGTGCGCTGCTTCTTATGATATCTTCGCAGCCGGCTGCCGCGTATGCGGCGCCGACAGGGCCATTTACGAATGGAATGGCTATTACGGAGACGGCTGCAGAGGATGCCGCGCTGGCGGGGACAGCGGAGCATGCTGGCGCGGGGACAGCGGCGGCGGAAACGCCGGAAACGACCGCTTCGGAACCTGCTCAGGGCGCCTCGGCGGCCGCGCCGGAGATCACATCGGAGGAGATAGACGCATTTTTCGATAATTCTGTGTTTGTGGGAGATTCCGTCATGGAGGATTTCCGGAATTACGCCATGGTCAGAAGGGATACCTGGCTTGGGCGGCTTAAGTTCCTGGCGGCGGTCAGCTTCTCCACATACAGCGCTCTCCGGCCGGTGACCGCGAAGAGTATCCACCCGGTCTATGCCGGTGAGAAGCGGCTTGTAGAGGATTCCATTGCGATGATGGGAGCGAAGAAAGTATTTATGCTCTTCGGCCCGAATGATATCAATATTACCGGAATCAACGGAACCGCCGCGAACTATGTGAAACTGGCGGAACGGATCAGGGTCCAGTCGCCGGATGTGGAATTTTTCATTATGAGTATGCCTTATACGGTGAAAGGCCACCGGGATAATAATCTTTATAACGACAATATCCGCAAATATAACGAGACCATGAAGAACCTGACCATAGAGCAGGGATGGGGATTTGTGGATATAGCGACTCCGCTGGCAGATGAGAACGGCGACCTGATCGAGTCTTACAGCAGCGACAGGGATATTCATCTGCGCAGGGCCGCCTATGACGTGTGGAGCCAGACGCTCAGGGATTACGCGAAGTCGGAGCTTACGAAGGCGGCGGAGAAAGCGGCGGCAGAGAAAGCGGCAGAAGAGGCGGCAGCGGAAGCCGCGAAAAAGGCCGCCGGCCCGGCGGGTCCTGTGGCTGCGTCCTGGTCGTCCGACTGAGCTTAACGGAGAAAGCATGGAATAAAGGATATCATACGGGTAAGGGAGAAGTACGATGATGAATAGAAGAGTTGTAAGAAGATACGCGGGAATGATGGCGATGGTACTGCTGTTGGGCGGATGCGGCTCATCCGGAGGGGCAGGCCAGACTGAGACGCCGGAGATGACATCACTGGAAGAAACCGTTGTGCAAACGGAGGCTTCATCTGAGACAGCGGCGGAGAAAACGACAGAGGCCGCCGCCGAAGAGACGGCAGAAACCTCGGCGACGAAGAAGGAAACGACAGAAGCGGCCGCGGAGGAATCGCCGGAAACTGCCGAAGCAGCGAAGGAGACGACAGAAGCCGCTTCTGAGACAGAAGAAACGACGGAGACCGCGGCGGAAACGGAAACAGAGACGGAAGCAGCGACTGTGGCCGGAACCGAAACGACGGCGGCAGGCGCGGCCAGCCTGAGCGACATTTATTCACAGATCGAGCAGCAGGTGAGTCTGAATTCTCCGATGACGGTTCCCGAGGATTTTATCGCCAATTATTTCGGGATCGATGTGTCCGCAGCGGAAGACTATCTGTTTGTCATGTCGGAAATGGCCACTTCCGCGGAGACGATCGTGATCGTGAAAGCGGGCGGCGCGGATAAGCAGGCGCTTGCGGATTCGCTCCAGATGGTCATTAATCAGAAAGCGGCGGAGATGGAAAATTATCTTCCGGATCAATATGATATCGTGAGCAGAAGCACCGTCCATCAAACCGGGGATTATGTCTGGATGGTGATCTCCGAGAACGCCGGCGCGATCGAGTCGATTATCGAAGCAGGGCTTCAGTAAGGCGGGACGGCGAGATGGTATTCAGCAGTATTCCATTTCTGTTCCTTTTTCTGCCGCTGTGCCTGCTGATATATTACGCGGTTCCGTATTCCCTGAAAAACGGGATCCTGCTTATATTCAGTCTGATCTTTTACGCGTGGGGCGAGCCGGTCTATATCGTGCTGATGCTGTTTGCGTCGGCGGTGGATTACACCAACGGCCGCCTGATGGAGAGATTTGGTACGACGAAGGCGCGGCGCCGGCTGTTCCTGGTCTGTTCCGTGGTGATCAATCTGTCGGTGCTGGCGTTTTTTAAATACGCCGACTTTTTGATCGGCACCTTCAACCTGCTGACGGGAGCGTCTGTCCCGAAGCTGGAGCTGGGACTGCCGGTGGGCATCAGTTTTTTCACCTTCCAGAGCATGAGTTATATCATCGATCTGTACCGCGGACAGGTGCCCATGGAGCCCAATTACCTGACGTATCTGACCTATGTGTCTATGTTCCCCCAGCTGGTCGCGGGTCCGATTGTCCGCTTCTCGGCGGTGAACAGGGAACTGCACAGCCGCCGGATCCGGCGGGAAGAAGCGGAAAATGGTATCCTGCGCTTTATGCAGGGCCTTTTTAAGAAAGTGCTGATCGCCAATCAGGCAGGCGCTCTCTGGGAAAGTATCAGGGCGCTCGAAGCGGTTCAGACCTCCGTGGCCACGGCCTGGCTGGGCGCGGCGGCGTTCACGCTGCAGTTATATTTTGATTTCAGCGCCTACAGCGATATGGCCATCGGTATGGGATGGATGCTGGGCTTTCATTTTCCGGAGAATTTCCGGTATCCTCTGGCGGCCGTGTCAGTGACGGATTTCTGGCGGCGGTGGCATATCTCGCTGTCTTCCTGGTTCCGCGATTATGTGTATATCCCGCTGGGCGGGAACCGCGCCGGTGTGGCGAAGCATCTGCGCAATATGCTGATCGTCTGGTTCCTGACCGGCCTGTGGCACGGCGCCGCGTGGAATTTTGTATTGTGGGGACTCTATTACGGCGTACTGCTGATCCTGGAGAAATATGTATGGGGGAAATGGCTGGAAAAGCTGCCCGCGGTTTTAAAGCACCTGTACACGCTGGTGATCGTGGTGGTCGGATTCGTGATCTTTGTGTTTGACGACGGAGCCGCGCTGCGAAATTATCTGCTGCTGATGGCAGGCGCGGCGGGCAACAGCCTGTGGGGCGGCGAATGCCTGTGGTATCTGGAAAACTATGGAGTACTGCTGGTATGCGCGGCGGTGCTGGCGTTCCCGGTCTACCCGTGGATCAGGCAGAAGAAGGAGAAGCTGGCGGCCGGCGGCCGAACCGTGGCGGCATGTGTGGGCGCGGCCGGGTATGTAGTCCTCTTTCTTCTGGCGGCAGCGTATCTGGTGAATGATACGTATAATCCATTTTTGTATTTCCGTTTCTGAGTTTATGATCTGAGGAAGGAATAGGATGACAGGAGACAGACAGATCAGGAAAATGACAGCGTGGCTTCTGGCGGCTATGGTACTGGCGATGGCCGCGGGCCTTGTGCTGTTCCCGAAAAAGACATTTTCCGAAAATGAAAACCGTTATCTGGCGAAATTTCCCGCTCTGACCTGGGAGAATCTGCGCAGCGGGCAGTATATGTCGGATATCAGCGCGTATGTGTCGGATCATTTTCCGTGCCGGGATTTTTTCATGGGGCTTAAGACGCGGGCGGAACTTCTGCAGGGCCGCCGCGAGATCAACGGCGTCTACATCGCCGACGGCGGTTATCTGATCGAGCGCTATGAGAAACCGGCAAATACGGAGAAGATCGGAGAGATTCTCCATACCTTCGCGGAGAAGATCGGAGGAATGAAAACGCCGGACGGGGTGGGCCCGGATCTGCGTCTGATGCTGGTGCCCACGGCTTCCTGTATTCTGGCGGACCGGCTGCCGGATCACAGGCCGGAGCCGGTATGTGATCAGATGGATACGATCAGCCGGATCGGCGAACTGTCCGGAATTCCAATGATCGACTGCAGCGGTTTTCTGAGAGAGGCGGGAGAAAGCGGTCAGATCTATTACCGTCTGGACCATCACTGGACGACCTATGGGGCATACGCCGGATATCTTGCCGTATGCCGGGAACTGGGCCTGGAACCGGTTCCGCTTGAAGAGCTGGATGCGCAGACGGTGACCACGGAATTTAAGGGAACCGTTTATTCGAAGGTAAATGATTACGCGCTGCCGGGCGACGAGATCACGATCTATACCAATCCGGACGACCGCCTTACCGTGGACTATACAGATACGGGAGAGGTAAGCGACAGCCTTTACAATCTGGATTATGTGGAGCAGAAGGATAAATATTCGCTTTTCCTTGACAATCTGCATTCGCTGATCGAGATCACCAATGAGACGGCGGAGTCGGACCGGGAGCTGGTGCTTCTGAAGGACAGCTACGCCAACAGTCTGGTGCCGTTTCTGACCCATCATTTCCGTAAGATCTATGTGTTTGACACAAGATCTTACCGGCTGGGGCCGTCGAATTTCATCGGCGAACATCCCGGCGTTACGGATATCCTTATTTTATATAATATGAATACGCTGGATTCCGATCTGGGGATCCGGGCAATCTATTAATAAAGAAATACGGAGGATAAGAGCGATGAAGAAATACAACTGGGTCCGGAAGCAATGCGCCGTCGGTATGGCGGTGCTTATGGCGGTAATGGCGCCTGTGACAGCGGCAGCGGAGAAGCAGGCGGCAATCGGTCCGATGGCGGCGAAGCCGGAAACAGAAGCGCCGGCGGAGCAGCCGGAACCGGAAACGCCGGCGGAACAGCCTGCGGCCGGTACTGCGGTTTCGCAGACAGAGAGCGGACTGCCGCAGACGCAGACAGGAGACGGTGCTGCCGGAGATCAGGCCGCGGCCGGCCCGGAGATTACGGAAGAGGAGATCGACGCGTATTTTGATAATTCGGTGATGGTGGGCGATTCGATCATGCTGGGTTTCCGCAACTACGCTATGCGGCGGCAGAACACCTGGCTGAGCAGGCTCCAGTTTCTGGCCGCGGGAAGTTATTCGACATCCCATGCGCTGGAACCAGTGACGCAGAACAGCCTTCATCCGATCTATGCCGGACAGAAAAGGCAGATCTGGGAGTCGATTGCGCTCATGGGAGCGAAGAAGGTATTTCTTCTTTTCGGTATGAATGATCTGAACATCAGCGGCATTGAAGGAACCTGTGAGAATTACAAAGCGATCGCGGCGAATATCAAGGCGCTGAGTCCGGAGGCGGAGATCCATTTGATCAGCATGACGTATGTGCTTCGCGGGAAAGCGAAGAAGCGGCTGAACAATGATAATATCCGGGTATTTAATGAAACGCTCCGGAAGCTGGCGGCGGATAACGGCTGGGGCTATGTGGACCTGGCGCCGCATCTGGCGGATGAGGGCGGAGATCTGGCCGCGCTGTACTGCAGCGATTATTTTGTGCATCAGACCCCGGAAGCTTATGATGTATGGTGCGGGGTTTTGAGGGAGTATGCGAGGGAACAGCTGAAGGCACAGCGGGAAACGGAAGTGAAAGTGGAAGAGGAAGAGCCGGCAGCACAAGGACTGACAGCACAGGGACCGGTGGCTGCGGACTGAGACGCCGCATAAGCCCGGTTAAGGAGCGCATTATGAATTACATCAGTGTGTTTGACGTTATAGGACCCAATATGATCGGACCGTCCAGTTCCCATACGGCAGGGGCGGTAAATATTGCGCTGCTGGCGTATCAGCTCTTTTCGAAGCCGATCGCAAAGGCGGATTTTACATTATATGAATCTTTCGCCCAGACCGGGCGGGGGCATGGCACGGATAAGGCGCTTCTGGGCGGCATCCAGGGCTTTGGAACGGATGATGTGCGGATCCGTGATTCCTATGCGCTGGCCGACGCAGCCGGGATCGAGTATCATTTTACATGGGACGATAAGACAAAGACGGCTCATCCCAACACAGTGGACATCCGGCTGGAGAGTCCGGATGGTCAGGTGCAGACGATCCGCGGCGAGTCGGTAGGCGGAGGGAAGATCCGGATCGTGCAGATCAATGATATCGACGTGGTGTTTACCGGCATCTACAGTACGCTGATCGTTAAGCACGCGGACCGGCCCGGCGTGGTGGCCCATGTGACGAATGTATTGAGCGGGCACGGCGTCAATATCGCATTTATGCGGCTTTATCGCGATTATAAGGGCGGCACCGGATATCTGATCGTGGAGTCAGATGAGAATATACCGGATGATTTTCTTGAGGAGATCCGGGAGAATGAACTGGTGCATGAGATCATGCTGATACAGATATGAGTTTGAGGCGCTGCCGGCGGGGATTCGTGAGCGGCAGACAGCAGGAAGAAATAGACTGCGGGAATACAGCAGAAAGTGACGCATCGGGAGTGTGTGACATGAGCATGGATTTTGCCAGCGGAAAAGAATTGCATCAACTGTGCCGGGAGCATGGCATTACGATATCGGAGGCGATGCTTAGGCGGGAAATGGAACTGGGCTCTGTAAGCGAGCAGTCTGTCCGTGAGCGGCTGGAACGGTCGCTTCAGATCATGGAAGCGTCTGTTCATGAACCGCTTGGTCAGCCGCGGCGGTCTCTCAGCGGCCTGATCGGCGGCGAGGCGTGGAAGGTATACGATGCGAAGATCGAATCGCTCTGCGGAGTGGCGCTGACCCGCGCGATCGCGTATTCTCTGGCGGTGCTGGAGGTCAACGCGGCTATGGGACTTATCGTGGCGGCGCCGACAGCCGGATCTTCGGGCGTGCTTCCCGGGGCGGTTCTGTCCCTGTCTGAGGTCTATGGCTGGCCTGAGACGAAGCAGATGGACGGTCTTCTGAATGCGGGAGCCATCGGATATCTTCTGATGCGCAACGCGACGGTCGCCGGAGCGGAAGCCGGATGCCAGGCGGAGGTAGGCGCGGCTTCGGCCATGACGGCCAGCGCTGTTGTGGAACTGATGGGCGGTACGCCGGATATGTGTTTCCAGGCTGCCAGCCTGGCCATTTCCAATCTGCTGGGGCTGGTCTGCGACCCGATCGCCGGGCTTGTGGAGGTGCCGTGCCAGAGCCGGAACGCCATTGGCGTGGCCAACGCGTTTACCTGCGCCCAGCTGGCGCTCTCCGGGATCACCCATCCGGTGCCGTTCGACGAAATGGTGGACGCTATGTACCGGGTTGGCCGGTCGCTGCCATGGGAGCTGCGGGAATCCGCCAAGGGCGGCAACGCGGGAACCCCGACCGGATGCCGCTGGTCGGCGGGAGGATGCGCAGGAGGCTGTGCGGGAAACTGCGCGCCGGGGAACGATGCAGGACAGACGGCGGCCGCCCGTTGAATGCAAATAGGTTTCCAAAAGAAAATGATTGCTCCCAGGGAAGGCAGAATATTGAATCGAGATCGTGCGGAATGAGAGAACCGGACGAAGCAAAAAAGATACAGGAGGAACGTATTATGTCGATCGATAAAGTCAGAGCGTATTTTCGCAGTTTGGGAATGGAAGACAAGGTGATGGAGTTTGACGTATCCAGCGCCACTGTGGAACTGGCGGCTCAGGCGGTGGGCTGCGAGCCGCAGCGGATCGCCAAGACGCTGTCCTTTATGGTGGACGGACATCCGATCCTGATTGTCGCGGCGGGTGACGCGAAGATCGACAACCATAATTACAAGGCACAATTCGGTACGAAGGCGAAAATGCTGTCGCCGGAGGAGGCCGTGGAACTGGTCGGCCACGCTGTGGGCGGCGTATGCCCCTTCGCGGTAAACGAAGGCGTTGTGGTCTATCTGGATGAGTCCCTGAAGCGGTTTGCGACTGTATTTCCGGCCTGCGGCAGCGCCAACAGCGCTATCGAGCTGACGATACCGGAATTGGAGAGATATTCTGGATTTAAGGCGTGGGTCGATGTGTGCAAAGGGTGGCGGGACGAGCAGTAGGCGTCCCGCGGCCGTGTGAAGGGAAATCGCGGCTGGTTAGCATGGAAATTAAAGAAAGAACAGGACTGCACCGTAATGATTTGATCCGGATGCAGTCCTGTTTTTTGTCAGTATCTATAAGTCTGGCAACGGCGCAAATTTATTCTGTCATCAGTTTCTGATAAGTCACGTGCTGCTCCAGCGCCGTGGTCAGTTTCGCCATCTCGGACAGATCGCCTAAGAGGATCACGCCGCAGAGGCGGTTATTTAAGAAGAAATACTTCTTGTACTGGCCCTTGCCCATGTCGCGGAACTCTACGGTCTTGTAGAGAAGTTTCGGATTCTTGCCGTTGTCGCCGGCGGCGAACAGGGCGGTGTTCATGCCGTGGAACGT
>CANPZZ010000074.1 GCA_947589125.1 uncultured Lachnospiraceae bacterium
GGGTTATGGATGTACTCCTCTCCGTCTCCACCTTTATCATCACACATCATAAACCACGGGCGGGGGAATTGTCAAGGATTTTCTGCCTAAAGCTGTTTCTATACCAGCAGCATAATAAATGCGGGAGAACCGGAGTCCTCCCGCCGAATCGAATTCATCGCTCGGTCAATTTTTATTTTACCGACGAGTCGGAACCGTCACTCGTCTCATGAAGCGATAGAATCTCTTCAATTCTTATGGTACCACAGATTGACAATTTGCGTCGCCAGATTGATGAACTGCGGACAGCGCAGGGGAAATAGCGACTAAAAAGTGAAACAAACAGCGGCGGCAAAGTTACATGCCGCCGCTTGCTTTATCTTCTATTTTTCTTTTCTATCCAGCCTCTCCAGCATATTTATTCCACACACCCAGCATACACATGACGTCCGGCGTCCGGTCGCAGAGAACGCAGCCGGGCCGGATATTACCCGGCTTCTCGTCCCGCAACTGGCGGCCGTGATTCGGATGGACGCAGCCCTCAAACCTGCAGTCCCGATGGCCTGCCCCGCTGAGGCCGCCGCTGGGGTTATCCTGCAAACACCGTGGATTTATCTGGCCTTATCAAACACCTTCCGCACCAGCCCCGGGAATCCGCCGCTCCGTGAGAAGTCATGCAGTTTCTTCTTCTGCGGCGTCTTTCTCCAGGAAATAGGGCCATTCTGCGCCACAGCAGCGCCAGCCGCAACTCCGGCCCCGGATCCGTCCTTCCGCTCCAGCTTCCTCTTGATCACCAGATAACAGATGAAATGGATCGCGCCGGTCAGCGCCCAGGATACCGGATAGGAAATATACAGCGTCTGCAGAGTCCGGTTCGCGGCAAAGATCGTGTAGATCCAAATCACGCGGAACGCGCACGCGCCGGATATGGACACAATCATCGGCGGTACCGAGTAGCCCATGCCGCGCAGGCCGCCCACAAACACATCCATCATGCCGCACAGATAGTAGGTCGTGCAGATGATCCACATCCGGATCAGACCATACTGGATTACTTCCGGCTCCGAGTTGTAAATACTCAGCAGTTCGGGGCCGAACGCCAGCGCACCCGCGCCGAGTACCGCGCCGACCACAAATACCATGCCTTCGCAGTAGATCATGATGCGGCTGATCCGCTTGTAATTCTTCACGCCGTAGTTCTGGCTGACGAAGCTTAAGGCCGTCTGGTAAAACGAGTTCATCGCGGTGTAGATGAAGCCTTCGATGTTCGACGCCGCCGTGTTGCCGGCCATGGTCACCGAGCCGAAGGAGTTGACCGACGACTGGATCAGCACGTTGGAAATGGAGAACACCGCGCCCTGCATACCGGCCGGCAGTCCGATGCGGACGATGCTCACCAGCTTGTGCTTCACGATGCGCAGCTTCTTCAGATTCAGCTTATAATCCGCATCCGTAAACAGGAGGCACCGCACCACCAGCACCGCCGAAATGCACTGGGAGATCGTGGTCGCCAGCGCCACGCCCGCCACGCCCATGTGACAGACGATAACGAAGAACAGATTCATAAGCGCGTTGGCCACGCCCGCGGTGAACAGGAAATAAAGCGGCCGCCGGGTATCGCCTACGGCTCTCAGCACCGCGCTTCCGAAGTTATAGACCAGCATCGCGGGCATGCCCACGAAATAGATCTTCATATACAGTACCGACAGCGGCAGCACATTGTCCGGCGTTCCCATCAGCGTCAGAAGCGGCTCTGACAGAAAGTAGCCGACCGCGATCAGGATCACGCCGCCGATCCCGGCCACCACCATGGACGTGTGGACCGTCTCCTCCAGATCCCGCTTCTGCTGAGCGCTGAAATACCGGGCCACCAGCACATTCGTACCGATGGACAGTCCGATGAACAGGTTAATCAGAAGGTTAATCAGCGCCGACGTGGAGCCCACCGCCGCCAGGGATTCGCTCCCCGCGAAGCGGCCCACCACCACGATATCCGCCGCGTTAAACAGAAGCTGCAGGATGCCGGAAAGCATCAGCGGCAGCGCGTAAATCAACAGTTTGGAAAAAAGCGGGCCGTTGCACATATCGATCTCATAGGACCGAGCCGTTTTTCTCTGTAATGCCATAATCTTTCTACTCCTCCTCGCGTGTGTCTTGCTTTCACGCTTCATCAGATTATAGCACTTCGAGTAAATCTTGCAATACTTTTTCGGCGGCGAATTTCTTACGAATTCCTATACGGAAATGTATCCGAAATTGAAAGAATTCACCAACTGTCAGCCGCCGCCCGGGATCAGCGCCTTCACCTTCGCCAGGGAGAAATTGTAGTTGCGCAGTCCCATTTCCCGGTAATTGGCACCGGCGTGCAGATTATAGTACCATTCCATCCACGCGTTGGGAACCTCTGCGCCATTCGTATCCGCGCCGTCTGCCGCCTTACCGTCCGGCTCCGTGCCGTCCATTTCTGCTCCATTCGCCTCTGCCTCAGCTGTTTCCGTCACAGCAAGTCCGGTCCCCGCCTGCGGCCCATGGTACCGCCGGTCCAGCTTCTCCACCTCATCCCCGGTCAGCTGCATCGCCGCAATGGCCGGCGCAGCGTCGGCACTCAGCTCATGGAACAGATACCTAGCATCTTCCTCCGTCAGATGGGCCCGGTTCAGATAGCGTACATAGTCCCAGCCCAGGATCTCCCCCGGCTTCGCCCACACAAGGCCGATATAGAAAATGGTCACCACCGCCAGACCGAACCGAAACAGATGGAATTTCGGCCGCCAGACGATCACTGTCACTCCAAGAAGCAGAACCGCCAGCATGGCCATAAACCACAGCGTCGTCAGCCGCAGATACGTCAGATGGTACGCCCGCACATACAGAAGCATCCGCAGAACTGCCGACGCAAGCATAATATAGGTACAGCCGCAGATCAGCGTCAGGATCGCATTCACGATGCGGCTGGGACGGATGAATTTGAGGCAGGAGAGCACCATGACCAGATTCAGGCACGCCACGAAAAGCAGCTGGAAGAAGCCCTGTCTGGCGTAGCTGGAATATGTGTAACCCTCCGGAAGCCGCCCTTTCCCCAGAAACAGATAGAAGATCTGGATCGCGCAGAACGCCATATAAACAAGCGCGATGCTCCCCATGAACGCGATTGCCATGAGCGGCTCTCCCTTCCGGCGATCGACCGTCTCCTCCTTCACCGGGCGCGCCAGGCTGCAGCCGATCAGGCAGTACATGGCGAAGAACCCGAACGCCAGCATAAAACCGATATGCAGAAGCGTCAGCGGCTTAAGCAGCCCCAGCGCCTCCCGGACGAATCCCCAAAACACCACGTCCGCCTGCCCCAGAAGCACCACCAGAATCGCCAGCACCGGAGCCGCGATCAGGATCCCGGCGCCGAACATTGCCGCCCGGCGCATCCGCCCGTTCTCCTGCCTTCCAAGCCAATTCTCCAGGTGCTGAAACGGTATCGCCAGAAGTCCCACCGCATGAAACAGATACTGAAAAATGGCGCTGAAATATTTCCCCAGGTTCCAGGCGTCGTCATCATAGAACTGGTGCAGCGCGAAGACACAGCCCAGAAGCACCAGCGCCAGGCCGTTGACCGCGATCAGGAACCACTCAGCGGTCCGGCAGGTACCGATCCCCAGCGCCATGGCCGCCGCCATCAGAAACCAGCTGCCCCGCTTCACCGGCCGGCCCAGCTTCCGGCAGGCCAGGACGCCGCAGAGACAGGCCGCGGCGACGAACAGCGGATAGGTGATCCCACCCGGATTCTTGTATAGGCAAAATGTATACGCCAGCGCGAAGAACAGGCTCAGCCCCGCGAAATATGGAAAGTTCCTCCTAAGCGGCGTCAGCCGCTCGTCGCGGACGCGCTTCTTCTCCCGCTGTTCAAGATCGTAACGCTCGGATTCGGAGAGCGGAGCGGCTGCCGTCTGGGCCGCCGCACCAATGCCTTTCTGATAATCTGTATCTTCCTGTGACTTCGTACATTTCTGCAATGCACCCGGCATCTGTGTTTCCCTGCTTTCCCAACACACAGACTCCGGCTGCGCGTCCCCGGATTCCAGCTTCACAGTGTCCTCCGGCGGATCAGTCAGCTGCCTGCCTTCTTCCATCACTCCCACAAACACACTTTCTTCAGAATTTCCCATAATATCCCCTTCCTTCACGCTTTCTCTTCTCATTTCAGAGTATCGGCACGTCCGCTTCTCGGACTTGCCAAGTCGGCGGAAACATTTTAAGAATGTTGTGCATTGTCTTCCTCCTCATATCTTATAATGTCCCCCGGCTGGCAGTTAAGCGCTTTGCAGAGCGCTTCCAGCGTAGAGAACCGGATGGCCTTCGCCTTATTATTTTTCAAAATGGACAGGTTCGCCATGGTGATGTCCACTTCTTTCGACAGTTCCGTCAGGCCCATCTTCCGCTTCGCCATAACCACGTCCAGATCAATGATGATTCGTCCCATACGCGCCTCCTGTTCTATATGGTCAGGTCGTTCTCTTCTTTGTACCGGATGGCCTTCTCGAAGACCTGTGCCAGCACCAGGCTGAAGAGTCCGGCAATAAAGAACACAAGAACAACGACAACCGTGGCGGGCGTAGGTGCGTAAAGCAGCCGCAGGATCGAAAATACCGCGATCGCGAAGCTGCACCATGCCATCCTTTTCAGCGACTCTACATTCTCCATGACAAACGCGTCGTCTTTCAGCACCGTGGCGAACATCCGCCGCAGCTCCAGGATGATCAGAAGACTCGCCACGCCGGACAACATATAAAGCACTGTCTGCGGCAGATAATACGTCTTAAAATCCTCCAGATAATTTCCCACCCATTTAAACAACGCCGGCACCGCAAGCGTCACCAGTATTCCCAGATAAAACATCAGATCCAGAAGACCTTTCGTAAACCGGACCAGCCGATTGTCCATGTCCATACACCTCTTCTTTCTTTAATTGTTTTTTTCGTTTCATGCGCTGTGTTTCGTTCTTTGTATTCTGCGCTTTGCGCTTTTCGTCTCTGCGTTCACGGAGCTTCTCCTCCCGCGGCACATAATAAAATCACCCTGGGCCTGCGCTTTGTTTTATCAATACGCATTATAGCACCGGGTGATTCGTATTTCAATATTTTTTTATTGTTTTTCGATAAATTAATATCGTCTTAAGATAATCGCAAGAAATTTACGGGTAAATAGGGTAAATTGCAAGCCGAGATTCCAGGCTTTCCTTTTCCGGACCGGGTAAATAGCAAACCAAACTACTCGTCCCGTATATTCCCCTTCTTCACATTCTCTTCGATCAGCCCCATCGCAAACTCACTGATCTCCTTCGACCCCCGCGCCGTCGTCTTATGGCGGCCTTCCACCTGGGAGCGGCAGACGCCGTGCTCCCGCCAGTCGGCGCCGCCGTTGGAATTGTTCAGAAGAAGCGGCTGCAGATTGTCCATCGTATGGGCGAACCTGGCCTCCGGCGTCGCGTAAGACTCAAACTCCTCGAACAGCCCGCGCAGCTCCTCCCGCTGTTCGTCCGGCAGCAGTCCGAAGATCCGCTCCGCGGCTTTCTCCTCCCGCTCCTTCTGGGTCGCCAGCCCCTGCGCGTCGTAGGCGTAAGTATCCCCCGCGTCGATCTCCACGATATCATGGATCAGCGCCATCATCATGGCCTTCGCCAGATCGAACTCCTCGTTGGAATATTCCCGCAGAAGCCAGATCATGACCGCCATATGCCACGCATGCTCCGCGTCGTTCTCCCGGCGGCCATGGCCGCTTAAGTGGGTCTGGCGCAGAATATTCTTCTCTTTATCGATCTCAAGAATAAACTGCAGCTGTTTCTCAAAACGTTCTCTGTCCATAAGCTTCTCTCCGATTTATTTCTTCAAATATACCTCTTTATTTCCAGCCGCCCTCCGACGGAAAATGCCGCGGACCGCAGCTTTCAGACTTTACAAAAAGACGGCGCAGGTCTACAATGAGCATATTACAATAAAAGTGAAAAACATGCAAATAAAAATGGAGACACACTATGAGAATACTTCTGACAGGTTTCACGCCTTTTGGAGGAGACATCATCAATCCTTCCTGGGAAGCGGTCCGGCGTCTTCCGGATCAGTTGGGAGACGTTGCCATTTATAAAGAAAATATCATTACAGCCTTCGGCGCCGCCGCGGAGGCGGTGGAGAAAGCGATCAGAAAATATAATCCGGACACCGTAATATGCACCGGCTTAAGCAACGGACGTTCCCTGATCAGCGTGGAGAAAGTCGCCATCAACTACCGCTATGCTTCCATCCCGGATAACCTGGACGCCAGTCCCCGGGAGACGCCGGTCTGTCCGGACGGCCCCGCGGCATATTTCGCCACAATTCCAGTCGTAGAGATCGCGGAAGCGATGCGGGCGGAGGGGATTCCCGCCGCCGTATCCTACAGCGCCGGGACTTATGTATGCAACGATACGTTTTATTCGCTGATGCATATGATTGCGAACCGTTATCCCGGCATCAGGGGCGGATTCATCCATGTCCCCTATATTTCGGAACAGGTCGTCGACAAGCCCGCCGGCACGCCCAGCATGGCGCTGCCAATCATTCAGGCGGCGCTGGAAACCGCCATCCGTGTGACAGCGGAGCAGACCGGGACAGCTGTGTACAACAGCGGAGCCGTTTATTAAACTGCATGCCATTCACACAGACCACCAAAACCTTATCGCAGGAGGATCAGAACCGCTATGTTAAAAAAACGAATCTGGATGAGCTGTCTCGGCGTCGTCATCTGCGGCGTCAGCGTCGGGATGTTCCGCACCGCGGCTCTGGACGTGGATCCGTTCCAGTCGCTCATGAGCGGCTTAAACTGCGTGATCCCCTTAAGCTTCGGAACGCTTTACGCGGCCGCCAACGCCGTGCTTTTGCTGTTCTCCCTGGTCTTCGACCGGCATAAGATCGGTCTCGCCACACTGATCAACCTGACTCTTCTGGGCTACGCGGCGGAATACTCGCAGCTTCTCTTCGAAACCCTGCTGCCGGGTCTGACATTTCCGGCGAGCCTCCTTCTGCTGGCTATCGCTCTCATCGCCATGTGCTTCGGCTCCGCGCTCTATTTCAATGCCGACCTGGGCGTCTCCACCTATGACGCCGTGTCCCTCATTTTATCAGAGAAACAGACGCGGGTCAGTTTCCGCGTCTGTCGTATCACAAGCGACCTCATTTGCGTTCTGCTCGGCGCGCTGCTCTGCCGTATCTCCGGTATGAGCCTGATGGAAATCACCGGCGTCGTCGGCATCGGCACAGTACTGACCGCCTTCTGCATGGGACCGCTGATCAGCTTCTTTTCAGACCGGCTGCCGCTACGGAGGGAGAAGCCGCGTACATCCTGATGCAGACGAACTGTTGTACAGGTATGCGCCATCCTGCGATGTCAATAAATCATTTCTTCGCCTGTTTCGGCGCGGTACCCGTCTTCGCTCTCTCGATCACTTTCTTATATGGCATCAGCATCCCTTCGTTCATCTGATTGCCCATCTTCTTCATGACCGCCGGCTGGGACAGAAGCGCTCCCACCAGATACATCTTGGCGACGGTTCCCTTCTTCTTCTGCGGGAAATCGTACTGGCCGTGGGCCTTATAAAACTGATGATCCGCCTTCATCATGCCCTGCATCAGGTAGATCAGGTCGCGGAAGATCTTCATGCCGCCGACGCCGTAGAAATTCTGCGGCTCCGCGTAGCGGCGCCTGACAGCGTAAGTCAGGTTGGCCGCCATCTGATCGATGGCATGATCCGGATCCGTCTCGTCCGTGGCCACCCCGGCCAGATAATTGCCGCCCACCTGGGCGCGGCCTTCTACGATCATCTGCAGGTTAAACTCCTGACTGTAGTTTCCGCTGACCAGATAGCCCATAGGCATCCCCATGGTCACAGTGCGGTGACCGTTGCAGAACTGCCGGTCGTCGTACATCTTAAAGACCGGTCCCATGGAATGGTCCTGAATGGAAAATGCGTACACGATGGCCTGGGCCGTCTGGATATGGTTGCGCAGATACTCGTCGAAGCCGTCGATATAGACGCATTTGCCGGACGTAGCGCAGTGGAAGCATCCCAGGCAGCCGCCCTTAAACGGATACTCCCGCAGGTTGACGATCCGGCTGGCCAGCGGAAGCACGGCCCGGAACCGGGCGATCATGTCCGCAAGCTGCGTATCGCCGGGGGCGCAGTCGGTGACGATGACTACGTCGCCGGGCTTGTCCGGTACGGCAGCCGGTTCCGCGGCTCCAGACTCATGTCGGTTCTGCACTGCCGCCTGTTCACCAGATTCAGCAGCTTCTGCTGGTTTCGCTTCCGCAGAAACTGTCGCATCCGCCGAACCGGAAGCTTCCGCAGCAGTCCCGCCTCCCGGCACCGTCACCGCCATATGCCTCGCCGGCGCCTGCGGCACCGGGCCCGGTTCACAGATGCCCTTCTTCATCTGCCAGATCACATGGTCGAAGAACGCCAGCGCCTCCTTCTGCCCCTTCGGCATCGTCAGATCATCCATATCCGCCGACAGTCCGCGAATGAATTTCATGCCCATGTCCTGACAGTTATCCTGAATATACCGGTGGGCCGTCACATCATAGAAATGCTTCGACGTGGTGATCTGGGTCGCATATTTCCCGGCCACGGCCACATCCGACGCCTTCAGAAGCTCGATAAACTTATGCAGCTGGCTGGGCGCGATAAACGTATAGACCGGATAGGAAAATACCAGCAGATCCGCCCATTCGACTGCCTCCTTGATCTCTGAAAAATCTTTCTCCAGCGCCCTGACGCGCTGCCCCACATGAATTACCTTAAACGAATGCTTCGGCCGCTTCACCTCCAGATAAAGCGGCGTCTGAAGCGTAATGCTGTACTGCCCCTTGGGACTTCCATTCAAAACGAGAATATTCATAGTGCTGCCCCTTTCTTTTCGGTTGTCTCTTTTAATTGTAGCACGGCCGCTTCTTCCCGTCGAGTAAAACGTAAAGATTCATTGCATCATCATCCGTTTTATGGTATTTTTCTGATGTTATGTGAAATTTATTCCATAAAAATCATTCCGTCATCCGTATCTTTTATAAGAAAACGATAAACAATTATAATTCCAGCGCGGTAACACCGCCGGAGAAAGAGAGGAACCATTATGAAGAAATCATTTCGCACCATCACAGCTTTCGCCATGATCTTTCTGCTGGCCGCCACGACGATCGCGGCCTGCGGGGGAATCTCCAGGTTAGAAAGCAACTTTATGACAGACAACTACATAGGCATGACTAGCGGAGCCTCCAAGGCCCAGGCCGCAGGCTATGCGGAAACTACCTCCTGGATGACGGAAGAGGCATGGGATGAAGAAACCGGTGAGATTGCTTATGACGGCGGGCTGTCGGCCACAACCGGCGAACCGGCGGAAGTGAACGACGATGTCTCTGCCGCTGCTGCCAAAGCTGCCCGCAAACTGATCCGCACCGTGAACTTAAACGTAGAAACCACGGAATTCGACGATCTGATCGCCAGCATCACCCAGTTCGTGGAAGCCAGCGGCGGCTATATCGAGCAGTCCGATCTGTCCGGCAGAAGCATTTCCAGCAGCAGCAGCCGGCGCTACGCTTCCATCACCGCCCGGGTGCCTTCAACCCAGGTGGACGCATTTCTCAGCCAAATGAACGAGAAGAGCAATGTAACCTATCGCTCTGAGAATGTACAGGATGTGACGCTTCAGTACACTGATATCGAGAGCCGCAAGAAATCCCTGGCCATCGAGCAGGAGCGGCTGTGGGAACTGCTGGAAAAGGCCGATTCCCTGGACGCGGTCATCGCGCTGGAGGAACGGCTCTCCGAGATCCGCTACGAACTGGAGCGGTTCGAGTCCCAGCTTCGCACCTATGACAACCAGGTGGACTACAGCACTATCTATATCAGCATCGACGAGGTGGCCGTCTTCACGCCCACCGAACCGGATTCCGTCATGACCCGCATCCAGAAGGGCTTCACCCGCAATTTAAAGAATGTGGGAAATGGATTCGTGAACTTCTTCGTGTGGTTCGTGTCGTCCCTGCCGACGCTTCTGGTCTGGGCGGTATTTATCACGATCATCGCATTGATCGTGCGAGCTGTCATGAAGCGCCGCAAGAATGATCCGCATACGACCGGCCAGATGAAGCTGCCGGGGAAGAAGAAAAAAGCTGGCGAAACGCCGGTACAAGTACAGATGCCGACAGAAGCGCAGGCAGCAGTGCCGTCACAAATACCGACAGAGACAATGCAGCAGACAAAGCAGGACGCCCCGACAGCTCCAGCCGAAGCCGCACAATCTCAGAACGACTCGCCGTCTGACGCTCATCCACAGTCATAATCGTGCAGCAAAAACCGCCGAAGCCCCTGACAGTTTAACCACCAGAACTTCGGCGGCATTCATCTGACTCTTATCCGCACGCAAAGTCGGGCAGGCGCCCACGCCTTCTGCTAGAATATACGCAGGACAGGCAAGGAGGAAAATACCCATGGCGGCAAACGACTGGATCACCGGACTGCAGCGCTCCATCGACTACATTGAAGACCACCTGCTGGAGGACATCGACTACGACGCCGCAGCGGCGCAGAGTTTCTCGTCCAGTTTCCATTTTCAGCGGATCTTCAGTATTCTCTGCGGATACACGCTGGGCGAATATATCCGTAACCGGAGGCTGTCCCTGGCCGGCACGGAACTGGCCTCCGGCAATATCAAGGTGATCGACGCGGCGCTGAAATACGGCTATGAAAGCCCTGACAGCTTCGCCCGGGCGTTCCAGCGTTTCCACGGCGTACTGCCGTCGCAGGTGAAGTCCGGCGGCTGCCGCCTGCGGTCATTTTCCCGGCTTGTACTTAAATTCTCAATGGAAGGCGGGACAAACATGAATTACAGAATCGAAGAAAAACCGGAACTGATCCTGACCGGCTACCGGGCACATTTCACTGGCGCGCCATACGGTGAAGAACGCGAGCGTCAGGAGGAACAGCTTTTCATCACGACCAGAGGAAAACAGTGGTTCCTGAAAGGCGCCGCCGAAAGCGTGCGCGGCGGTTTCACCGACGAATACTGCGTCGTCACAAACATCACCGACGACGGATATGACTTCTGCTACTGCCACGATCTTGACGAATGGACCCGCGCCCACCTGTATGACCACAGCGTGACCGGCGTGGATTTCGTGGAAAGGCTGGGGCTCGAGACGATTACCATTCCCGGGAACACCTACGTCATCTTTGAGACAGAGGATGTGAAACACCCGATCGCCGATTATCTCGGCCTGCTGAACCAGCGGATCCGGATCCTGACCGAATGGATGCCGGACATGGGCTTTGAACTGGCTGAGGGGCCGGAACTGGCCGTCTACCAGTGGATGCCCCGCGAGACGCGGAAGATCCAGATCTGGATGCCGATACGGAAGGTTGGACGCTGAACGCACAAATGAACGCATAATACGAGCAGGGCGTCACTGGCGCCCTGCTCACATGGAAATAAAATCTCCGCCTGTATGATATAGGCGGAATTGTTTTATTAAATGCCTTTATAATTTATTCTCAGTCAGATACTCCTCCGCAGTTTTCTCAGATAAATTATACTGGCCCATAATTCTGCGTTTTATCTCTCGATCATCAAGTCCCATATCTCGAAGGATACATACGCTGCCGTGTATTCCCTGAGTAATTCCCCGGCTGAGCCCCTGATTCTTTCCGTTGTTCCAGGCATCTCTCTCCCGCTTCTGTATTAATGGCTCCACAAGTTCCAATAACGCTCCGCTCATTTCTTCTCCTTCCTCCAACAATGCCTCCGCTGCCGCTTCGTTAGCACG
>CANPZZ010000075.1 GCA_947589125.1 uncultured Lachnospiraceae bacterium
GTATGCATTCCGACGCCCAGTTCGCAGGTTCCTCCTCCGTTCCGGCCCATGTAGAGATGATGGGTCTGATCGGCGCAGGCAACAACCCGATGGTCGGTATGACCGTTGCGGTAGCCGTATCCGTCGAGGAGGCGGCGAAGGCCGGGAAGTTCTGATATCTGCCGGAAAGTATAACCCGGGAATGAGCTGAATTGAAGAATCGAAAGTACCGTGGTCCCTAGTGGCTGCGGTACTTTTTTAATTACGTCAGTATGCAAAAAACGCGCCAGTGACGCGTTTCTTGTATTTCCATGCGGGCAGAGCGCTGGTGACGCCCTGCTCGTATTTTACGTCAGATATGGAGAACGGACGTTGGTTTGTGAAAATATGTCTGCGAATAAAGCTGAGGACATGGCATAGTGGAACATTGAAAAAGTGGTTGCGCCCCGCACCAGAAAACAGTAAGATAAAAGCAGATATATTATTTTCCAAGGAGGCGACGAACTATGAGTGACAGCGCGAAAACAACGAAGGACGGCATCTGCCGCCTGGCCCAGCCCGCGGGCGGAGAAACTCTCTCCTGGTCGGAGGATTCAGGAGTTACGCTGATCGAGCAGGACGGACTGTATTTCAAGGATCTGGAACGGACAGGAGAACTTCTGCCGTACGAGGACTGGCGGCTTTCCGCATGGGAGAGGGCAAAGGATCTGGCCGGCCGGCTTACGATCGACGAGATCGCTGGCCTGATGCTCTATTCGCCGCATCAGGCGGTGCCGCCGGTGGCAGGCGGGCCGTTTTCAGGAACCTTCGGCGGCAGGTCCTACGAGGAATCGGGGGTTGTTCCCCACGCCCTGAGCGACCAGCAGAAGGAGTACCTGGAGCAGGAGCATATCCGTCATATCCTGCTGACTAATGTAAAAGACGCGGCGACATCAGCCCGCTGGAGCAACGCGCTTCAGGCCAGGGCGGAGAAACTGCCCCACGGCATTCCGGTGAACATTTCCAGCGACCCGCGCAATGGGGCGAAGGACAGCGGAGCCGAGTTTAAGAGCGGCGGCAGCGATGTGAGCAAATGGCCGGAGGGACTGGGATTCGCGGCCTGCTTCGATCCGCAGGTCGCGGCGCAGTTCGCCCACGACGCGTCTCTGGAATACCGGGCTCTCGGCATTACAACGGCGCTGGGACCGCAGATCGATCTCTGCACCGAGCCGCGCTGGATGCGGCTTGTGGATACGCTGGGCGAAGAGTGCGGCATGACGAAGAAGCTGACGAAGGCCTACTGCGACGGTATGCAGACCACCGAAGGCGGCCGTGACGGCTGGGGCCGTGACAGCGTCAATACGATGGTCAAGCACTGGCCCGGCGGCGGTACGGGCGAGGGCGGCAGGGACGCCCATTACGCGTTTGGCCAGTTCGCGGTCTATCCGGGAGGTAACTTCGAAGAGCATCTGAAGCCATTTACCGAGGCGGCATTCAAGCTGGACGGCCCGACCGGTTCCGCGGCGGCGGTCATGCCGTATTACACGGTTTCCTGGGGTGCGGACACGAAGAACGGCAGGAATGTGGGGAACTCCTACAGCGAATATCTGATCCACGATCTTCTGCGCGGGAAATACGACTATCAGGGCGTAGTCTGCACTGACTGGGGCATTACCGGCGATCCGGATCCGAAGATCGATTCTTTCGGCAGCCGCTGCTACGGCGTGCAGGATCTCAGCGAGGCGGAGCGCCATCTCTTAGCCATCGTAAACGGCGTGGACCAGTTCGGAGGCAACAGCGCCTCGGCGCCGATCATCGAGGCGTACCGGATCGGCTGTGAGCGTTACGGGGAGAAATGGATGCGGGAGCGCATGGAACTGTCCGCGGCCCGGCTCCTGAAAAATATCTTCCAGTGCGGACTGTTCGAGGATCCGTATCTGGATCCGGACCATTCGGCGCAGGTTGTGGGCTGCGAAGAATTCTGCGCCCACGGCTACGAAGCCCAGTTAAGGTCTGTGGTGCTTCTTAAGAACCGGAAGTCCGCGGATACCGGCGGGACGGTACTTCCTCTGAAGAAGGGCATAAAAGTATATGTGCCTAACCGCAGCATCCGGGCGTCGAAGGCATTTTTCCGCATAGACATTCCGGCCCATACGGAAGATCCGCTGCCGGACGGCCTTCCCGCGCAGTTCGGACAGAGGGTGGACGATCCGGCGGATGCGGACGCGGCGCTGGTCTTCGTGGAGAGCCCGTCCTGCAATCCCTATTCGGCGGAGGACGCGGCAAACAGCGGCAGCGGATACCTGCCGATCACGCTGCAGTACCGGCCCTATACGGCCGCGGCGGCCCGGCCGGTCAGCATTGCCGGCGGCGATCCCAGGGAGACATTTACCAACCGAAGCTATCTGGGCAAGACGAATACAGCCTATAACGAGGCGGATCTGGACAATATTCTGGAGTGCCGCAGGCTGATGGGAGATAAGCCGGTGATCGTCTGCGTGACGGTCAATAATCCGATGGTGATGAGCGAGTTTGAAGAGACCGCGGACGGTATCGTCGCAGAATTCGGGATCTCGAAGGCGGCGGTGCTGGATGTGGTGTTTGGAAATTACAGTCCCAACGGCCGCCTGCCGGTGCAGATGCCGAAGGATATGGAGACTGTGGAGCGGCAGTGTGAGGATGTGCCGTTGGATATGGAAGCATATGTGGATTCGGAAGGAAACACATATGATTATGGTTTCGGACTGGGGTACGGAGATTGAGCCCTGTCTTATTTAAAAGAAAGCTGCTGTCGGATCCTTTCTTCCGCAAGATAATTGATCCCCAGCATTCCCGCCCGGTTGCCCAAAAGCGCCGGGCGGATCTGTACATGATCGAAGCTCGGCATGATGAAATGTCTGCGGCGGGCGGCGATCTTTTCGAAGATCAGCGGCTGGGACATGATCCCGCCGCCCAGGATCACGCAGGAAGGGTTGAAGATATGGATGACCGACGAAAGGCCGCACAGGACTTCGTCGATCCAGATGTCGAGGATCTGCATGACCCGGGGATCATCAATGGCGTCGAAGATCTTCCGGCCGTCGCTCAGCCGGGGATCGTAGTTCATCGCGGCATTCACAAGCGCCGCGGCGGAAGCGTAGCGTTCGTAGCAGCCGTCCATGAATGTGCGGCCGGCAATCTTTGCGCCGGCGTGAGTCACGATGGAGCCGAATTCCGCGGCGGAATAGCTGGCACCGTGATAAACAGCTCTATTTTCGATGATAGCGCCTCCGATGCCGGTGCCGTAGGTCAGGCAGAGGAAGCTGGGAATATCTCTTGCGCCGCCGTAGACGGCCTCGCCGATGGCTGCGGAATTGACATCATTCTCGACGGCCACGGGCACATGGAAGCGCGCTTCCAGTTCCCGGCGGATCTGAAAGCCGGTATAGGCCGGTATGTTTTCATTGGCGTAAATGATCGAGCCTTCCTCGGAATTCACCTGTCCGGCGGTGCTGATGCCGATGCCGTCGAAATGCAGGCAAGGCGTCACTGGCGCCTTGCCTGCATGGAAACAAAACCCGGCGCGCAGATCATTGCCGGAGGAGGCCGCGCTGTTGCCGGCCGCCGGTCCGGCGGTATTAACAGGCACTGTCCGGCGGCTGTTCTCACGCTGAATCAGCTCGATCACCGCATCCATGATATGTCTGCCGCCGAGCCGCGCCTGCGTCGGGACTTCCGACGTGTCCGTCAACTGTCCGTTCTCGCAGATTCCGTATTTGATGGCTGTTCCGCCGATATCGAAGACAAGTATTTTCATTGAAATCATTCCCCCCCTGAAGACAGATCTGTTGATGCAAAAACTGCTGCGTCATTCATCCCGCGCCCCGCGGATCGCCCCGTAGAACCGCTGCGCGATCTCAAGCGGACGCGTGATCGCGCCGCCTACCACTACCGCGTGGGCGCCGAGCCGGAGCATTTTCACAGCCTGATCCGGATAATGGATCTTCCCCTCGGCAATGACCGGGATTGGAAGGGCCTTCACAAGGCCGTCCACCAGCTCGTAATCCGGGCCGTCCGTGTGCGGCGAATATGGCGTATATCCGCTCAGCGTGGTCCCAACCAGATCGACGCCGCATTCCCAGGCGCGGACGCCTTCCTCCCGCGTGGAAATGTCGGCCATCAGCGGAATGTCCGGGTACTTCCTGCGGATATCTCTCAGAAATTCATCGATGGCAGAGCCGTCGCCGCGGGCGCGCATCGTACAGTCTAAAGCGATCACGTCCGCTTCCGCGGCGGCCAGTTCATCCACCTCCCGCATCGTGGGGGTGATATAGCTGTCATAGCCTTCGTAGGTCCGCTTGATCAGGCCGATGCATGGAAGGCCGGTAATCTGGCGGATGGCAGCGATGTCCCGGACGCTGCTGGTTCGTATACAGCGGCATCCGGCCTGTCTGGCGGCCAGCGCCATATAAGGCATGAGGGAACGTTCTTCGTCATACAGCGGTTCTCCAGGCAGAGCCTGGCAGGACACGATCATGCTTCCCTTTGTGGCGGCGAGGATCTCATTAAGCGGTGTTCTCATTTTCAGAATCCTTTCTTGAAAAGCCAGGTGTTTTGTGTATAATTAGATTATAATATGGATGGCGGAAAATGTCATCCGGAAACTGTAAAATGATAAACCGCGGTTTGCCGGCAGGCCGGAAAGCGGCAGACAAAATGACCTGTGACAGGAAGGAGAGCTGGTATGGAGACAGAAAAGTATCAGGGCGTGTTCCCGGCGTTCTATGCGTGCTACGACAGGGAAGGGAATGTAAGCGCGAAAGCAGTGCGGGAACTGACCCGCTATCTGATCGGTAAGAGAGTCAACGGCCTCTATGTAGGCGGTTCGTCCGGTGAGTGCATCTACCAGAGCGTGGAGGAGCGGAAACTGGTTCTGGAGAATGTGATGGAGGAGGCGGCGGGCCGGGTAACGGTCATCGCCCATGTGGCCTGCAACAACACGAAGGACAGTCGGGAACTGGCCGCTCACGCCCAGAGCCTCGGCGTGGACGCGATCGCGGCGATACCCCCGATCTATTTCCATCTGCCGGAGAGGGCCATCGCGGCTTACTGGAACGATATTTCCGCGGCCGCGCCGGACACAGATTTCATTATTTATAACATCCCGCAGCTTGCGGGCGTAGCCCTGACTATGCCGCTTCTTAAGGAAATGAAGAAGAACCCCTGCGTGATCGGCGTAAAGAATTCATCCATGCCGGTGCAGGATATCCAGATGTTCCGAAGCGAGGGCGTGATCGTGTTCAACGGTCCCGACGAGCAGTTTGTCTCAGGACTGGCGGCCGGCGCCATCGGCGGCATCGGCGGCACCTACGGCGCCATGCCGGAGCTTTTCCTGCGGGCGCGCCGGCTGGTGTATGCGGGAGAGTGGAAGGCAGCGATGAAACTGCAGGACCGGATCTGCGCGATCATCGCTAAGATGTGTTCCGGGGAGGGCAATATGTACGCCATGATCAAGGAGATCCTCCGCATTCAGGGCGGACCGGATATCGGCGGCGTGAGGGCGCCTCTGATGGGACTGTCGGAAAACGACCATATTATCGCCGGCGAGTGCGCGGAAATGATCGGGGAAGCGCTGAATCGGGTATCTGATTAAAATACTTTGCAAAACAGTTCTTCCTGTGGTATACTGAGGTCGCTTAAAGCAGATGATCAAAAGAAGTTCAGGAGGTTTTTATGTCATCACTTGAATACGCGGCAGCGTTAAAGCAGGGAAAAAAGTGCTATCAGGACGCAGCGGCGAAGGGCGAAGTCCCTTATCTGCCGGTGCTTGACAATATTGTTGAGGATTCGGATATCGCGTCGGAGGTGCCGCTTGGCGTCATCGATATCCCTCTTTCCAGGATCGTCGGGACGAAGACGGCCGGCCGGACCCAGGCATTTGCCAGGAATTTCATGCCGATACTGGCAGAGAAGTCGGAATTCGCCATCAAATGGAGCGAACTCTATGATTACCAGGTCGAGGAAGGGATCCAGGACCCGATACTGGTATACGAGTATATGAACTATTTTTACGTCCAGGAGGGCAATAAGCGCGTCAGCGTTATGAAGTTCCTTGGCGCGCACAGCATCCGCGGCGACGTGATCCGTATGCTCCCGAAGAAGAACGACAGCCTGGAGTGCAGGCTGTATTATGAGTTTCTGGATTTCTATGAGGTGTCGCAGAACTGCGAGGTCTGGTTCACCAAGGAGGGCGGTTACGCGCGTCTGCTGAAGCAGATGGGCAAGAAGCCGAAAGAGCCCTGGAGCGAGGACGACCGGATGATCTTTAATTCCACCTACAGCCGCTTCTCGAAAGCCTATGAGAAAATGGACCCGATGGCGGAGAATCTGAACTGCAGCGATATTTTCCTGATGTATACGGAGATCTTCGAATACGAGGTCGTGTCCCACCAGACCGAGAAGGATATGGCCAGGGATATCGTAAAGATCAGGAAAGAGGTGAAGCTGGCGGACAGCGGCCGTCAGGTGGAGCTGGTGGAGAGCCCGAAGGAAGTGGAGGAGACGCGGCATAAACCGCCGCTGCTTCTGAACTGGCTTCTGGCCGGAGCCATCGATCCGGAACAGCTTCAGATCGGTTTTATCTACACGAAGACGACGGAGACGTCCGGCTGGACCTACAGCCATGAACTGGGCCGCCAGCATCTGAACGAGATCTATAAGGGCAGACTGGTGACAAAGTTCTACGATCAGGTCGACAATGACGACCAGGTGGAGGAGGCGATCGAGAAGGCGATCGCCGACGGCTGCAACCTGATCTTCACGACGGCGCCCCAGATGGCGGAACAGAGCGCCCGGCTGGCGCTGCTTCATCCCCAGGTGAAGATCTACAACTGCTCCGTCAACCTGTCCTACTCGTCGATCTGTACGTATTACGCCAAAATGTACGAGGCCAAGTTCCTGATGGGAGCGATCGCCGCGGCCATGTCCAAGACCGGCAGGCTGGGTTATATCGCCGATTATCCGATCTACGGGACGCTGGCGAATATCAACGCGTTCGCGCTGGGCGCCCGCATGATCGATCCGGAGACGAAGGTTTACCTGGAATGGTCCAGAACCAGAGAGGCCGCCGCCAGGGCGCGGCTGGAGGAGCAGGGCGTCCGCTACATATCCGGCGAGGATGTGATCACGCCGAACCGGGCCTCCCGCGAATACGGCCTGTACAAGATCATGGACGACGGAAGTCTGTATAATTACGCGACGCCGATCTGTCACTGGGGCAAGTTCTATGAGCAGATCGTGAGCCTGATCTGCAAGGGCAGCGACGAAAAGGACGTGACGAAGGGCAAGAAGGCGGTCAATTACTGGTGGGGCATGTCGGCGGATGTGATCGATGTGATCTGTTCCGGCGAGTTTCCTCACGGAACCCACCGCCTGATCGAGTTCCTCAAGAGTTCGATCCGCGCGGGAAGCTTCCATCCGTTTGACGGACTGATCTATTCCCAGAACGGCGTGATCCAGTGCCAGGAGGGACAGTCGCTGTCTCCGGAGGACATTGTGTCCATGAACTGGCTGGCCGAGAATGTGATCGGCCGGATCCCGGAGTATACGGAACTGAACGACGAGGCCAAGAGCCTGGTGCGCCTGCAGGGCGTGGTGGAGAATGCGCGCGAGTGACCGACAGTGCGGATTCATATATGCGGATCCTGCGCGGGATCCGCGGATCGGAGACGGAAGAATAGCGGAGGAAGCGGGTCATGAACATTCTGGTGCTGGCGGACCAGGAGGCGAAAAGCTTATATGATTACTATGAGCCGGATAAACTGCGCGGCATTGACCTGATCATATCCTGTGGGGATCTGCCGGCAGTCTATCTGGAGTTTTTCGCTACCATGTGCCATGCACCGGTACTGTACATCAAAGGGAATCACGATGGCCGCCTGATCGAGCGTCCGCCGGAGGGCTGCGTGGATATCGAGGATAAGGTATATGATTTTCACGGTGTCCGGATCATGGGACTTGGCGGCAGTATGCGCTATTCCTACGACAAGCCCAACCAGTATACGGAAAAGCAGATGCAGGCGCGGATCCGCAAGCTGCGGTTCAAATTGTGGAAGCGCGGCGGGATCGATATCCTGGTGACCCACGCGCCGGCCTTTCATCTGAACGACATGCCGGATCTGCCCCATATGGGTTTTAAATGTTTCCTGGCCCTGATGGACAAATACCATCCGAAGCTTTTCATCCATGGACATGTCCACGCCAATTACGGAAAAGGGTTTAAACGCAGGGATTCCTATGGGAATACGGTCGTGGTCAACGCCTATGAGTACTATGTGGTGGAGTATCCTCCCAACCCGAACGCGAAGGCGGTGAGTTCCGCGGAGTCCGGAGCCATTGCGTCGCGGGGGCTGACGGGGTAGATACGCGGAAGACGCTGAAAAGCTGGCGCGGCGGATACGCGGAAAGCGCCGGAAATGCTATGCGGATAAAATGTATAATTTACGAAAAAGTGCTTGCATTTTCCGGAAAAGGATGCTATAATCCGCTTGACAATGAAATAGGATGAAGGATAAGGAGTGGGCGTGAGTCCACTCCTTGATTTTACGCGGGTGACAGGCAGGAGGCGCAGGAGTGCATGTCCGGCCTCTGCGGCGGGCGGAACCGGCGATGAGAGTTTCGCCATGTTTGAGAATGAATGCGCGGCTGCGCGGGAAAGGCGGTGAGAGCATGACGAAAAGAGAGACCTACGAATCCAGAACAGAGGCCTATCTGCTTCCGCTTCTTGCGGAACATGGTTTTACGCTGTGGGATGTGGAATATGTAAAGGAAGGTGCAAACTGGTACCTGAGGGCCTACATCGATAAGGAAGGCGGCATCACGGTGGATGACTGCGAGATGATCAGCCGGCCCTTGAGCGACTGGCTGGATCAGGAAGATTTTATTGACGACAGCTATATCCTGGAGGTCAGTTCCCCCGGACTCGGACGCCCTCTTAAGAAGGATAAGGATTTCGAAAGAAGCATCGGTCAGGATGTGGAGATCCGGCTTTTTAAGGCGATCGGCGGACAGAAGGAATTTGCGGGAACGCTTGCGGCTTATGATAAAGACACGGTGACCGTCACGATGGAGGACGGAACCGACAGAAGCTTTGAACGTGCCGGAATCGCGCTTGTGCGGCTGGCGTTTGATTTTTAAATAATAGTTTTGGAGGATAAAAAGATGAACAAAGAACTGATTGAGGCACTGGAGATTCTGGAAAGGGAGAGGAATATCAGCAAGGCGAGTATGCTGGAAGCCATTGAGAAATCCCTTCTGACCGCGTGCAATAATCATTTTGGGCGTGCGGATAATATCCATGTGAACATTGATCCGGATACCGGGGATTTCTCTGTGATCGCCGATAAGACAGTCGTCGAGACGGTAGATCCGGAGGAGAAGGCGGTGCAGATCAGTCTGGCGGACGCGAGAATGATCAGTCCCAATTATGAGATCGGCGACGTGGTCCAGATTCCGGTCGAATCCAAATCATTTGGCCGTATCGCCACCACGAACGCGAAGAACGTGATCCTGCAGAAGATCCGTGAAGAAGAGCGCAAGGTTCTTTATAACGACTGGTACGCCCTGGAGAAGGATATCGTACCCGGCGTGGTTCAGAGGTATCTTGGAAAGAATATCAGCATCAACCTCGGCAAGGTGGACGCGATCTTAAATGAGTCCGAACAGGTTAAGGGCGAGGTCTTCAAGCCGACGGAGCGTATCCGTGTCTATGTGCTGGAGGTCAAGGATACTCCCAAGGGGCCGAGAATCTCGGTATCGAGGAGCCATCCGGATCTGGTCAAGAGGCTGTTCGAGCTGGAAGTGGCCGAGGTACGCGACGGCACGGTGGAGATCAAGGCCATTGCCCGCGAAGCCGGATCCAGAACGAAGATCGCGGTTAAGTCCAACGATCCTAACGTAGACCCGGTCGGCGCGTGCGTAGGTCTTAACGGCGCCCGCGTTAATTCCGTTGTGCGGGAGCTGCGGGGCGAGAAGATCGATGTCATCAACTGGGATGACAACGCCGCGTTCCTGATCGAGAACGCGTTAAGCCCGGCGAAGGTCATTTTCGTGGTTGCGGATGAGGAGAGCAGGGAGGCGCAGGTTATCGTTCCGGATTACCAGCTGTCCCTGGCGATCGGCAAGGAAGGACAGAACGCGCGTCTGGCCGCCAAGCTGACCGGTTATAAGATCGATATCAAGAGCGAGACTCAGGCAAGAGAGTCGGGGCTGTTCGAGGAACTGGGCCTGGAGAATCAGATGGAGGAAGGCGTGTACGAGAGCTACGACGCCGATCAGGAAGGTTATGCGGACGGCTACGGCTACCAGGAGGGCTACGAGGGAGAATACCAGGAGGGCTACTCCGACTATCAGGGAGAGTACCAGGACGGATATCAGGACGACTATCAGGAAGGTAACTCCGATTACCAGGGCGAGGATATGCCACAGTAATTCGGCGAAAGCTGTAGAACGGATCACAGGAGGCAGATAGTGAGTACGAAAAAAGTTCCGCTCCGGCAGTGCATCGGCTGCGGGGAGATGAAAAGCAAAAAAGAGATGGTACGTATCCTTAAGACGGAATCCGGGGAGATCATCCTGGACGCTACCGGACGAAAGAACGGGCGCGGCGCCTATCTCTGCCCGAATATGGAATGTTTTCGGAAGGCGGTAAAGGGCAGGGGCATTGAGAGATCGTTTAAGATGGCGGTTCCGAAGGAAGTGTACGAGGCTCTGGAAAAGGAGATGGAGCAGATTGGATGACAGACAGAAAGCCTTAAATCTGATCGGACTGGCCACGAAGGCGGGGAGGACCGCCAGCGGCGAATTCTCTACGGAGAAAGCGGTCAAGAGCGGCAGGGCGTATCTGGTGATCGTGTCGGAAGAGGCGTCGGACAACACCAGGAAAATGTTTGCCAATATGTGTACTTATTATCAGGTTCCCATCTGTGTATTCGGCAGAAAAGACGAGCTTGGACGTTCCTGCGGCAAGGAGATGCGCGCGTCTCTGGCCGTTTTGGACGAAGGACTCGCCGGCGCGTTGGTAAAACAAATGAATAGGATCGGAGGCAGTAAGTATGAGAATTAGTGAGTTTGCGAAGGAATTAGGCAAATCCAATAAAGAAGTTTTAGATATTCTGGCAGGGCAGGGGGTGACGGGCAAGACCCATTCCTCCAATATAAGCGAGGCGGAGGCTAATGCCGTGAAGGCGGCGCTTGCGCCGCCGAAGGCCGCCGCGAAACCTGTCCAGAAGCCGGCCGCGGCAGGGCAGAGCGGTCCGGCGGCGACGAAAAGCCCGGCAGCGGGGCAGAGTGTTCCGGCGGCGGCGAAAAGCCCGGCGGCGGGGCAGAGTGGTCCGGCGGCAGCGAAAAGCACAGTAACAGGACAGAGTGTTTCCGCGGCAGCGAAAAGCGCAGCGTCGGGCCAGGGCGCTCCTGCGGCCGGGGCGGCTGACGAGAAGCCGGCGGCGGCTCAGAGCGCACCTCAGGGCGCGGCGCCGAAGAAAAAACTGATTGCGGTCTACAGACCGCAAAATGCGGAGACAATGAAAGGGGCGCGTCCCGGTCAGAACCAGGGACGGCGTGATGGAATGCGCCCGCAAGGGCAGGGCGGCAGCGCACCGGCAGGAATGCGCCCGCAGGGCCAGGGCGGCAGCGCACCGGCAGGAATGCGCCCGCAGGGCCAGGGCAGCGGCGCGCCAACTGGAATGCGTCCCCAGGGCCAGGGCGGTAATGCGCCGACAGGAATGCGTCCCCAGGGCCAGGGCGGTAACGCGCCGACGGGAATGCGTCCTCAGGGATCGGCGGGAATGCGTCCCCAGGGCAATATGAT
>CANPZZ010000076.1 GCA_947589125.1 uncultured Lachnospiraceae bacterium
GCGATCACTCTGGCCGGAAGTCCCGTCGCGCCCTCGATCCGCGGCCATGCGGCGATCAGGATCGCCCCGGCGGGAGCCACCTTATCCAGATTATCCAACACCTCGATCTGCAGCTTTCCCTTATCCAGAATATACCGCTCGCAGGCCAGGTCTCCGGCCGCTGCCGCCAGTGCCGACGCGTCCGTATCCAGCGTCTCATGCCCGCTGGCCGCCGCGTGCCTCACCTCATAAATGTACTGAAGCGCCTCCATGGACCATCCCGGGAAATTCTCGCTTCCATCCTCTGCGATACCGGAAAGAGCGTCCATATCCGGCCAGTTCTTCGCCCAGCCGGTATAAAGCGCCACAAAAGCACCGTCCGGGATCGGACCGTACTGCGCCTCGTACGCCTTAATATCGTCTACCGTAGCCGCATAGTGAACATCCTCCGCTACCTTCGCCGTGATATCGATGACGCAGAGCGGATAGATCATGTTCTCCACACCGTACGCCTCCGACAGTTCCCTGTTCTTCACAAAATGCCCCGGGAAATCGATATGCGTGCCGAACTGGCCCGGGAATTTGAATGTCTGGATCAGGCAGTCCAGCATCGGATTCCCCCAGTCGTAGCAGACGCTTCCCAGCTCCACAGAGCCTTCCGGAATGCCCGCCCAGTAAGGGCTTTCATTACTCAGGGAATGGGACAGTTCCACCCATTCGTACTGATCGGATTTCAATTCTTTAAGAATCTCCCACAAACCGTAACTCATTGCTCATACCTCCTTTTTCATAATGACGGCCAATCGCCGAGGGCCCTGCCTTCCGGCATAATACGTGCAGAGCATCACCGGCGCCCTGCTCGTATGAAAATACAATCCGCCGCCGGCGTTTCTTCCTGCTTGCCGGCGTAGTATGACTGGCCGCCGTCTCTATATGTTACACTATATATGGAAAAAAGCCGCGTAAACGGCTTTCTTCCAAGCGGAGATGAAGGGATTCGAACCCTTGTGCCGGGATGAACCGACAAACGCATTTCGAGTGCGCCGCGTTACGGCCGCTTCGCTACATCTCCGAATACCTTTGCATTATACACGATATTTCTCCGTTTGGGTAGTCCAAAAAAATATTTTTTTACACTTTCACAGCTCTACTGGCCGAAGTAGGCGTTCACTCCCGCCAGCAGTCCGTCCGCCAGCGTCTCCAGCGCTCCGTCCGAATGGTCGGAAACCTTGTCGCCCAGTTCGATATCGACAGACGGAACCGTCGAATAGGACGTCTGGGTCAGATCCATCTCCATGGCCCCGTTAGAGAATATCTTCACGCCCGCGTTCTTAAGACCGCCGATCAGACTCTCCCCCAGAGCGTTGTGCTGCTGCCAGTGGGACTTGACCGGCTCCATGTTCCGGTATGCGGAATTGCCGGGAACGCTCATATAGAACGCGCCTTTATCATTCGTGGTCGAATCCCAGTGAAGGGCGATATGGCAGTTGGCCGCGTTATTGGCAATGACCGTGCGGGCGATATTGTCCAGCTGGACGTCGTCGCTCTCGCGGATCATCAGCACGTCATATCCCGCCGCCAGAAGCTTTGCCTTCAGCTTCAGGGCCAGAGCCAGCGTCACCTTCGGCTCCGCCGTGCCGTCCGCAAATGTCATACCGGACGATACGGCAGCCGCTGTAGTCGCCCCCGCCGCTGTGCTGCCGCCGGTCACTTTCTGGGTACCGTCAGGGTGGCAGAGAGTCTTTACAGAAGAGCCGCCTTTCGTGCCATGACCGGCATTCACGCAGACTGTAATACCCTTGCGGTTGGCGCCTTCCGCCTTATAAAGCATGGCCGCGCCGGAATTGATCTTGGAAAATTCCGCGTATTTCCAGTTCGGATCCAGCCGCACTTCGCCTTCGGCCGCCACTGGCTGGGCCGCTGCCAATGTCTCCGGCGCTTCAGCCGACAGATATCGTGACGCAATATAGCATTCTTTCTCCTGATATACCACCCGGCTCCACTCCTCGCTGTATCCGGTGCGCTTCACGGAAGCGCCTCTGTTCAGTGTCGCGACCACGTCGCTGGACGTGCTGCAGGACGATCTTACATTCACGTCATTACCGGTAATATAGACCGTCTCATCCGCGGCCGCGAATTCAGGCGCCGCCTGCGTCGTCGGTTCGGTCTCGGCCTGTCCGGCCTCCGCACCGGCCGCTTCGGTTTCCTGCGCCGCAGACGTGCTTTCCGTCCCGCCGGATACGGTCCCCGAAGAAATCGGCCCCTGGGGAACACCCGTATTACCTGTCTGAATCACTCCGCCCGGCTCCTTATCTGCCGCGGTTGTCCCTGCCGGCGGCAAGGAACTGCCCGGCTGCGCCGCGCTGGTCTCGATCGGCTGGTATTTGGACTGGCAGCCTGTCGCCAGTAAAAGCGATGCCAGGATGACCGCCGCGGTCTTTCCTGCCAGGATCTTCTCCTTCTTCCGGTTCTTTCTTCCGCGGTTTCCTTCTGCTCCCATTCTATGAGCCCTCCCACTGTTTTCTTCCGTTCGTATCATGCTGTTTTCCGCAGTTTTCCTCTGTTTGTACCGTACGGTTCTTTTCGCAGTTTTCCTCTGTTCGTACCGCACGGTTCTTCCCGCGGTCCCCCCGGTTCCCGCAGTTCTCACAATATGGTGCCGCCGCCAAGCACATACTCTCCATCGTAAAATACGACCGCCTGCCCCGGCGTGACTGCCCTCTGGGGCTCGTCAAACCGCACCTTCACCAGATCCGGACCGATCTCCTCAGCCTGACATGGCGCTCCCTTATGGGCGTAACGGATCTTCGCCGACACCTTCCGCGGCATATCCTGTATCCCTGCTGCCGCCATCCAGTTTAACCGGCTGCAGGTCAGTTCCGAAGAAAATGCCTCTTCTTCCTCACCGATGACCACTTCATTGGTCTCAGGGCGCAGTTCCGTAACAAACACCGGATGGCCCATGGCAAGCCCCAGGCCCTTGCGCTGGCCGACCGTATAATGGGTAATACCCTTATGCTGTCCCAGCACGCGCCCCTGTCTGTCCACGAAATTACCGGCCGGCGGACACTCCCCTGTGCTGCGGCTGATAAATCCGGCATAGTCCTTATCCGGCACAAAACAGATCTCCTGGCTGTCCCTCTTATGGGCGACCGGCAGATTCAGCCGCTCCGCCATGGCGCGAATCTCTTCTTTATGATAACCGCCCACCGGCATCAGCGTATGCTTAAGCTGCTCCTGCGTCAGACCGTAGAGGGCGTAAGTCTGATCCTTGGCCGCGGTCACGGAACTGCGGATGGCGTACCGGCCGTTCGCGAGCCGTTCCACCCTGGCATAATGGCCTGTGGCAATATAATCCGCGCCGATGTCCATGCTGCGCTTTAAAAGGGACTCCCATTTCACATAACGGTTGCAGGCAATACACGGATTCGGCGTCCGTCCATGGAGATACTCGTCAATGAAATAGTCGATGACATGGGTCTTGAATTCATCCTTAAAATTCATCACATAGTAGGGAATGCCAAGCTGTCTGGCTACGTGCCTGGCGTCCTCTACGGCGCTCAGCCCGCAGCACCCGCCGTTCGCCGACTGGGTATCGTTATCCTCGTCCTGCCAGATCTGCATCGTAACGCCTACCACGTCATAGCCCTGTTCAAGAAGCAGCCACGCCGCCACCGATGAATCCACGCCGCCCGACATTCCGACGACGACCTTTTCCTTCCTGCCCATAGATAACCTTCCGTGTCCTCCGCTGTTCCGCCGCTGTATTCTCCGCGGTGCCTGCGTCAATATTACCGCTTTTCTATTCTATACCATGTCGATAGTTCGCGCAAGCCGAAAAATTCCTTACGATTCGTCCGCCGCGGATCAGTATTCCTCGTCCTCTTCCCCTTCGCTGATATCCGACTTCGGTTTCTGAAGGCCTTTGATCTCAATATTGTTCTTCTGCGCGTAATCCCACAGCGCCGCGTGGATCGCCTCCTCCGCCAGCAGAGAACAATGGACTTTCACCGGCGGCAGCCCGTCCAGGGCCTCCATGACCGCCTTGTTGGTCACCTCCATGGCCTCCTGTACGGATTTGCCCTTCACCATCGTGGTGGCCATGCTGCTGGTCGCCACCGCGGCGCCGCAGCCGAAGGTCTTGAATTTCACATCACGGATGATCTGGTTCTCGTCGATGTCCAGATAGATCCGCATGATATCGCCGCACTTGGCGTTGCCGACGGTTCCCATGCCGCTGGGATTCTCGATCTCGCCCACATTTCTGGGATGTTCAAAATGGTCCATGACTTTCTCTGTATACATAATCGAATCTCCTTTTCGTGTTGTTATCATATGATGTGTAACTTCTCTTCTGCCCGGATTCCGGAGCAGGGCGTATCCCGGTCATCGCCGCCGCAAAGCGCTCCCGGCTCAGCGCGCGCCGTTCTTTTTTATAAAATCCTCATACAGCGGCGACATGCTCCTGAGCCGCTCCACGATCGCCTTCAGCTTCTCCACCACGAAATCCATTTCCTCCTTCGTGTTCTCCTCGCTCATGGTGAGGCGCAGGGAACCGTGGGCGATCTCGTGGGGCAGGCCGATGGCCAGAAGCACATGGGACGGATCCAGAGAGCCGGAGGTGCAGGCCGAGCCGCTGGAGCCGCAGACGCCCTCCATATCCAAAAGAATCAGCATGGATTCGCCCTCGAGGAACTGGAACGCGAAGTTGGCGTTGTTGCTCAAACGGTTGGTCGGATGGCCGTTCAGCCGGGCATAGGGGATCTCCTTTAAGACCCGTCCGATCAGATAATCGCGGAGAAATGTTTCCTTCTCCGCCCGCTCCTTCATATCCTGCATGGCCAGCTCCGCTGCTTTGCCAAGGCCCACGATGCCGGGAACGTTCTCCGTGCCGCCCCTGCGCTTGCGCTCCTGGGCGCCGCCGTGGACAAAGGAACGGATCTTGACGCCGGTGCGGATATAAAGGAAGCCAATGCCCTTGGGGCCGTTCAGCTTGTGGCCGCTGGCGCTCATCATGTCGATGTGGTATTCATTTACATCGATGGGTACATGGGCGTATGCCTGGACCGCGTCCGTGTGGAACAGGATGCCGTGCTCCTTCGCGATCTCGCCGATCTCTTTGATCGGCTGGATCGTTCCGATCTCGTTGTTGGCGAACATGATGGAGATCAGGATCGTGTCGGGCCGGATGGCCTTCTTAAGCTCATCGAGCTTCACCGTGCCGAACTCGTCCACGTCCAGGTAGGTCACCTCGAAGCCCCGCTTCTCCAGATATTCGCAGGTATGAAGCACCGCGTGGTGCTCAATCTTGCTGGTAATGATATGCTTTCCTTTCTCCTGATACGCCTCCGCCGTGGCCTTGATGGCCCAGTTGTCCGACTCGGTGCCGCCGGCTGTGAAATAGATCTCATTGGTCTTAGCGCCGATAGACTTAGCGATCGTCTCCCTGGAATGGGCGATGGCCTCCTTGCAGGGGTTGGAGAAATCATAAATTGACGATGGGTTTCCATAATACTCCGTGAAATACGGCATCATGGCCTCGGCCACCTCCGGCCTGGTCTTCGTCGTCGCCGCATTGTCCAAATAAATTACATGTTTCATCTGTGTTATCCGCCTTTCTGCTGCATGAATGCAGGCATTTTGCCTACCCTTCTATTATACATAGTATTCCTAGTATTTCAATAGGGATTCTTCTGAAATTTTTATAATCTCAGCTGCAGACGCGCGGCAAAGTGCCGTTGTCCCGAGCCGGTCTTTGCAATCCCGATATATCCGGCGGCTTTCTTCCTCTTCCGGTACATACCGCCCCTATCGCCGGGCATGAATTCCCGCCTCTCCACATATCCTGTGATAACACCATCCACCAGGATTCATTTCCCATGACCGACTTTTTCAAAAAACACACGCTGATCACCGGGACGCTGCTGCTGACGGCCACCGGTTTCATCACCCGCGTTCTCGGCTTCTTCTACCGGATCTTCCTTTCCCGCACTATCGGAGCCGAGGGACTCGGCCTTTATAATATGGTGCATCCCATCTACGGCATCTGCTTCGGCATCTGCGCCGGTTCGATCCAGACCGCCATCTCCCGCTTTGTGGCGGCAGGCGTCCGACAGGGGAAGCGGATCTTCTTCACGGGCCTGGCCATTTCCCTGACCGCAAGCCTCGGCCTGGCCTGGGCGATCCTCGCGTTCGCGGGGCCTATCGCCCATTATCTCCTGCTGGAAGACCGGTGCGCGGCGCTGCTGCCGTTCATGGCGGTATCGGTGCCGTTTTCCGCCGTCCACGCCTGCATTAACGGCTACTACTACGGCATTCAGAAGACGAGAGTCCCTGCGCTTGCCCAGATCGCGGAGCAAATGATCCGCATGGCGGCCGTCTTCCTGATCGCCGATATTCTTCTGGAAAATGGACGCGCGGTCACGGTGGAACTGGCGGTGGCCGGGCATCTGATCGGCGAGATCGCGTCGTGTCTGTATACCATGATCTGCTTTCTGTTCTTTCAGCCGAAAGATGCGGCCTCTGCCAGGCGGATTTCCCCGGTCCGATCGACAGGTGCCGGCATGGCTCAAAGCGCTGACATACGCGCGAGTTTCGACAACTCGCGGAACGTCAGCCCCGGCGCTGGCACCGCCTCCGTTTCCTCCCGCCACAGCCTTACTTTCCTTCTCTCCGTCTTCGCCGAGACCGCGCCTCCCCTCATGGCGCTGGCCCTGCCCCTCATGGGCAACCGGCTGATCTTAAATATCCTGGCCAGCGCCGAGTCCATCTGGATCCCCAGCCGTCTGTGCGCCTGGGGTCTGACCTCCTCCGAAGCCTTCAGCGTCTACGGCGTCCTCACCGGCATGGCCATGCCCTTCATCCTGTTCCCTTCCGCCATCACCAACTCCATGGCGGTCCTTCTGCTGCCCGCCGTATCCGAAGCCCAGTCCGCCGGTCAGCAGGCGCGCATCCGCCAGACGATCTCCAGAGTTCTTCGTTACAGTCTCTATATGGGCATCCTCTGCATCGGCGTCTTCACCCGGTTCGGCGGCGAGCTGGGCGTCAGCGTCTTCCACGACGCCTCTGCCGGCGCATTTATGGAGATCCTGGCGTGGCTCTGTCCGTTTTTGTACCTCTCCACCACCACCGGCAGCATCTTAAACGGCCTGGGCAGGCCACAGACCACCTTTTTCCAGAGCGCGGCGGCGCTGCTTCTGCGGATCGGCTTCGTGCTTTTCGGCATCCCCCGTTTCGGGATCCTGGCCTACCTCTGGGGCATGCTGATCTCCGAGGCGTTCCTGGCCCTGATGCATCTGTGGTCTCTCAAACGGATCGCGGATTTCGACTGGAACGTCTGGGAAATGGCCGTAAGGCCGGCCGCATTTCTGCTTGTCTCCATCGGAGTGCTGCATTTCTTTGAAAATGGCATTCTCACGGCGACATCTGCCCTGCGCCTTCCGGCGTTTTTCGGGACGGCCCTGCAGGCGGGGGTTTTGTCCCTGTGTTACGGCGGCCTGCTGGCGTTAACTCACGTCCGCGAGGTAAATCGCTGAGGCCATCTTTGCGATGATATTTCTTGCATTTTCTTACTATTCCAACTATAATGATACTATAATGTAAATATTTACAAGGAGGGGTATATCATGAAACAATTTATGGACAAGGACTTTCTGCTTTCCACCGAAACGGCGCAGACGCTGTATCACGATTATGCCGAGAAAATGCCGGTTCTGGACTATCACTGCCACATCAATCCGCAGGAGATCGCCGAGAACCGGAAGTTCGACAACATCACCCAGGTATGGCTGGGCGGCGACCATTACAAATGGCGCCAGATGCGCTCCAACGGCGTGGAAGAGAAGTACATAACCGGCGATGCCAGCGACCGCGAGAAGTTCCAGAAATGGGCGGAGACTCTGCCGAAGCTGATCGGCAACCCGCTGTATCACTGGAGCCACCTGGAGCTGCGCCGGTATTTCGGCTATGAGGGGTACTTAAACGGCGACACCGCCGAGGAAGTCTGGAACCTGTGCAACGCGAAGCTGCACGAGGACTCCATGACCGTCCGCAACATCATTAAGCAGTCCAACGTGACCCTGATCTGCACTACCGACGATCCGGTGGATACGCTGGAATGGCACCAGAAGATCGCGGCGGACGACACCTTCGACGTACAGGTCCTGCCGGCCTGGAGGCCGGACAAGGCTGTTAACATCGAGAAGCCGGATTTCAAGGCTTACATTGAGAAGCTGTCCGCGGTCAGCGGCGTGAACGTGGAATGCTGGTGTACCTTAAAGGACGCCCTCAAAAACCGCATGGATTATTTCGCCGCCAACGGCTGCTGCGTGTCCGACCACGGTATCGAATATGTGATGTATGCCCCCGCCACCGACGCGGAAGTGAACGACATCCTGCGCAGGGCGCTGGCCGGCGAGCCGGTCTCCGCGGAGGGACAGCGGAAATACAAGACCGCCATACTCTTATTCCTGGCGAAGGAATACAACAAGCGCGGCTGGGTCATGCAGCTCCACTACGGCTGCAAGCGCGACAACAACGCCTATATGTACGAGCAGTTCGGCCCTGACACCGGGTTTGACTGCATCAACGACTACGCGCCGTCCGCGCAGACGGCCGATTTCCTGAACGCGTTAAGCGCCACCAACGAGATCCCGAAGACGATCCTTTATTCTTTAAATCCCAACGACAACGCGGCCATCGGCACGATCATCGGCTGCTTCCAGGGCGCGGGCGTAAACGGACGCATCCAGCAGGGTTCCGCCTGGTGGTTCAATGACCATAAAGTGGGCATGACTGAACAGATGACAAGCCTCGCGAATCTGGGCTGCCTGGGCAACTTCATCGGCATGCTGACCGACTCCAGAAGTTTCCTGTCCTACACCCGCCATGAGTATTTCCGCAGGATCATGTGCAACCTGATCGGCGGCTGGGTAGAGAACGGAGAATATCCGGCGGACATGAAATCCTTAAAGGAGATCGTGGAAGGCATCAGCTATAACAACGCGGTGAAATATTTCGGATTTGATCTGTAATTAAAAGGCTGTGCGACATGATTCTCGGCGACTTAAATACGAAGAAAGCGTCACTGGCGCTTTCTTCGCCTGGAAATACGGACAGGGCGTCACTGGCGCCCTGCCTGCATGGAAATAACAAACCCGCCCGTCTGGCCGTCGGCATGATGTCCGGCACCTCCGTGGACGGCATCGACGCCGCCCTGGTGGAGATCTCCGGGAATGCTGACCGGCCGCGAGTGCGTCTGCTGGCTTTCGAGAACAAACCGTTTCCGGATAACGTCCGGCGTCAGATCTTTGAACTGTTCCGGCCGGAGACTTCTGCTGTGGACCGGATCGGCTACATGAATTTCCTGTTGGGCGAGCTTTACGCGGACGCGGCCCTTTCGGTGATCCGGAAGGCAGGCCGCAGGCCGGAGGAGATCGATGTGATCGGCTCCCACGGCCAGACCATCTGGCATGAACCGGCGATCTGTGACAAAGACGGCTACCCGGTCCGCTGCACGGTGCAGATCGGCGAAGGCGCCGTCATTGCGGAACGCACCGGCGTCCTGACGGTCACGGATTTCCGGGTGGCGGATATGGCCGCAGGCGGCCAGGGAGCGCCGCTGGTGCCATTTTCCGAATACCTGCTCTACCGCAGAGAGGACGAAACGATCCTTCTGCAGAATATCGGCGGGATCGGCAACATGACCGTGCTTCCTGCCGCTGCCGGACCGGAAGACGTCTACGCCTTCGACACCGGCCCCGGCAACATGATCATCGACGCGGCGGTCTCCGCCCTGACAGATGGAGAGAAGACCTACGACGCAGGCGGGGAAATGGCCGCACAGGGAACCGTAAACCAGGAACTGCTGGCGCTTCTCCAAAAGGACGAATACTACACGCTGCCATTGCCCAAAAGTACGGGCCGGGAACGGTTCGGGCTGCAGTACACGCAGAAGATCCTGGAATGGAGCAGGGAACGGGGAGGGGATCTCTCACCCGCCGATCTGCTGGCTACTGTTACGGATCTGACCGCCTGGTCCATCGCGGATGCCTACAAGCGCTATGTGCTTCCGAAGTACCGCGCCGGCGAACTGATCGTGGGCGGAGGCGGAAGCTACAACCAGACGCTCCTTTCCTTCCTGTCGCAACGCTTCGCCCCCTACGGCGTCACTGTGAAGACGCAGGAAGATCTGGGCGAAAACAGCGACGCCAAGGAAGCGATCGCTTTTGCTCTGATGGCGGATCTGTGCGTCCGCGGCCGCGTCAATTCTCTGCCCGGCGTCACCGGGGCGAAGAAGGCGTCGATCATGGGGAAGATCTCCATTCCCGGGTAAGTGTTTTCCTGGACGCGCAGGTATAGACCCAATGCACGGACATGCCAGGCACAAGACTCAGTACAGCAGCGGCTTATGCTCAGACATTCCATATACGACGAAGCGGCCGCCGGTACATATACATGCTGTGTACGGCACAGTCGCCATCGATATGCAGACCAACTCAGTTACATAGTTATTCCAATATACAGATTATATTTGCACTGCATTACTTAACTCCCACAGGAGGTATCACCTATGGAACAATCTTTTATCCGCATCCATCCCGACGATAAGGTCGCCGTCGCCCTGCGCCCCTTAAGCGCCGGGACGGAGATCTCCGTCGGCGGCGTAACCGTCACCCTGGCCGAGGACATTCCCCAGGGCCATAAATTTGCCCTGGCCGACCTAAAGGAAGGCGAGCCAGTCATCAAATACGGCTATCCCATCGGCGTCACCAAGGAGCCGGTAAAGGCCGGCCAGTGGATTCATGTCCACAACATGAAGACGGCCCTCGGCGATCTGCTGACCTATACTTACGATAAGAAAGCCGTCGAACTGCAGCCCACGGAAAAGCGCTTCTTCCAGGGCTACCGGCGTGAGAACGGCAAGGCGGGCGTCCGCAACGAGATCTGGATCATCCCCACCGTCGGCTGCGTGAATAACGTGGCTACGGCCATCGAGCGGAAGGCCCAGTCCCTGGTCGGCGGAAGCGTCGAAGCCATCGCCGCGTTCCCCCACCCCTACGGCTGCTCCCAGATGGGCGACGACCAGGAGCACACCCGCACGATCCTCGCGGATCTGATCAATCACCCCAACGCCGGCGGCGTGCTGGTCCTGGGCCTGGGCTGCGAGAACAGCAACATCGGCGAACTGAAGAAATACATCGGCCCTTACGATGAGCACCGCGTCAAATTCCTGGTGTCCCAGGAATCGGACGACGAGATTGCCGACGGGCTGGCGCTCGTGGAAGAACTGGCCGATTACGCGAAGACATTTTCCAGGGAGCCCATCGACGTCAGCGAGCTGATCATCGGCATGAAATGCGGCGGCTCCGACGGTCTGTCCGGCATCACGGCCAATCCGACCGTGGGCGCGTTCTCCGACCTGCTGATCAGCAAGGGCGGCACCACGATCCTGACGGAGGTGCCGGAGATGTTCGGCGCGGAGACCCTTCTGATGAACCGCTGTGAAAATGAAGCCCTGTTCGAGAAGACCGTGGCCCTGATCAACGATTTCAAGAACTATTTCACCAGCCA
>CANPZZ010000077.1 GCA_947589125.1 uncultured Lachnospiraceae bacterium
GTTCTCTGCTCATAATAGCTGTAAATACGCTTCTGAACCTCATCGATGGTTATTTTACCCTCGATGTGTTCCTTTGCGGTATCCAGCAAATAATCAGAGGTTTTCAGTCCGTCAACCGCCTGCAAGCCGATAGCTGTTTGCCATGCCCCACTTTTTTCGGCTCTTTCAGGTTCGCCCTGTCTGATATATTCTTCAAGTTCAAATTGCCAATTCTTATCGGGCATATTTGCACCTCATATTATTCTTCAACAGATTTTGCAATATGCATTCTCCCCGCCGCCCGCATCAGATGCTTCGCCAGCACCGCCGTAGTCACGGTCCCGACGCCGCCCGGTACCGGAGTGGCCATGGCATCCTTCTCCTGAACCGACTCCAGATCCACATCGCCGCAGAGTTTTCCGTCGGCATCCGCGTTAATGCCCACGTCGATGACAATGGCGCCGCCGCCCACGTAATCGCCATTAAGCATCTTCGCCCGGCCGGCCGCGGCCACCAGGATCTCCGCCTGACGGCAGGCTGCCCTAAGATCCGCGGTCTTCGTGTGGCATACGGTGACGGTAGCGTTCTCCTTAAGCATCAGCATAGCCAGGGGCTTCCCCACCACCAGGCTGCGGCCCACGATGGTCACCCGCTTCCCGGCGATCGGAATCTCATTGGCCTTCAGCACTTCGATCACCGCTTCCGCCGTGCAGGGAGCGAAGCCCGACTCGTCGCCGGCGAAAACCTTCGCCATGTTCACCGGAGAAATGCCGTCCAGATCCTTTGACGGATCGATCATCGCCGCGATATCCGCCTGCCGGATCTGCTTCGGCAGAGGCAGAAGCACCAGAATCCCCGCCACATCCGGATCTTCGTTGACAGCCCGGAAGGCCGCCTTAAAATCGTCATCGGAAATGTCCGCCGGATACGCATAGGACTGCGCCCGCAGGCCGAAGGCCTCCATCTTCTTCATCGCGCCCCGCTCATAGGACAGATCGTCCGGCTTCTCGCCGACACGCACGATGGCAAGCTTCGGCGGCTGTGTCTTCCGGCCGGGGCCTGATAACGCCTGCTGCACCTGCGCCTTGATCTTCGCGGACACGTCCGCTCCTTTTAATATCTGCATGCTGATACCTCCTGCTTTTCTTCAATCTGCCAGGCGCCTGCACCTGCCGGTTCATCAGATACACGTATTCTGCCCTGGTTCCACACGCATAATCGGCCTTCATACGTTATATCATCCAGCCCGATTCCAACCTGCTTCCAGCTCAGCTTCATCCTGCTTCAGGCTCAGTTTCACTCCAGTTTCAGCCTAGTTCTGCAGCCGCTTAAGCACCTTCTCATAGATCTCGTCCGCCCGCGCCATGCCGGACGTCAGCATATGATAAGCTTCCTCATTGAAATCGTCCGCCTTGTCCCGGTCCTTCATGGATTTGGTATTGATGTAGACGTTCATCACCGCGCCGGCCAGGGCCGTCCGGGCGCACTGCACCGCCACACCCACATCGCTGACCGCCATGACGCTGCCTTTCTGCTCCAGCTCTTCCAGAACCGCGATCGTCTTAAGCGTCGCCTCCATCACGGACAGAGGCACGAGACTGGCCCGCAGAAGGTTTTCCTCCATCACCGCATCCTTATACGCTCTCTGCTCCTCCGTCTCCGTCGGAAGTCCGTAAGCCGCCGCCAGCGGGGCAAATACCACCGCGTCCTCATCCGCCAGCCGCAGGAAATCCGTCTTCAGCTGCTCAAGCTGTTCCATATACTCTTTTACTTCCCCTTCCACTTCGGCGTACTTCTTCTTGCCGACGGTCAGGTTCCCTACCATCAGTCCCAGGGCGCTTCCCAGCGCACCCGCGAGAGCCGAGGCGCCGCCGCCGCCGGGTACCGGCTGCTTCGATGACAGCACCTCCAGATACTGTTCTACTGTCTGCTCTTTCGTCATTTACATCCGCTCTCCTTTTCTTCTCATACAATGTCTGCCGGTGTCAGCATTTTCGCATAACATCCGGACAAAATTCCCCCTGCATGCCGCTTCATTTGTTCCAAACTCTATACCATCTTGTCTTATGCTTTCATGACATAACCAAATGCAGTTTCCCGCACACTTTCAGACCATCAGAAAGTTTAGCCGTCAGCCAGTGCTGCCCGCGGCCGCCTTCTTCGCAGCCTCATCGAACTCGGCAAGCGCCTCCGCAGCGTCCATGCCTTCCCCTACCTTCTGCAGCATGTTCCACCAGGCCGTGCGCACATCCGCCCAGCCGGGAGTTACCTGATAATAATTGCCCATATATTTCATAAACATACCGTATTCAGTCATCAGCTCGTCATTGGCGTAGATTCCCTCCACGTCGCGCACCGGCCAGTAGGTGGATGTCTGGACCGCACGCTTATACTCAGTCTCGTCCTCCGTCATATAGCGGATAAATTCCTTCGCCGCCTCGATATGCGCTTCGTCTCCGTTGTCAAAGATACCGAATCCCCAGATACCGCCCTGCAGCTGCGGGGCCCCGCTGTCGGTCGGAAACGCCATCGGAAACGCGTCGAAGCTCATGTCCTGGTTGTTGATGATCTGCTGGATCTCCATGGACACGTTCCAGCAGAAAGCCATGGCAAGCTCCCCGCTGCCGAAGAGATTCACCTCGTCGCCTCCGACCAGATCCGGCGCGAATTCGATCCCGTCCAGATCCTTAAGCAGGGTCAGCGCCCTGGCATTCTCCTCGCTGTTCACCGTATAAGCCGTATGCTCCTCGTTGGTAAATGTACCGCTGTACAGATTGTTCACCAGCGCCCTGGTTCCCTGGTCTCCGCCCTGACCGCCGCAGTAGACCACAGCGACCCGCTCCTGTCCGGCCGCATAGAGCGCCTCTACCGCTTTCACGAAATCCTCTGTACTCCAGGTATGGGTCTCTTCGTCAATATACTGCATAGCGTCCGCCGCCTCAAACATCTCACGGTTGATCGCCATGCAGTGAGTCGTCATGCAGACCGGAAACTCATAAAAGGCTCCGCTGCCGCCATGGCAGGCCTCCCGCACCTCCGGATAGATCTGCGCCGCCTGCTCCGACTCCCACAGATCCGACAGATCGACCATCTTCCCGCGGCTGCCCCAGTTGGCTACCAGGCGTTCCGGGCCCTCCAGCACCAGGTCCGGAAGCTGCCCGAACTCGATCGCCTCCTCGATCTCCGCGTCGCCCGTCGTATAATCCAGACATTTGACCGTTATATGGTACTGAGGATATTCCCGGTGAAAACCGGAAAGCAGGCTGGACACCGAACTCTGACTGCCCCAGTTGCCCACTGGATAGGTCCATAACGTCAGTTCCACTTTCTCCGCCGCGTCGTTTCCATTCGCACTGCCGGAAACATCAGTCTGACCGCTCTCACCATTCGTTCCCTGACTGTCCTGGTTCTGACCGCCTGAAATCTGCGCATCCCCTGCCGGACTTCCGGCGCCTTCCTGTGCTGTACTGCCGCCATTCCCATTACCGCCGGAACATGCACCGAGCACACACGCCGCCAGAAGGCAGACCGCTGCCATCCACGCTGTTCTTCTCCTCATTATCCGTCATCTCCTCATGATTTCCTGTCAGCCATGCCGGTATAACCTTGTAACCTTTGCAGCAAGCGTTAATTACCCACAGCCAATCTTTAGCTATGTGCCAGGCATTTAAAATAATCCTTCCTTTTTAGCAGCAGACCGCCGGCACGCGATTCCCCCATATTATACACAGGCCGCTGACAGCACTATATAAATTTACGAAGCGTCTTCGTAACCTCTTTCATATCGATGGGCTTCGCCACATGGGCGTTCATGCCGCTCTCCATACACCTGCGGATATCCTCCTCAAAAGCGTCCGCGCTCATAGCGATGATCGGAACCGACGCCGCATCCTCCCTGTCAAGCGCCCGGATCGCCATAGTCGCCTCATAACCGTTCATCTTCGGCATACGGATATCCATGAGGATCGCGTCATAATAGCCCGCCGGCGACGCCTGGAATTTATCAAGACATATCTGGCCGTCCTCAGCCCATTCCAGTTCCAGTCCCAAACCGGACAGCAGTTCCTGGGCGATCTCCCAGTTCAGGTCGTTATCCTCCGCCAGAAGGATCCTCTTTCCGATCAGTTCGCCGTCGTTCTCTGTCCCGCTCTCCTCCTGAACCTCCATCTCCGGTTCATCCACTTTCTGAAGATCCAGCGTTACATGGAACTCCGTTCCTTTCCCGACTTCGCTGGCCACCTCGATGGCACCGCCCATGGCGTCCACAATATATTTGGTAATCGCCATGCCCAGACCGGCGCCCTCCGTCTTCTGGACGCGGGCGTTGTCCTCACGCATGAACGATTCGAATACTTTGGCCTGGAACTCCGGCGTCATGCCGATGCCGGTGTCCGTCACATACATATGAAGGCGCACGTAATCATTTCCCCTCGGAGAAATCTCCTCAACCAGCTTAAGCCGGATCGATCCTTCGTCGGGCGTAAATTTGACCGCGTTGCCAAGAAGATTCAAAAGGACCTGGTTCAGACGCACGCTGTCGCTGAGCACATGGCCCGCGTACAGATCGTCGGCGATCACTTCGAAGGTCTGCTTCTTTACATTCACCTGCGGCTGGACGATATTCGTGATGCCCTCCAGCATTTCCTTAAGCGACACCGGCTCGCTCACCAGCTTCATCTTGCCGCTTTCGATCTTGGACATATCCAGAATATCATTGATCAGTCCCAGCAGGTGTTTGCTGGACAGGGATATCTTCATCAGGCAGTTCTGGACCTGCTGCGGATTATCCAGATTGGCCAGCGCCACCGCCGTCATACCCACGATGCCGTTCATAGGCGTTCGGATATCATGGCTCATATTGGAAAGGAATTCGCTCTTGGCCTTATTCGCCTGTTCCGCAGCCCGCCTGGCCTGCTCGTTCTCCTTCATCTGCTTGTGCATCATATAGTAATAGCAGGAAAACAGCAGAAGCATGGCGACCAGCAGAACCACGCAGCCGGTTCTGGCCACCTGGCCCCAGAAACTGCCCAGGCTGTTCACTGCCTCGTCCAGCGCGCCGTAAGGCATGAACAGCATCAGGTACCACTCAGAATAGGCCAGCGGACTGCAGTACAGGAAACGCCGTTCACCGTTTATCACGAATTCTGTCGTATAATTCTCCCGCGCATCCATAGCCGCGTTAAGCTGGGTCAGATACTCGTCGGCAGTTTTGCCGCCGATGCTCTCATACCGGGTCCGCACCCGGTCGTAATACGTTTCATCCTCAACACCGACATCCCGCAGGATGAAGCTTCCATCCCTGCGGACGATGAAATAGTAGATCTTGGTATCACCGGAATTTAAGGACAGCGTTTCGCTGATATAGGAAACAGGCAGCGCTGCCACCAGAGCAATGCTCTTCTCCCCATTCTCCATGGTATAGGCTGCCGGGATTCCCATGATCAGTACTTCCTCGCCGGCGCTGTCGTAGCCCACGGCCATCTTTTCTTCACCCTTCGTCAGCGAATCAAAGAAACCGTCCTTTCCCGACACCTCCACCAGATCTCCGTAAAGCATATCGAAAGTTCCGTCGGCTCCATAAAAAGCCAGATGATCAAATCCCCTGGCTCTGGCATGATAATTTAAGGATACGCGGATCGAGCGGTCGCTGGCGCTGCTGTCGGGAGAAACGGAATCCACCAGCGCAGCCACCTGGGACATCCTCAGTTCCACGGTCGTCTGGAAATGAGCCGCAGCCCGCTCGCTTAAGCCAGACATATAGATCTCGCCGATCTCGCTGATCGTCTGTGCGCTCTTTTTATTCATATATTCCGTCTGATAAGCAAAGATAAACACACAGAGCACGGCCACCAGCACAATGCTGGCGATCAGAAACCTGGCTGTCTTTTTATTCATTCGGAGTATCCTCCAAATCTGTTATTCTATCATATATCCCGCGCGCTTTCTTTCTCCCCCCGCACGGCAGGAAAACGATCAAAAATATTATAACACGACTTAATTAAAATGTATAGTAAAGAAAACTGTCTGAAGCAGACTTATCTAAGACCGCTTATCTAAGGCAGACGGTATCCATACGTTTCAAGAACATCGGCAGGGAACTCCACCCGCACAGTCCTGAGAGGATCCACCACCTGGCAGACAGCCATATCCGAAAGCAGGGACATAAGCATCCCCGCCTCAAAATTGTCTTTGCCGATGGCCTTTTTCACAAACTCCTTCATGGCTTTTGCGGCCATATCACCGGCCTTGTCCAGAGTCTCCGCGGACTGGATCGTCATCACCCGGCCGCGGCAGGCCAGAAACGGGGTCGGAAGCATCGCGGCCGCCTCCCCTTTGACCACGCTTACGCGGACCGTTACCCAGCCCGCGATCTCCAGACCGCAGATGAACACCTCGCCGTCGCCCATGAGCGCGTGAAGGTCGCCCATGGAAAGAAGGCCTCCCGGCGCGTTGACAGGCAGATAGAGGGTGGAACCCTTCACGATCTTATGGCAGTCCATGTTGCCGCCGTGGCTCTCGGGCGTATCGGTAGTAATGCCGTCGCCGGCGGGAGCCGTTCCGATCACGCCGATCATCGGATCCAGAGGGATCGTCAGTTTGTCGTCAAATTTAATGTATTGCGCCGGCGCGGTTTCAGAAACAGCGGACTGCTTCGCGCCGCCGAGGCCGGCTGCTGCACAATATCTGTCGTCATCAATGCCGCTGCCTCTGCCTGCCGCACTGCCGGCTTCCTTGACGCCTGCCGCACTGCCGGTTTCCTTGAAGCCTGCCGCATCGCCGGATCTTCTGGCTTCATCTGCCTCTCCGTCATAGATTGGGAAGATCCGCGCCGTCCGCTCTGTAAAATCCTCATGGAACACGCCGCACATGGTCGAGGAGCGCATAACGCCCCAGTCCCGCAGCCGGATGTCCAGGACCTCCACCTTCAGCACGTCGCCGGGCTCAGCACCCTCGACATACAGCGGACCGGTAGCCGGGTTCTCGATCGGGTCCGCCTTGTCTCCCAGCGGCCGTCCCTCACTCACCACCGCGTCGTCATAACAGTCTCTTGTCTCGAAAATCACCGTATCCCCATCTCCGCAAAACGCCGCGGGCGCGGCGTCTTTCGTCAGGATCCCCGACACATGTTCTCTTGTAATTGTCAGCATATCAGACATAGGATCTCCTCTCCAAAAATTTACAGCGACTTCTCCAGCTTCTCGATCATCCAGTCCACGTCTTCTTCTGTAATCACAAGCGGCGGCACGAACCGGATGATATTGGCGCCGGCGCTTATAAGCACCAACTGATTCTCCAGAAGCGCCTTGCTGACAATGGGCGCCACCGGCCGGTCAAATTCCAGTCCCTGAATCAGGCCTCTGCCGCGGTGATCCACGACGCAGCCGTGCTTCGCGGTAAACTCATCCAGCTTCTTCCACAGATAATCGCCCACCTGCCGTACGTGAGCCACGATCTCCCTCGTCCCGAAGATCTCCAGCACCTTGTCCGCCGCCGCGCAGACCAGCGGATTGCCGCCGTAGGTGGTTCCGTGGTCCCCCGGCACCATGGCTGTGGCCGCCCGGCCGCAGGCCAAAAACGCGCCGATCGGTACGCCATTTCCCAGGGCCTTCGCCACGGTCATCACGTCCGGCTTCACGCCGTAACTCTGCCATGCGAACATTTCGCCGCTGCGTCCCATGCCGCACTGGATCTCGTCCAGGATCAGCAGCATATCGTGCTCATCGCAGATGGCGCGGACGCCCTTAAGGAACTCCTCCGTAGCCGGGTAAATGCCGCCCTCGCCCTGGATCGTCTCCATGATGACGGCGCAGGTATTTTCATTCACCAGCGCCTTTACGCTGTCCAGATCGTTAAACTCCGCGAACCGGATGCCCGGAAGCAGCGGCGCAAACGGCTCCTGATAATGATCGTTGCCGGTCACGGACAGCGCGCCCAGGCTGCGGCCGTGGAACGAATGCTTCATCGCGATGATCTCATGGCCGCCGTGGCCGTCACGGTTATAGGCGTACCGCTTGGCGATCTTAAGCGCTCCCTCGATAGCTTCCGTGCCGCTGTTGGTGAAGAATACGCGGTCCATCTGCGAGGCCGCCAGGAGTTTTTCCCCGGCGTCGATGGCCGGCTGGTTATAGAACAGATTGGAAATGTGCAGAAGCTTCCCCGCCTGGTTTTCAAGCGCCGCCGTGTATTCCGGGTCGTTGTAGCCTAAGCCGCAGACCGCGATGCCTGCGCCGAAATCCAGATATTCCTTTCCTTCCGTGTCATAGAGGAACACGCCTTTCCCGTGGTCGAAGATCACCGGGAAGCGGTTGTAGGTCTTGTAAAGGATCTGCTCTGCCTTCTCTATGGTCTGTTTTGTATCGTCAAATGCGCTCATTGCGCCGCACCTCCCTCCAGCTTCTCCTCCGGATGGAAATACCGCTCTTCCTTGGAGTTGAGAATAGCGGTTCCGATTCCGCGGTTCGTAAAGATCTCCAGCAGCAGGCAGTGGGGGATCCGTCCGTCCAGGATATGCACCCGCGACACGCCCTCCCGGATCGCGTCCACGCAGTTCTGCAGCTTCGGAAGCATACCGCCGCCCAGGGCGCCGCTGTCCACGAATTTCTGCGCGTCGTCCACCAGAAGTTCCGAGATCAGCGTGCTCTTGTCGCTGAAATCCCGGTACAGCCCTTCCACGTCCGTCAGAAAGGCCAGCTTCTCCGCCTTTACCGCCTTGGCGATTGCGCAGGCCGCGTCGTCGGCGTTGATGTTGTAGCTGAGGTAATTGTCGTCGTAGCCGATGGGACAGATGATCGGCAGGAAATCCTTTTCCAGCAGATCGTATATCACCTTCGGGTTCACTTCCCTGATCTCGCCGACGAAGCCGATGTCCTCGCCGCCGGCGTATTTCTTGTCGCATTTCAGCATCATGCCGTCCTTGCCGCTGATGCCGACGGCCTTGACGCCAAGCTCGTTGACCAGCTGGACCAGGCTCTTGTTCACTTTATTCAGCACCATCTCGGCAATCTCCATCGTGGCTTCGTCGGTCACGCGCAGGCCGTTTACGAAATGGGGTTCCATGCCTACCTTGTTCACCCATTTGCTGATCTCCTTGCCGCCGCCATGGACGATGATCGGCTTGAAACCGACCAGCTTTAGAAGGACCACGTCCTGGATGACGCAGCGCTTCAGTTCTTCGTCGACCATGGCGCTGCCGCCGTATTTGACGACGATGATCTTGCGGTTGAAGCGCTGGATGTAGGGGAGCGCCTCGACGAGGACGGCGGCTTTTTGCATGATGTTTTGATCTAAATCCATATCCTGTAACCTCTTTCTGTGCTTGTGATGACTATAATAGGTTTTTTGCTTGCTAAATGAAGTCGTGAAAGGTCCGCGCCGCGTTTCAGGAGCGGTAATCGGCGTTGATCTTCACATAATCAAAAGTGAGATCGCAGCCCCATGCAGTGGCGGCGGCGTCTCCCATCTTGATGTCGGCGATGGCGGTTACCTCGGGCTCGGAGAGAATCTTCGTGGCTTCTTCTTCGCTGTAGTCTGTCGCGACGCCGTTTTCAATGATCTGGAGACGGCCGGCGGTGCTCTGGAAATAGAGGTCTACTTTCTCGGGATCAAACTGGGCGCCGGAATAGCCCATGGCGCAGAGGATGCGGCCCCAGTTGGCGTCGTGGCCAAAGATAGCGGCCTTGGTCAGGTTCGACGTGATCACTGATTTGGCAAGCGTTACTGCCTGGGCTTTTGTCTCGGCGCCGACGATCTTTACCTCGAAGAGGGCCGTGCAGCCTTCGCCGTCGCCGGCGATCTTCTTCGCCAGGGTTTCATTGACATAGTGAAGAGCGGCCTTGAAGGTCTCGTAATCCGCGCCTTTTTCGGTGATCGGCGCGTTGCCCGCCATGCCGTTGGCCAGCAGGAGAACCGTGTCGTTGGTGGATGTGTCGCCGTCCACGGAGACCATGTTGAAGGTGTCCTGAATGTCCTCGCTGAGGGCCTCCTGCAGAAGTTCTTTGGAAATGGCCGCGTCGGTGGTCACAAAGCACAGCATCGTACACATATTGGGGTGGATCATACCGGAGCCCTTGCACATGCCGCCGATGGTCACGACCGCGCCTCCGATCTCTGCCTGGACAGCTACTTCTTTCTTCTTCGTGTCGGTGGTCATGATGGCCTTCGCGGAGGCGGTGCCGGCCGCGATGCTGCCGTCAAGCTGCGGCGCCATCATTTTCACGCCTTTCACGATCCGGTCAATGGGAAGCTGCATGCCTATGACGCCGGTGGACGCCACCAGGACCGCGTCCGGCGCCACGCCCAGGATCTCAGACGCCGCGTCGGCCGTGGCTTTGCAGTAGCCGTAGCCCTCCGCGCCGGTGCAGGCGTTGGCGATGCCCGCGTTAATGACGACCGCCTGGGCCGCGGGCGCATGGTATACGATCTCCTGGTCCCATTTGACCGGAGCCGCCTTCACGATATTGGTCGTAAATGTGCCCGCCGCTGCGCAGGGCTTCTCGCTGTAGATCAGGGCCATGTCCGTCCGGTCCTTATATTTGATGCCCGCCGCCGCGGCCGCCGACTGAAAACCTTTGGCGGCGGTGACGCCGCCTTCTATGTATTGCAGTTCTGCCATGGATTCGTCTCCTTTTTCTTGTTCTGCCTTACTATCTCGACTCGTGTCTCGACGTAGATACTCATCAAACATTGATTGGCGCAAGCGCCATCGGCACTTTCCTCGTTATTGTACCATGTCCTCTGGACATGTTCCCTCCGGGGGATGCGCACGGTTCGCTTCAGTGTTTGCCCTCCCGATGGTCGGGCGCGAACCGGCGCGGGTATAATCTCTGTCGAGATTATACCATGTCCTCCGGACATGTTCCCTCCGGGGGATGCGCACGGTTCGATCCGGTATTTTGTCCTCACTTCGTACGGACATCTGTTGTCCCTGCTTCCCCGGCCCGTCAGCCCTTCAGCCCTCTCGACTGCCGGTCCATATCCTCGATCACGATATCATGGATCTCGCCCAGCGAGGCGCAGTATTCCAGCACCTTCCAGGGCTCATTCGTGTGAAAATGGATCTTCACCAGTTCCTCGTCGCCCACGGCCAGCAGGCAGTCGCCCTTGAAATGCTCCGTGAAATAATCGCTGATCTCGTCCTCGTCCAGATCTTCTCCTTCGATCAGAAGCTGCGTATCATACCGAAATTCCAGCATTATTTTTCCCTCCTCAATCCACAAACCTCGTAATATTCTCCTCGTTCAGCACCAGGTCGTACACGTTCACATCCTCCCGCTCGGTCCATCCCAGCGACCGCCAGAAGGCGTTGCCGATCTCATTTCTCTTGAACGCGATCAGCGTCACCTTGCTGATTCCCTCGTCCCGCAGGGCCTGCACCGCGTAGCGCACCATCTGATAGCCTACGCCATGCTTGCGGTAGCTTTTCTCCACGCAGACATGGTAGAAACAGGCTGTCCGTCCGTCGTGGCCGCACATGATGGAGCCGACGATCCGGCCGTTCTGCTCCGCCACCACGCTGGTGGTCGGATTGCGGCGCAG
>CANPZZ010000078.1 GCA_947589125.1 uncultured Lachnospiraceae bacterium
CGTTTTCTGTTTTCTGGCAAAAAAGTGGAGCCGCTGCTCCATAGGTGATTACTCATCTATTTTGCAACGGCCCCTTTCAATTCTTTCACAATAATATAAAGTGTTTGAATCTTGTTGACACTTTTCGGTCTGTTTCCTATAATAACTCTCACATTCCCCCTGGTCAGCCAGCTGCTAATCATACAACCACATCACACTACAGGAGGGCTTTTTTATGAAAAAGGCAGAGTCTCTTACGGCTCAAAAATCACTTGCTGTCTCGCTTCTGTTCACTCTGCTCTTCACGCTTCTTTCCGCCTGCATCCTTCGCGACTGGGGAAATATCCATATTTCCGACGTTTCCCTTCATACGCAGGCCGGCAGCCGCCTGACGGCGCGCATCTTCCGCCCGGAATCAGCCGATGAGAACCATCCGGCGCCGGCGGTCATATTTACCCACGGTCTTACCGTCAATAAGGAGAGCTACGCCCAGTACGGACTGGAACTGGCGCGGAGAGGCTTCGTCGTCCTCATGCCGGACATGCTCAACCACGGCGGCTCGGAGATCACCGGTCCGGAAATATTTCTGGCGCCGCCCCAGGTCAACGACGCTTCCGGCGCCTACGCGGCCGTGCGTTACGCCAGAAGCCTGGCCTATGTGGATCAGACGCAGATCGGCGTCGCGGGCCATTCCGCCGGAGGCCAGGCGTCCAATAACTGCGTCGTTCTGGACAATCAGGAAGGCGGCCAGACCATTTCCGCCATCTATCTGGTGTCCTCCGATCCCTTCTTTAAGGATGCCGAGGGCAACTGGACGAATCTCTACGGTTCCCGGGATTTCGGTATCTACTATACCCGGTACGACCACGTTTATTTCCGCGGGGAAGGACCGGACGGCCAGCCTCTGCCTGTGCGGCAGTGGCTAAGCTCCGAAAGCGCAAAGTCTCTGTTCGCGTTCGGCCAGTCTCCGGATGCGTTCGAGGGCGAAGCCGTGATCCCCGGCCATACCTATGTGAGTCAGATCGCCGGCAGGGAAGCGTTCCGCCGCGTGAACGCCGCTTCGGAGATCCATCCGAAGCCCCAGGGCGGCATCAACGCACTGGCGGCTGTCTGCGATTTCTTCCAGGACACATTTGAAGCGCCCAACTATATCGTCGGAAGCAGCCAGCGTTATCCCTACCTGATCGCGTGCAATCTCCTGGGACTTCTGGGAGTACTGTCCTGCTGCGTTTCCTTCGTCGCCTGCCTGATGAAGCTTCGCTTCTTCGCAGACATCCGCAATGAGGAAGCGGCCGTACTCCGCCCCGCTCCGGCGGACGTACGGGGCCGGGTCCTGTTCTGGGTCCTGACTATTCTGAACTGTGTGTTCGCCTTCTTAAGTATTACCGGGATCTTCATGATGGGCTTCGGCTACTGCTGCCACACTGTCTTCGCCCAGCAGACGACCAATATCTACAGCCTGTGGGCGTTATTAAACGGCCTGTTCATGCTCATTACGTCCTTCGTTTCCTACGCCCTTTACGGCCGTAAGAGCGGAGCATCCATGGCAGGCTGGGGGCTTAAGATTTCCGCGGCGGGCCTGATCAAAAGCGTCCTGGCCGCCGTCCTGGGCTGCGGGATCGTATTTGCGGTCGTGGCCGCGGCAAACCGGTTCTTCGCCGTGGACTTCCGGTACTACTTCTGGGGACTTAAGAATATCCCGGCAGAGAACCTGAAGGTATTCTTCGCCTACCTGCCCGCCTACCTGGTCTTCGGTCTGGCGGTGTCCATCGCGGTCAACAGCGCCTACCACTGCCGGATCGCCAATGAACCGGAATGGGCCAACGACCTGTTCTTCGCGGCCATGAACACCGTTCCTGCCCTGTTCATCACCGTGATCGGTTATTCCCTGTACATGAAGAATGGGGTAAAGCCCTTTGTCTTCGGCTCCACCTATACCTACACCTATACGATCAACGCGATCCCTGTTTTCCCGGTCGCCGTGATCCTGATCCGCAGACTGTTTAAGAAGTGCGGGAATCCCTATGTTCCGGGAATCATGATCGGGATCCTGCTCTGCTGGATGCAGATAGCATATTCGTTTACCATGCACGCCAATATGTATTACGGACCGATGGCGGCGTACCTGCCGTAACGGGACAGATTTTTGATTCAGAATACGCGCAGGGCGTCACTGGCGCCCTGCGTGCATCGAAACTGCAAAAGAGGGGTGCCTGCGCAGCCCCTCTTTCTTAAACTTCTTACTGCATCCCCGCCAACAGCTTATCCACGCTCACCAGCTTGACGCAAAGGGCGAACAGCTGCATGGCCTCCTTCAGATCATCCAGCGGCGGATAGGACGGCGCGATGCGTATGTTGGAATCGTGGGGATCCTTTCCGTAGGGGTATGTCGCCCCGGCGCCGGTCATCACAAGCCCGGCCTTCTTGCAGCGAGCCACGATGTCCTTCGCGCAGCCGTCCATCGAATCGAAGGAAATGAAATAGCCTCCCCTGGGCTTAGTCCAGGTCCCGATGCCGAGACCGCCGAGCTCCCGGTCCAGGATCTCCTCCACCGCCTCGAACTTGGGCCGCATGATATCGGCGTGCCTGCGCATATGCTCCACCATGCCGTGGATGTCCTTAAAATACCGCACATGGCGCAGCTGGTTCACCTTGTCATGGCCGATGGTCTGGAATTTCAGCTGTTTCTTGATATCCACCAGGTTATTCTCCGACGCCGCCAGGGCCGCGATTCCGGAGCCCGGGAAACTGATCTTCGAAGTAGATGCGAACTTGATGGCCAGATCCGGATTGCCGGCCCGCTTACACTCCGCCAGGATCTCCAGCAGATGGTCCTGGCCCATATCGTAGAGATGATGCACCGTGTAGGCGTTGTCCCAGTAGATCCTGAAATCCGGCGCCGCCGGCTCCAGTCTCGCGAAACGGCGGACCGTATCGTCGGAGTAGGAAATTCCGGTCGGGTTGGAATACTTGGGCACGCACCAGATTCCCTTGATGGAGTCGTCATTTGCCACCAGCTCCTCCACCATGTCCATATCCGGTCCGTTCTCATCCATCGGCACATTGATCATCTCGATGCCGAAATATTCAGTCATCGCGAAATGACGGTCGTAACCCGGCACCGGGCAGAGGAACTTCACCTTGTCCAGCTTGCACCAGGGGGTGTTGCCCATGACGCCGTGGGTCATGGAACGGGACATGGTATCGAACATGACATTCAAGCTGGAGTTGCCGTAAATGATGATCTGCTCCGGGCGGACCTCCATCATATCGGCCAGAAGCTCCTTGGCCTCGCTGATGCCGTCCAGCACGCCGTAATTACGGCAGTCGGTGCCGTCGTCGCAGGTCAGATCCGAATCGCTTCCCAGCACGTCCATCATGCCCATGGACAGATCCAGCTGCTCGATACTGGGCTTGCCTCTGGACATGTCCAGACGCAGATCCTGGCTCTGGTAATCTTTGTATGCAGCCTTCAGCTCCGCGCGGAGCGCTGTCAGTTCTTCTTTCGTCATTTCCGCATATGGCTTCATATATGATATCCTCCTTCTGTTTCCACATACTATATCGTAAATGTCTTCGGTTTGTCAACCTCCAGCCCGGCCGGGGCCGCAGTTTCCGCGCGGCCGGCCCGGTTTACGCTGCAGGCGGCCTTCACACGCGCGTCCCGGCTCATACTTCCGGGCAGTTCGCGGCGGTTCTTCCGGCTTACTCTGCCGGGCAGTTCGCGGCAGTCATTCCAGCTTACGCTTCCGGACAGTTCGTGACGTTCCTACCAGCTCACGCTTCCGCCAGCAGTTCCCGCACGATCTGGTTCACCTTGGCCGGGTCCGCCTTGCCTTTCATCGCCCGCATGGTCTGTCCCACCAGGAAGCCCATGGCCTTCTGCTTGCCGTTCTTATAATCCTCCACCGACTGGGGATTGGCCGCGATGACCTCCTCGACGGCCTTACGCAGCGCGCCTTCGTCGCTGACCATGGCAAGCCCCTTCTCAGCCACATATTTCTCCGGATCCGTGTCGTTAGCAAAGATCTCCTCAAACACCGTCTTGGCCACCGTCCGGTTGATCGTATTCTTTTCCACCAGACCGATCAGCTTCGCCAGGTTCTCCGGGGAAAATGCCAGATCCTCCGGATCCTGCTCCTTCTCCTTGAGGAGCCGCATGGCCTCCACCATCAGCCAGTTGGACACCTCCTTCGGCCTGCCGCAGAGCGCCACAGTCGCCTCGAAGATATCCGCCAGATGCTTGGAGCCCGTCAGGATCTCCGCGTCGTAGCGCGGAAGCTGGAATTCCGCCTGATAACGTGCAAGCTTCTCCGTGCGCAGCTCCGGCTGCCGGTCGCGGACCGCCTGCAGCCACTCGTCGCTGATCACCACCGGCGTCAGATCCGGATCCGGGAAATACCGGTAGTCCTGGGCGTCCTCCTTGGAACGCATCGCGTGGGAGGATTCCTTATTGTCGTCCCAGCGCCGCGTCTCCTGGATCACCTTTTTGCCTTCCTCCAAAAGCTCTATCTGGCGTTTCCGCTCCCCCTCGATAGCCCTGGCAATCGCCTTAAAAGAATTCAGGTTCTTCATCTCGGTCCTGGTGCCGAACTGAGAAGCCCCCACTTCGCGGACGGAAAGGTTCACGTCGGCGCGCATGGAGCCCTCCTGCAGCTTACAGTCGGACGCGCCCAGATACTGGATGATCAGACGGAGCTTTTCCAGATAGGCAATGACCTCGTCCGCGCTGCGCATATCCGGCTCCGACACGATCTCAATGAGCGGTACGCCGCTGCGGTTGTAATCTACCAGGGAACAGTCTTCCCACTCGTCATGGATGAGTTTTCCGGCGTCCTCCTCCATATGGATCTCGTGGATACCGATCTTCTTCGTTCCCGCCGCCGTCTCGATCTCCACCCAGCCGTCGTGGCAGATCGGCAGATACAGCTGAGAGATCTGGTAGTTCTGCGGGTTATCCGGATAGAAATAATTCTTCCGGTCGAATTTACAATATTGATTAATACCGCAGTTGGTAGCCAGGCCCACGGCCAGGGCGTACTCCACCACCTGCTTATTGAGCACCGGGAGCGACCCCGGCATACCGGTGCAGACCGGGCATGTATGGGTATTCGGCGCGCCGCCGAAGGCCGTGGAACAGCCGCAGAAGATCTTCGTCTTCGTCGCCAGCTCCACATGGACTTCCAGACCGATCACGGTCTCGTACTGCTTCGTCATGCTAACGCGCCTCCTTTCCGGTGCTTTCCGCGGTGCCGCCTGCATTACCTTCCGACATTATATCCGCAGTGCTGCCTGTTCTGCCTTCCGTCACAATATCCGCGAAGCTGCCTGTTCTGCTTCCCGCCGCATTGGCCGCGGTGCAGCCTGCGATATCTCCCGACATTCCATCCGCCTGCGCATTCCTGGCAATCTCCGGGCTCTCATACGTCCGGCTCTGCTCGAACGCATAGCCTGCGCGGATAATATTCTTCTCCTTAAAACAGTCCCCGATCAGCTGCAGCCCGATGGGCAGTCCCTTTGAATCCTTTCCGCAAGGCACCGTCATGCCAGGCAGTCCCGCCAGGTTCACGGAAATCGTGTAAATGTCGCCCAGATACATTTTCAGCGGATCGGATAGCGACTCGCCCAGCTTCGGCGCCGTAGACGGCGAGGCCGGCCCCAGGATCACGTCATATTTCTCAAACGCCTTGTCAAATGCCTTCTTGATCAGCGCCTTTGTCCGCAGCGCCTTCAGATAATACGCGTCGTAGTAACCGGAGCTTAAAACGAAGGAACCCAGCATGATGCGCCGTTTCACCTCCGGTCCGAAGCCCTCGGAACGGCTGCGCTTGTACATGTTGTGAAGACCCTCGTATTCCTTCGCGCGCAGGCCGTATTTAACGCCGTCGAACCGGGACAGATTGGAACTGGCCTCAGCCGAGGCGATCACATAGTAGGCCGGGATCGCGTATTCCACAAGGCTCAGATCAAACTCCTCCACAATAGCGCCCTTCGCCTCCAGAACCTTTGCCGCCGCAAGGATCGCCGCCTTCACCTCTCCGTCCAGGCCCTCGCCCAGATAGTCGCGGGGAATCCCGATCCGCATTCCCTTTACATCGTCCTTCAGCGCGGATGTAAAATCGCAGTCGTCCCGCGGGATCGACGTGCTGTCCTTCCGGTCATAGGAAGCAATCGTCTCCAGGATCGCCGCGCAGTCCGTCACGTCCTTCGCGATCGGCCCGATCTGATCCAGGGACGAACCGTAGGCAATCAGCCCGTACCGGGACACGGTCCCGTAGGTCGGCTTGATTCCCGTCACGCCGCAGAAGGAACTGGGCTGGCGGATCGATCCGCCGGTGTCCGATCCCAGCGCATAGAAACATTCATTCGCGGCCACCGCCGCGCAGGAACCGCCTGAAGACCCGCCGGGCACATGCTCCGGGTTCCATGGATTCCTCGTCACGCCGAAGGCTGACGTCTCCGTCGTACTTCCCATGGCAAATTCATCCATGTTCGTCTTGCCCAGGATCACCGCGCCGGACTTCTCCAGATTCAATACCGCCTCCGCCGTGTAGGTGGGAACGAAATTGTAAAGGATCTTCGAACTGCAGGTGGTCAGCATTCCCTCGGTACACATATTATCCTTGATTGCTACCGGCACGCCGGCCAGCGGACCGGTCAGCTCTCCGACGTCGATTTTCTTCTGAATCTCCTCCGCCCGCTTCATGGCGCCCGCTTCATCCACAGTCACATAGGCGTGGACTACTGGCTCCGCTGCCCGGATCTGTCCGAGGGCCGCCTTCGTTGCTTCCGCGACGCCCACTTCCCGGCTCTTTATCTTACCGCCCAGCTGGACGGCCGTCATTTCCAATATATCACTCACGTTCCAGTCTCCTTTCCGTGCTGACTGCTTTCTTCATCTCCGGCGTTTCCCAGTTCTCTTTCCAGTTTCTCGAAGACATCCGCAAAATGCGTCCTTCCTGCTCCATTTCCAAAGTTTCCGGAAATGCACATCTTGCCTCACTCTACCGTCTTCGGGACCTTGAACGACCCGTCCTTCTGCTCCGGCGCGTTCTTCAGGATCTTCTCCCTCTCGTCGCCGTTGGTCACCACGTCCTCGCGGAACACATTGTTCATCGCGAATACATGGGACATGGGCTCTACCCCGCTGGTATCCAGCTCGTTCAGCATATCGATATAGTCCAGCATCCGGCCCATATCCTTCTTCGCTTCTTCCTTCTCCGCGTCCGTCAGTTCTAGTTTCGCCAGGATGCCGACATATTCGATCGTTTCATCACTGATCACATTCGCCATGGTCCAATCCCTCCTTCTGCCGCTGCGCTTCCAAATTCGCCGATTTTCTGCAATTCTATCTTGTTCCACAGTTTTTCCGAAGTCCCGCCCGCAAGGCTTTCCCACTCACGCCGCCGCTCCTACGGCTCCAGCCTCGTCACATCCCGCGGGAACAGCGACGCCTCCCGCACGTTCTGCTCGCCCAGAAGCCGCATGGTCAGACGCTCCAGGCCGATTCCCAATCCGCCGTGAGGCGGCATTCCATATTTAAAGATCATCAGGTAGGACTCGATATCCGCCGGATCCATTCCACGCTTTTCCATTTTCTTAAGAATCTCTTTGTAATCGTGGATCCTCTGGCCGCCGGTGGTCACCTCAAGCCCGCGGAACAAAAGGTCGAAGCTCAGCGTGAATCTGGCGTCCTCCGGATCGTCCATCGCGTAAAACGGCCGTTTCTTCGACGGATAATGGGTCACAAACACGAAATCGCTTCCGTACTCCTCCTCGAAATACCGTCCGATCAGCAGTTCCTCCTCCGGCTCCAGGTCGAAGGGATTACGGATCTTCCGGTTGTATTTCTCCGCCACCAGTTCCTTCGCCTTATCGAAACGGACCGCCGGGATCCGGCTCACATCCGGCAGCTTCACGTCCAGCATATTCAGCTCCTTCTGGTAATCCTTCGCCAGAAGCTCCATCGTGTACTGCAGGAAACCGGTTTCCATGGCCATGATCTCCTCGAAGCTGTCGATATAGCCCATCTCGAAATCCAGGCTCACATATTCGTTCAGGTGCCTCGTCGTATTGTGCTTCTCCGCACGGAACACCGGCGCCACCTCGAAGACCCGGTCATAGACGCCCACCATGGTCTGCTTATAGAACTGCGGGCTCTGGCCCATTTCCGCCTTTTTATTGAAATAATCCAGCTTGAACACATTGGAACCGCCCTCGGCGCCGCGGGACACGATCTTCGGCGTATGCACCTCGGTGAATCCCTGACTCATGAGGAAATCACGGAAGCCGCGGACGATGCCCTCCTGGATCTTGAATTTGGCCCGCTCCCGGACGTTTCTCAGGGAAATGGGCCGCAGCGCCAGCTTGGCCTCCAGGGAGGTGTGCATCTTGAATTTATTGACAGCCAGCGGCAGGATCTCGTCCGGCTCCGACAGGATCTCTATGCCGCTGAGGCGCAGTTCAAAACCGTACGGTGCGCGGACTTCGGAGACCACACGGCCGGTGACCTCCACCGCCGATTCCTCTTTCAGATTCTTGATATCGGAAAGCGCAAGGGAATTTCCGGCAAAACTCTCCGCTTCGTCGGTAACATCTGCTGCACTTTCGGATGTGTCCGGCAGTGCCGGCTCTGCTGCCGGCTTATCTTCAAATACGCACTGCACCAGGCCCTCCGATTTACGAAGGATTACAAACACCACCTCGCCCATATCGCGGACGTTATGGACGGCTCCCCTCATCTTAACAGTCTTACCGATGTAATCCCCGGCCAGAATCTGGCTGATCGTGACATCTTCCTTCTGTTTTACGCCGCTGATAAATTCCATGATGAAGTCCTCCTCTTTCATTATGAGGTGTTCCGCTCCGCCGGCTCCTGCAAGCAGAGCCGGTGACGGACCTTTCCTGCCATTTCCACTGACGCGCAGCTTCGGAAACGCTCCGCGTTTCCTCAGTCGCGGGCATTGTTCCAATGCCCGCTCCGTCATGGCTTTGTGGTCACCGGCTCCTGTAAGCAGAGCCGGTGACCACAAAGCCATGACGGGCTGCGCTGTAACTCTTGCTTTCACGCAAAAACCCGCCCCGGAACACGCTCTCGTATTCCGGGACGGGACATGATCACTCTTATGGATCCCGCGGTACCACCCGCATTGAGACGCCGCCTGCCTGCGGCAGGCCCCCGCATCTCCTCTCGTATGCACGTAACGTGTGCCCACGGATATGCCTACTGCTGGTTCGGCATACCGGCTCCGGAGTGTTCCCTTCGCCATTTCCCCCATGACCGCGCTCTCAGTCGGTGACGCCGTCTTCCTGTCAGGTTCCCGGGCAAGAGTCTCCTTCTCTGCCATTGCATTTTCAAAAATAATGGAATAATGATAACACATGAAACCGTCATTTTCAATGAAAAAAATCCACAAAATTCCCGGCGATCTCCCGGAAAATTCCGGCAGAATTTTATCACGTTAGCGTGTCACAGTGCCGCAACACACGGCTTCTTCTGGGATTCACTCTGTAACTGCGTTCCCAGTATCTCTCATCTCCGGGTCATTCTCTCATAATAAAACATATATTGCTGCATCACTCCCGCGTATCCTTTATACCCGGCAAAATACCGCCCAACCAGGTATTCGCACTGCCGCGCCTGAGGCAGCCGCTCCAGCGCCGTCTTCCGGCAGCGGCAGGCATACTCGCGCATCAGTATCTTACGGATCCATGTGTCTATGGGAAATGCTTCCACATGATGAAGGCCGAACAGGCAGACGCAATTGGCCACCTTCTCGCCAATGCCGTAAAAGCCTTTCAGATACGCCATGGCCGCCGGATAATTCATCTGCCGGAGAAGCTTCAGATCCAACGCTCCGCTGCAGGCATCCTCGCAGATCCGCTTTATGTATTTGGCACGGTAGCCCAGCTTCAGCGCCTGAAGCTCCTCAAGCGCCGCGCCGTTTAGTTGCTCCGGCGTAGGAAACGCATAGTAACCTTCCATCCGAGACCCATAATTCCGGCAGAGCGCCTCCACCAGTGACCGGATATTCGGAATCGTCTTCTGCTGGGAAATCACAAATGTGATGATCATCTCCCATACATCCTGCTTAAGGATCCGGATACCGCTGCCGAACTCAGCCGCGGCCCGCAGATAACCGTCCTTCTCATCGATAGAAGCAATATACGCTCCATAGTCCGTCTTCAGGTCAAAATACTCTTCCCAATAGGGAAATTCATCCTCATCACAGAAAAATATAACGCTGCTGTCTCTCTGGACAAGATCCAGCACCTTCGCGCCGCTGATGACCCGATACGCCTCCTGCTCCTCTGTACCGCCGCCGATCTGTGTCCTGTTCATTCGAAAGCACTGTCCCGATGCGGCGATCTGATGCAGATTAAAATAACTGATTGTCCGGGCGATCATACTCTGCTCCCGTCAATGATTACAGAACACAATCAGCTTGTCATCCGGCTCAAGATGCAGTTCTCTGTCCGCATTATCTCCCGTAAAAATGGTGATACCGCCATCCTTCTTTTTATATCCCAGGACAATCGCAGTATTATCATTTTTGCCGAAATCTGTTCCTTCGATTCTGTCGCCGATCTTATCTTCCACCGGTTTCGTATTCTCATATACTCCCCGGATCAGCTGCCTTGCCGTACAGACAGCCGGATATTTCAGCAGAAAATCCTTCACCTGTTTCACATACAGTTCCTTGCTCGCCTTATCCGGATCCGTATCATAGGTCAGGATATCGCAATAGAAATCATACATCGCTTTCATCGAGGATATCTGCGTTATCATATAGCTGATGTAGCGGTTGCTGACAACAATATTCTTAATATCATAGGATTTGATAATATCATAGTTCTTCGGGTCGATGATCTCCACTACCACATCCACATCAGCCTTTTCACCGTCCGAGCTTACGGAGTTCTTCCTGCTTCGGAGAACTTCCTGTACATAGATCAGATATGTAAGCGCGTTCGAATCCTGATTCTGCCGACTGACTGTATCGTCTGACAAGATCAGAATGCTGACACCCCCATGGCATTCGCTCAGCGCCTTGTTGAGCATCTCCGTGATCTTAGTCTTATCGAATATACTGACTTCGCAGCAGTGGATATAAGATGTCTCATCTCGGCCGATCTGGTAATTCTTCCCATCGTCGATCACTGTAATATTCAGGATCTCCTCACCGGCGGCGTCCGTCTTGGTCTGCTTCTGGAAATTCCATTCATTCCTGAAGAGCCGGAACCCCTCCATAATATCATTGCACTTGCTGTTATGGCCCAGAATAATCACATCTCTCTTCTTGCACCAGTA
>CANPZZ010000079.1 GCA_947589125.1 uncultured Lachnospiraceae bacterium
GGAGGAGGGAAGAGCATGCTTAGGATCTCACACATTTCCAAGACCTTCAATCCCGGAACGGTCAACGCCAAGCTGGCCATCGACGATCTGTCGATCCATGTGGAGAAAGGCGATTTCATCACGATCATCGGCGCCAACGGAGCCGGGAAATCAACGCTTTTCGGGGCAATCAGCGGCAGCTTCATCACTGACAGAGGCCGGATCGAGCTGGACGGAAAGGACATCACGCTGGAGCCGGAATTCAAGCGGGCCCGAAGCATCGGGCGGCTGTTCCAGGATCCCATGCGGGGCAGCGCACCGGGCATGAGCATTGAGGAGAATCTGGCGCTGGCGGCCGGACATGGCGGCTGGCTTTCCAGTGTGTCGAAGGCGGATAAAAAGATGTTCCGGGAGCGGCTGTCCCTTCTGAACATGGGGCTGGAGGACCGGATGCAGCAGCCGGTGGGACTTCTCTCCGGCGGACAGCGGCAGGCCCTGACGCTTATGATGGCTACCATCAATCCGCCGAAGCTTCTGCTTCTGGATGAGCACACGGCGGCCCTGGACCCGGCTACGGCGGAGAAGGTGCTGGAGCTGACCACGCAGATCGTGGACGGCGGGAATCTGACCTGCATGATGGTCACCCACAACATGCAGACGGCACTGGAACTGGGAAACCGGACGATCATGATGGATCACGGCAAGATCATCTTCGACGTTTCGGGAGAGGAGAGGGCGCGGCTCACAGTCGCCGACCTTCTGGAACAGTTTAAGACCGCCTCCGGCAAGGCGCTTGACAACGACCGGATGCTGCTGACAAGATGATTTTATAAATGATCGGCTGCTGCCGGCAGGCCAAAGACTGACAGCGACTGGCTCTGCCGCCGGCAGGCCATCAGGACAAGCCTGAGAATAACCGGTATGCTGCCGGCAGAACAAAAATAACATACGGGCAGGAAAAGGGGCCGCTGCGGAACAGGTGATTAATCACTGATTCCGCAGCGGCCTCAACACGTTAAACGCACATTCCGTTGTTCAGTTCTCCGCGTCTTCATTCTTCAGATATTTCAGCGCCAGCTCGCAGGCCTGCAGCTTTCCGTCCTTCAGATATTCACGGAGTTCATTTTCCGTCTCACAGAAGATATTTACCATCTGCGGGGAGAAACGGGTGCCGGATCTCTCTTTTATTTTTTCGAGCGCCGCTTCCATCGTCAGCGGTTTCTTCGTGTAATCGATCGTATTGTCCAGCATTCGGACGAAATAAGCGGCGATTCCCACGATGTCCACCATGACCTGATCGTCATGCTCACGCGGATCATATTCCTGAGGGTATCCGCCCAGCATATTGTAGTAAAAATGATGTCCCTCCGCGGCGGAGGCGAACTGTCTGGTGGATTCGCAGCGTCTCAGGATCTTGGCGCCGATCTTCACATGATACTGGAACAGCTCCTGTTCCTCCTTGAACCAGTGCCGGCCTGCCATGGACGTCATCCGCATGAAATTCAGCTGCCCGATGTTGTGGAACATTCCGCAGTCATACGCCAGCTGCGCCAGCTCCTCCCGGGCCGCCCGGACGTCGTCCGCGTCCTTGCATCCGCAGACGCCAACCAGAAGTTCCGGCCTGTCCTCGATGACCCGCGTCAGAAGGATTCTGGCGATGCAGGCGGTCATCTGAAGATAGATGAAGGCTTCCGGCGTGCGGTAGACCACCAGCTGCAGCAGGTAATCCCGCTGCTGGATGCCGTCCGGATACTCAATGAAGGAAATAAAGGTAGTCATCAGGTTCCGGACAAAGAAGAAGGTCATCTTATCCGGCGTGACGCTCTGCACATAGCGGAGCAGCATCCGGTACATATGGCCGATCACTTCCTTCTTGGCAGTCCTGTAATGGTCTTCAAGCTGCACGTAGCTCGCGTAGAGGGCCGGAAGGAAGAAATTGCAGTAAACGCCTTCATCGCTGTAGTCCGACGGATCTCTGCTCATATACAGTTCTTCCAGCCGTGTGAGAAGCTGCTTAAGCGTCAGGACGCCGCAATGATACTGCGCGGTATAATAGGTCGCGTGCCACCGGGTGGAAACAGGCTGCCCCCTGCGGCGGCTGGCCTCCAGATTGTGCTCCCACACATATTCCGCGGATTCCATAACCTCCCGGACCGTCGACGCGGGAACCAGTCCCCTGCGCAGGTAGTTTAAGGCTGTGGTACGCTCCTGATGGCTTTTGTAGATATAGGTATCCCAGGGCAGGGAAGGAGTCTTCTGCCGGTATACAGGGTCATTTAAAATCTGCAGGGAGCGGCGGATGACTTCCAGCTTCTTTTCACCGTCCTTCTGCGTATCCGCGTGATATCCCAGCGCCAGGTTGCCCATCGAACGGTGGATATAGCCGCGGATCTCCGGATCCTCGATCTCGTCATAGACTTTGATGTAGGATGCCGCTTCGCCGAACAGCATTAACATTTTCCAGGAGTAACGGTACGGATCCGTGGTGTTGATCAGCGAATCCAGATAGAAGAGATCCATGGCTGTATTGTAAAGCTCGCGGATCAGCATATCGCGGAGCGTATGATGTCTGGCATAGCCGATCAGCGCGTTGTGGATATGATAGGCCAGCATCACGTCTCGGTTGCCCGGTACCAGCTCGGCGGCGAATTCGTCCAGGTCCCGGATATCGTCATCGGAAGCCGTGATGATATCGTCGAGAAGCGGGAACAGGTTTTTTCGCAGGAGTGCCGTATTCTCTTCTACCAGTGCGCCGATCCGGGCGTGCTTTTCCTGCCGCACGCGCAGAAACTCCGCCGCGTCCAGCATAAGATCCTCGGACGTAGCGCTGAGCACAGTTACCTGTTCCAGGTTTTTCAGGTATTGCTGCTGGTATTCCCTCATCGGTCACCCCTCCCCAGGAAGAAGTCCAGGGTAGAATAGACCTGGTTTAAGTCGAGCGGCTTGGCGATGTGGGCGTTCATGCCGGCGTCCAGGGAATTCCGTACATCCTCCACGAAAGCGTTGGCTGTCATGGCCACAATGGGAATGTCCTGGGCGTCCGCGCAGTCCAGCGCCCGGATCGCCCGGGTGGCTTCCAGCCCGTTCATCACCGGCATCTGGATATCCATCAGGATCATATCGTAGTAATCCGGCGAGGTCTCGGCAAATCGGTCCACGGCCTCCCTGCCGTTCTCAACGGTCTCGATCTGCAGGTTGGCCATGCCGAGAAGTTCGATCGCGATCTCCCGGTTGATCTCGTTATCTTCCGCCAGCAGAATGCGCTTGCCGTGGAAATTCCACCGCTGGCCTTCGCCGGCCTCCTGAGCGGCCTTCTTCGCCTCGGCGGTGAATGCGTAGAGTCCCGCCGAAAGTCTTGTCCTGAATAACGGCAGCGGGATAAAGGCGTCCACGCCTGCGCGCGTATAAACATATTCCACCTGGCTCCAGTCGTTCTCAGACAGGAGCAGGATCGGGAAATCCACGCCCATACGCTGGCGCACCTGCGGAAGGAACAGAAGCATTTCCACGCCCTTCACCTTCTCCACGGTCAGCAGTGCGAAATACTCCCCGTCGGAAAATGCCATATCATTAAGCAGATCCACGGCGCTTTCCGCGTCCGCGGCCACATCGGCGGCGATGCCGAGGCGGTCGAGCATGGAACAGATGAGCTGCGTCTGCCTGGGATTGTCGTCAAAGAGCAGCAGACGCTTACCGGTGAGCGCCTGCCGGTGGCGTTCCTCCAGATCCGGGCTTGCGGTAAATGGGATCTCCACCGTGAAGCAGCTGCCCTCATGGAGCCGGCTTTCCACGGTGATCGTGCCGCCCATCAGTTCTACCAGATTCTTGGTGATCGCCATGCCGAGGCCGGTTCCCTGGATCTTGCTGGTGGTGGACTTCTCCTCCCGCTCGAAGGCTGTAAAGATCCGCTGCAGGAACTCCTCGCTCATGCCGATGCCGTTATCCCTGACGCGGAGATTCATCATCACGCGGTTCGGCTCGCCGGTCGGAACAATGCTTAAGATCATATCGACCTCGCCGTCTTCCGGCGTGAACTTGACCGCATTGGAAAGAAGATTAATGAAAATCTGCCGCAGCCGCACGCTGTCCCCGCGCAGCCGTTCTTCGGCCATCTGTTCCAGCTTCAGGGAGAAATGCAGTCCTTTCGCGTCGGCCTGGGGACGGATCACCGTGAGCACCTCGTGGAGCAGATCCGCCAGATCTACGTTCTCTTCCTGCAGAAGGATCCGCCCGCTCTCGATGCGGGACATATCCAGAACTTCATTCAAAAGCGACATCATATGGCCGGAGGCCACTTTTATCTTATTCAGGCATTCCTTAACGCGGGCAGGGATGTCCTCCTGCATCAGGGCGATGTCCGTCATACCGATGATCGCGCCCATGGGGGTGCGGATATCGTGGGACATCTCTGACAGGAAACTGGTCTTGGCCTCGTTGGCCATGACCGCCTCGTTGAGAATGCGTTGGTTTTCATTGTAATAACCGGTTACGTCGTGAAGCATGCAGACCCGGCAGCCATCCCAGGAAAACGGCACCAGCGAGTATGCCCCGCCGGGCAGCCGGCAGAAGAAAGGAAGCTCTCCCTCGACCGGACACGGGCCGTCCCCCAGAAGCCTTGTCCGGATCTCTTCCGGGATGTGATCTATGAGGGCGCTGCCGGCAGCTTCGCAGAGCGCGGCGGCCGCGCTGTTCTGATAGATCTGCCGGTACCCGTCCTCCGTGTGTTCCAGCACGATCACCGGCAGTTCGACGGTTCCCCATGCAGATGATAATTTCTCCAGCTTTTTCATATACTCTGTAATCTCCTTGCGGTTTGAAAACTTTGGCAAAAGAGTAAATATTTATACAATTATCATTATATACCTAAAACTGTCGTTTGGCAATAAAAACAAATCCGTCTGTTTTTGTTGCGGGAGGGCGATATTTGGTGTAAGATAAAACTGGAATTGTATACATACAAAGGGTGAAAGTTATGAAAGCAGTGAGAAAATGGATGACGTTTGCGCTGGCGGCCGCGGCGGCCTTGAGCCTGACGGCCTGCGGCGAGCAGCGTACCGGAACGATCCGGGTGGGCGTCAAGTCGGATGTGGCGAATTTCGGACTTTATGATGAGGAATCGGGACGGTATTCCGGCATGGAGATCGATCTGGCGCAGCAGATCTGCGAGGATCTGGGCTACGGTCAGGTCGATTATGTGACTGTCACCAGCGCTGACCGTGAGGAGACGCTGGACGCGGGTAAGGTGGATATGATCATCGCCACATTTACGATCACGGATGAGCGGCGGGAGAAGTACCACATTTCTCCGGTCTACTATACGGACAGCATGGCCGTTATGGTGGAGGATTCCAGCCTGATCGGCGATATGGCCGGACTTAAGGACTGCAGGGTCGGCGTCATGAAGGGAACCAGCCATGCAGGGCTGTTCGCGCAGTATCTGGCGGAGCAGGGGATCATTCCCGCGTTTGACGGCGACAGCTTTGAGGCGGCGTCCTTTGACGGCGGCGTGACGTTTGTGGAATATGATTCCTACAAGGAGGCGTCCGACGCCCTGGAATACGGCGATGTGGACGCGTTTACCGCCGACTGGTCGATCTTAAGCGGCTTCCGCGGCGAGGGACGGACGATCCTCGCGGAAACCTTTTCCGTACAGGAGTACGGCGTTTTTATGCGAAAGAACTCTCCGCTGGCGGAGCGGGTGGACGCGGCGGTCGAAAACCGCCTGGCTGACGGAACCATCGACGGCCTGAAGACGAAATGGGGGAATTGATCATGAGCAGGGCGAAGAAGAAAGCCGCTGTCCATCAGATGGACGCTTCCGAGAACCGCTATGTAAATATACGAACGATCATTGCGTTCCTTCTTTCTCTGGCTGTGGTTGCCGGCGTGGTCGCCGTGATCGCCGTGGCGCGCTTTAAGCTGTCCCGGGAGCAGATCTTTGCCACCAACCGCACCAGGATCGAGACGGTGATCAAGGGCCTGGAATCCGGCGTTATGGAGAACGACGAGCTGTATGATGAGTATGACCAGCTCTATATCGCAAAGCTTAAGAATACATGGTATTATTACGATAATCTCTGGAGCGTATCCTTTAACAACGGATTTGTTCAGGACGCCGCGGAATACGCCGGGGTGGAAGCGGCGGCGGTCATAGACAGCGACGGGAAGACTTACGCCGCCTATAACTGTGATTATGATTTTACCAGGAAACGTTTCCGGATGCTTCGGGAGCGGCTGGCGGACGATGGAACATCCGAACCGTTCAGCATCAATTACGAGGACAGTGTGAAGCGGTTCTACGGGATCAGACTGCGCTCCGGCCGTATCCTGGTCTTTGTCGTCGACTGGACTGATACGCAGAAGAGCATTGAGACCATGACCTCCTGGGAAGCGGTGCTCCGCGGCATGATCAGCGTGGACACGGTTTCCATCGCCGTGTCGCTGCAGGACTATTCTTTCCTGTATAACCCGATCGATAACCTGACCGGCCGGGACGCTCTCCAGAACGGCGTGCCCATCGAAGCGCTGGGCGAGAGCTACGAGGGGCTGCTTACCTTCGGCGGAGATGAGTGGTGCGCCGTGGGGAAACGGTGGAACGACGCGGCTGTATTTGTCCTGACGAAGACGACCACGGATCTGGCCAACGATCTGGTGCTGATCGTTTTCATCGCGATCATATTTATCATTTTTACGATCCTGGTCAGCGCTTATGCGACGATTATCAACCGGGACAATATCCGGATCGGACGGATGCCCCGTTATATTGCGCTGATGAAGGGAAAGCTTTTCTTCAACGTTACGGTGGCGGAAAAGCTCCTTCCCATCGCGATTCTCGGAATCGTGGCTGTGGCGGGGCTGACCTATTACCTTCAGTCGGTGAACGCCCTGTCTTCCGTGGCCTACGAGTCCAATAAGGCGATCGATGAGATCAGCAACAAGCTGGCCAACAATACCCGCGACGCCGAGACGCTGAACGCGGAGTACAAGGCGCTGTTTCTGAACAAATGCGAGCTGCTGACGGTGATGCTGGAGGAGAATCCGCAGTATATTTTCGATTATGACCCGGATGGGGAGAACGTACATAAGCATCCGGTGGAGAAGGATGATTACGGACAGGTCATCGGGGGTCTGGACAGCTACGGCAATCCGGTCTATTCCGTCAGCGAGCATCCGTTCCTTCAGATGCTGGCGCAGATTAACGCCGCTGAGAAGATCATGATCTTCGATGAGAGCGGAAGAGTCATCGCCACGAATGACGATCTGTGGTATTTTGCCATAACGGATGATGAGGAGCATCAGTCCTATCCGTTCTGGGAGATCCTGGCGGATCACATGGATTTCTGCGCCCAGGATCTGGGGCTGGACGATATGGGAGAGTATTCCCAGTATGTTGGCAGGGTGTTCTATTATTACACGGTGCAGAATCCGGACGGGAGTACCGGCTACGTATCCAGAAGCGCTTACCAGAAGCAGCGGAACGGAGAGAGCAGCGGCAGCCTGATCGAGAGGCACCGGGGACTTCTGCAGATCGGTATCGCGCCGGAACGTCTGCAGACCGTGAAGGAGACCGCCACCCTGGCTTATGTGGCGGATCACACTACGATCCACGGCACCGGCTTTACGGTGATCTGCGATGCGGACGAAAAATATACCTGCGTTTATTCGCCAAAGCCCGCGGATATCGGCCGTTCGGCTCTGGCCATGGGCTGCAGTGCGGGCGCGTTCAACCCTTCCGGAGAGATGTACAACGGGCTCGAGACGGTGAATGGGGAAAAGTATTTCCAGACGTTTAAGATGGTGGATAATCTGTATATCGGCACGGCGGTGCCGCTGACGACGGTGTTCGCCACGAGGGACGACATCGCGCTGACCGCGTTCTTCGCGGCTCTGATCGGACTTCTGATCCTCTGCGTCTATGCCTGCAGCTTCGGCGCGCAGGAGGAGAAGATGTACCTTGATAACGTCGATGAAGCCGTCCGGCGGGCCCGCAACGATCAGGACACCATCACGGTGACCATGCCGTCCGGCAAGACCCGCAAGGTACGCCCGGCCGCGGCCAGGTGGGACGCGGAGTATATCCCGTGGGAGGAGAAGACGCCGGAGCAGAAATTCTCGGCGGTCGTCAGCGCGGTCTTCCATGTGTTCGCGGTCTTCCTGTTCGTCTGCATCCTGATATCCCGCAGGGGGATCTTTAAGATCGACGCGATCAACTATGTATATGAGGGCGTGTGGACAAAAGGATTTAATATTTTCGCGATGACCAACTGCGCGATCACGCTGATCACGATCCTGGTCGTGGCCAATATGCTGGAGATCATGATCAATCAGATATCGGTCAACATCGGGAGCCGGGCGGAGACCCTGGGGCATCTGTTCGCTTCCGTGATCCGTTACGGCACCGCGTTGTTTTCTCTGTTCTACTCCCTGTACCTGTGCGGACTGGATACCGGAAGCCTCCTGGCGTCTGCCGGGATCCTCTCATTGATCATAGGTCTCGGAGCCCAGAGCATGATCCAGGATATCCTGGCCGGCGTGTTCATCGTCTTCGAGGGAGAGTTCCGCGTCGGCGATATCGTGACGGTCGGGGACTTCCGCGGCAATGTGCTGGATATCGGACTGCGGACCACCAAGATCCAGGATACCTCCAAGAATATCAAGGTGTTCAATAACTCGAACCTGTCAGGCATCATCAACATGACGAAAGAGGCGTCCTACGCCGCCGTCGATGTGGGGATCGAGTACGGCGCGGATCTGGAACGGGTGGAAGCGGTTCTGGCGAAGGAACTGCCCAAAGTGCGGCGCAGGCTGCCGGCCATCATGGACGGACCGTTCTATAAGGGCGTGTCGGCCCTGGGCGACAGCAGTGTGGTGATCAAGATCATCGCCCTTTGCAAGGAGCAGGACCGCATCCAGCTGAGCCGCGACCTGAACCGGGAGATCTTCCTGATCTTTAAGAGGAACGATATCAATATTCCGTTCCCGCAGGTTACGCTCAGCTACCTGCAGGAGAGTGATCCTGATCCGCGTGAGAAAGCGGAGAGACCGGAGGAGAAGGAGAGAAATGAAGGCGGATCGTCGGCTAAGGAGCAGAAAACGGAACAAGAGAAGAAATAAAGGGTTCGGCGGTCTGCTGTGCGCCGTTATTATTTCCGCGGGCTTGTGCATGGCCGCGCCGCCGGTGACGGCGGCGGGAGCGGAGGCCGGGCGGGCGGAAGCAGCGTTCAGCGCTGTACGACATAAGATGAGACTGGCGGCAGGAACTGCGATTCCCCAGACAGAGAAGATGGAAACTGTGACAGAGCAGACACTGGCCGGGGAGTCAGGGACAGATGAGATACCTGCGGCGGAAGCGCAGGAAGGCTCCGGGCAGCGGGACGGTTCCGGGCAGCAGGAAGGCTCCGGGCAGCAGGAAGGCTCCGGGCAGCGGGACGGCTCCGGGCAGCGGGACGGTTCCGGCGCGGGCGCGACGGCTGCGGGTACGGCGGTTCTTTTGGGAGCGGGCGCTTATACGGCTGTGCGGAAGCAGTGGAACGAGAAGAAGAACGCGAAACCGAAGGAATATGTGTATTTCGAGAACCATACGAAGAACGGGACCCTTCGGGATGAAGAAAAGTATATAGACTGAGAGTGAACTGGAGCGATAGAATCAGCGGCGCGAAAACGCCGTGCAGCCGCTTGGCGGATCGTATTTTACAGGGGGAAGCTGACAGAGAAGCAGCTTCCCCCTGTTTCTGTGTCGGTGACCGCAATGTCTCCACCGTGGAGACAGACCAGTTCCTTCGCGATGCTTAAGCCCAGGCCAAAATGGGACTTGTTGCTGCGGGCGGAGTCGGCGCGGTAGAAACGGTCGAAGATGTATGGCTTGGCATCATCCGGGATGCCGGGACCCTGGTCGATGACGCGAAGGATGAGGTAGCCGGTTGTCTTTCGGCGGCATAGTAAGCGAATGTGGATCTTGCGGAGCGGAAGAGGAATGTGGTTGAACTGTCTAGTCTGCAAAAACTGACCGTTGCTTTTACAGGAATGCGGATTTGTAAGGGTTGTGCCGCTGCAGACAGATGATTCCGCGCAGAGCTGAATGGTTCCGCCGGCCGGAGTGTAGGTCATTGCGTTGTCCAGAAGGATCGCCAGAATCTGGCGGATGCGTTCCGCGTCGGCGCGCAGTTCTGGAAGCGCGTTTTCCGGCAGAGACAGCTTCAGATCGATCCCCTTCTGCCGGCAGAGCGGAAGATAAGCGTCGTAGGTGTCGATCAGGAGCGTGTCCATATCCACGTCGGACAGCTGCAGCTTCCAGGTTCTGGCGTCGGCGGACGCCAGAAGGAGCATATCGTCGATGAGCCGCGCCATGCGGGCGCATTCGCTGTCGAAGGCGGAGAGAAGATCCGCGGCTTGTCTGCCCGCAGATTTCCGTGTAGAATCAAAGTCGTGGGGAATTGGTATATCAGGATTTGGTGAAATAGAGTTTGGCATGTCAGGATTCGGAAGATCGGATGCCGGCATACCAGAACCCGACAGGCCAGAGTCCGGCATACCAGAACCCGGTAGGCCAGAGTCCGGCAGATCGGAATCCGGCAGGCTGGAATTTGCCGGCCCGGACATTCTGAGATCATTGCTATACGAAAATCCGGCTGTGCCGGCGATCAGATCCCGCAGCGCCGCAATCCCCGACCGCAGCACAGCCAGCGGCGAGCGCAGTTCATGGGAGGCGGCCGCGATAAACTCCGCCTGCTTTCGCTGGCTTTCCTCCACCGGCTTTAAGGACCAGCCGACGAAATACCAGCTGATCGCGGACAGACCCGCGACGCCCAGAATTTCCAGCACGGCAAGCCAGATAAGCGTCGTTCGGAGCGCGTCCGTCACAGGCGGCACATAGGCGATCAGGCACAGGGCGCGGACAGATTTGCCGAAGGCGGAGACAAGCACCCGGGCGCAGTAATCCTCCCCGGCGTTCCCTTGAAATGTGAAAATAGAACTGACCACGGAAGAGGCCGAGATAGGCCGCACCGTGGTAAATACGCCCTCTGCCTCTGCCAGCGCTTTCACATGCGCGATCAGATCCGCCCGCGGCGTCTGAGGCTGCCAGGAGCCGTTATAAAGGAGGGCGGTTCCATTTTCCTCGATATGAATGACGACCCTGCGGTCGGCTTCCGTCTGCGCCAGGAATCCCTGGGAGATCGTCGTATCCGACTGCAGCCT
>CANPZZ010000080.1 GCA_947589125.1 uncultured Lachnospiraceae bacterium
AACTCCCGCGCCCAGTCGCAGACACCGTCGTAGACCTGCACGGCTGTCATGCGGCTGATCACGTCCTTGGAGACGTCACGCAGCTTGTTCTCGTCAAACAGCGCGCCGGCCGGATTCATTTTCTTCGGTGAAAACTTAAAATCGCCTACCGGCGCCATCGGATTCGCCCTGCGCCAGTCCTCGAAATTCGAATTCAGAATCGTCATGATATACTCATAGACCGACTGGGTGGGATAGCCCTGCTCCCGGTAGAATGAAAGCGCCAGCTCCGGGTCCTTGCGCTTGGACAGCTTCCGCTTGGAATTGCCGTCCATTTTCTGAAGCGTCCCCACATGCAGATATTTTGGCAGCTTAAAGCCCAACGCGGCCGTGAGCTGGATATGCAGCGGCAGGCTGGAAAGCCATTCGTCGCCGCGCACCACATGAGTTGTCCGCATCAGATGGTCGTCTACCACATGGGCGAAATGATAGGTCGGTATCCCGTCCGATTTCAGAAGCACATGGTCGATATCGTTCTCGGTAAGCTCCAGCGCCCCCTTGATGCCGTCCGTAAATTTGATCTTATGCTCAATGGAACCCTCCGAGCGGAAACGGAGCACCCACGGCTTCCCTTCCGCCAGCGCGGCCTGAATGTCCTCCATGGGCCGGTCACGCCAGACGGCGTATTTCCCGTAATACCCGAAATTCTCCTTTGCGGCCTCCTGGGCGGTATGCATCGCGGCGAGCTCCTCCTCCGTGCAGAAGCAGGGATAGGCCTTGCCTTCCTTCACCAGCTTCTTCGCGTAGACATGGTAAATGGGCCCGCGCAGCGACTGCTTATAAGGACCATAGCCGCCCTTTTCCCCGCCGAGGACCGCGCCCTCGTCAAAATTGATCCCATAGTGGGAAAGTCCCTCGATCAGCATCTCGATGGCGCCGGGCACCTCCCGCTTGCTGTCCGTGTCCTCGACGCGCAGGAACAGAACGCCGCCGGACTGATGGCACATCCTCTCCGACGTCATCCCCTGCACCAGATTGCCGAGATGAACGAATCCCGTAGGGCTCGGTCCCATACGGCTGACGACCGCGCCCTCCGGAAGGTTGCGCGGCGGATATTTCTCTTCAAGCGCCTCCGGCGTATCGGTCACGTCCGGAAATAACAGTTCACTGAGCGCGTTATAATCCATTTTGATTGCCTCCTGTTGTCACATTTTCATTCAATATATCATAGCAGAGGAAAATTTACAATACAGAAAGCATGCTGCTGCCCCTTTCTGCATGGAACAAAAGCCTTCGGAAGCTGTCGGCTCACGCCGGCTGCGCCAAAGGCTTTCTTTCATGAGATTTCTTTCTTATACCTGTTTCGATTTCTCGCCGCCAATAGCTTTCATCAGAAACGCTTCTGTTCCATGTACCTGTTCTGTTCCGCCAGCCTCTATCTCAGCTTCGAATACCCATAACTGTTCACCAGCGCGTCCAGCGGTATCCCGCTCTTGCAGTACGGGCATTCCATGGCCGGATACGCCTTGTAATCCGGAATATCTTTATTCGTGAACACCGCGTTCACCGGGAACTCCTTGATCTGCGGCACGACGCTGAACAGGGCGCAGACACCGCGGACGATCCCGCCGTAATACTGGATCGCCTCCACGCAGCGGGCCGTGGTCCGGCCGGTGGTCACGTCCGCCAGCAGGACGATGATGTTCTTGCCCGCGATCATCGGACGGATGTTGTCGCGGAAGATCAGCTGGCCGTTGTTGTCATACTCCGGCTCCGTCACATAGATGGTCTTGTGGGCGTTCATGGACATGACGCCCGCCTCCGAAAGCTGCTGGGCTAAAAACGCGCCGATCACATTCGTTCCCTCAATGCACACGATCGTGTCCACCACCGTATCGTAGTAATACCGGGCCGCCAGCGCCTTCGCGGCCTGCTCCGCCTCGCTCTGGCGTGCCTTCAGGGCCGTCGTGTCCACATAGAAATTAATGTGGGAATGATTCGTTGAATAATGCCCCGGCATGATCCGGATCGGCACCCCCGTCGCTGACTCCAGTTTCATGATCCTGTTCTCCATAAGACCTCCTTCCCGCGCCCGCCTCTTCTCCGGGCGGCGCAATGCCTGTCTCCTCCGGCCATCTTCCCCGCAGGATGTGAACGGTTACTCCAGCCGGGCCGCACGTCTGCTTATGGTCAGTTTCCCCAAAATGACTGTCAATCCGCGCCGGTTCCGGCTGAAATCACATAATGCTGCAATCTCCTTTTTATTATACTACAACATTAGCGGCATTCGCAAGGAAAATATTATGGTCCCGCTACTTATGGGTTAACCCTTTCGGCTTATTAACAGGCAAAGAATCGGCGCGTCTCCTCACAGGGACCGGCCGCCGGTTAATAGCCGCCGCTTCCTGCGAATTCTGCGCTGCAATCTCCGCTTCACTGGCAACCAATTCATCCAACTGCCTTTGTATCCCATTCCCATGCCCCGCCGGTTGATCCCGCTGCAGCGTCCCGTTCTGTCCTGCCGTCGCCGTCGCGGCCGCGGCAGCGCGGTCCGACGCTTCGATCGCTGCGTTAACCTTGCCCTTCAGAAAATTCTGGTAATCCTGATACTCCCGCATCTCCGTCATCCCTGACCGCATTCCAAGCCAGGCCTTAAGCTGAACCCAGCGGCTCGGCTTCTCCTTCTGAAACACACCTTCTATTTCATACTCCGGCGCCGGCAGATCGTCCTCCTTGATCGAACCGGGGTCGATTCCCCGCACTTTCGCAGCTCTTTCCGCAAGCGAAACGGCTTCCATGGGAAGAAATCCCAGATTTCCCATCGTTCTCTTCAGCTCGTCCGCATTCATCATCTTTCCGCACAGGGACTGGTTGATCTCATCGATGCGCGCCGCAAGGGCCGGATCGCTCAGGGAACTAAGAAGCATGGACCGGTAATATTTTGTAAAACCGTTCAGCATATGGGTCAGCACATCCGGTTCGTACCCGGTACAGTCAACGATGCGCCCGCCGTATTTATTCCCGATCTCATCCTCGCGCTGTCCCAGGAAACTGGACATATACTCCGGGGTGGCTCTGATCGTATGGGTATGGCCCTGCTGATTGGAGGCCGCCGAAGGCGAATCCGACTCAAATCCGATCAGAATGCTGCTTGTCGTTCGGGCGTTTCCCGGATCCACGCGCATATACATGTGTCCGCAGCTTCCGTCATTCTTCAGGGTCTGCGAAACCCCGTCCTTTCCCTGGATACCGTCATTCCCGAGTCCGCCGATAGCCACATCCATACCATACTGATGGCGGGCGCTGGGCTGCTTCTTCTCTTTGAAATCGCTGATTTTCGCGCCGTTTTCCACGGAGTGGGTCGCCATTAAACGTCCGTACACGCCGGCCGCCGCTCCCGTATCCAGCCCGATGACTGACGTCATCATGGCCGGAAGCCAGTCTCCCTGGGCAGGCGGAAATACATACGCGGTTCTGGAGCAGTGCGCCATCATCCCCGCGACCGTACATTCCGGTTCCCGGGGATCGCGGCCATCCTCCCGGATCTGAGTCTTTCCGATATGGGCCATAAAGAGCGTTTTCGCTATAAGCACCTGCTTTTCCACATTTTTCAGGATCTCCTGCCGCGCCTGGTCCCCCTTGGGAAACAGCTCCTTTACCGTCTGGATCTGCCGCGCACTCATAGGCTTTAATGTCTGACGCATGATATGGGCGTTCATCTGATCGTCATAGCCGCGGAAAGTGGCCGTGACAGCCGGATCCTCCGAATGGGAAAGCTGGGATATCCCCAGACGGAACGCCGGGTTCATCGCGTTCTCTTCCAGCATCTTCTGGGTGACATCCGGCGTATTGCCGTTTCTGAAACCTTTCTCCTCCATAAACTTAACCGCGAGATAGTTGCGCATGACGCGCCCAACCTTCTCAAACCGGGAATAATCTCCATTGCTGGCCCGCTCGTAATCCGTAAAATTGGGGATATGGTTTCTTGCGTCCGCATCATTCAGAATACTGCTTATCAGCAGCATCTCTTCTGCTGTCAGCCGCCGGGAACCCGCCTTCAAATTTTCATCCAGTGTATTATAAGCCTTTTCATAGTCCGTCCACGCCATTTTCTCTCTCCTTTGCCATTCCGGCTCAAATCAGGGACTGCCGCCGCTGAACCGTTTCCGGGACAGTCCGGCTTCTGTTATCTGATCTGATTATAACGGACTGCGTACAACAAAAGTACAACAAAATGGAAGCTCAGTCCTCTCCTAACGCCTTCAGCGCATCCAGCGCTACCTTCATGGTGTCCTTCACTTCTTCCTCGGTCATCTTAAGCCGCTGCGCCAGTTCCGGTACCGTAGCTTCGCGTCCCAGTTCCTCGGCCATTTGTTTGGAGACATCCTGGAGCAGGTTCACACGGTCCAGCACTTTCTTCCCGATCTTTTTCTGGGCTTTATGTTCATCGACGACCGCAGTCAGCGCCGTCTTCACCCGTTCCGCCAGGAATTTCTCGAACCGTCCGGCGGTATCCGCCGGCATTTCCACGGAATCCCGGGCAGTATCCACCAGCATCTCCGCAGAATCCCGGGCAGTATCCGTCGGCATTTCCGCAGAATCCCGTGCCGCATCCGCCGATATCTCCACAGAATTCTGGACCGCATCCGCCGATATCTCCACAGAATTCTGGACCGCATCCGCATCTCCGGTTTCTGCCGGATCATACTCCTCCACTGCCATTAAAAGCGCCATATTGGCTTCCTGCACCAGATCGGAAGCAGGCACGCCGCTTCCCACGAAATCCCGGCTCAGTTCCAGAACGTATTTCAAATTTCCCTCGATCAGACGGCTTTTCGCCGCGTCGTCTCCTTCTGCCGCTTTCTGCGCTAGAACGGCATTTTCCTCCGCATCGCAGGCCTTAATCTCGGACATCTCATTTACATACATCTGGAAAATGTCATATTCTTTCGCCATACTTTCTCTCCTCTCTGATTTCCGTTTTCGGTATCATGTTTTTGAGTTTTCTTTTCTGCATATTTCCCGTTTCTGAACATTTCCCTTTCGGCTCCCGCGCCCAGAACTCCTCGATCGCCTGTCCCACATTCTTTCGGTTCACCACCGAAAATGGCCTCCATTCCCGCGGGAAAAGGGCCTGATATTCATCCCGCAGGAACCGGTCGTCAAGCAGAAGGATCACGCCCCGGTCCTCCATCGTACGGATCACACGGCCAGCCGCCTGCTGCACTTTATTCATCCCCGGATACTGGTAAGCATAGTCAAATCCTCTCTTTTCCTGCCGGTCAAAATACGCTTTCAGAAGCTCCTGCTCGGTGCAGACCATAGGCAGTCCCGCGCCCACCACGATAGCGCCGATCAGCCGCTCCTCCTTCAGATCGATCCCCTCGGAGAACACGCCGCCCATGACGCAGAAAGCCGCCAGCGAGTCCTCCCTCTCTTCTTCGAACATGCGCAGAAATTCCTCCTTCTGCGCCTCGTTCATCCGGCTGTCCTGGCAGACGACGGTGACCGGCTCTGTCCACTGCCGCACCTCTTTGCAGGACGTCTTTCCATCCGCATTCTCCAAAAATATCTCTGCAGTTCCGCTTTCCGTCCGGGCCGCCTCTCGCTCCTTCTCCTCCCACACTGCCATAACTTCATTCAGATAAGCATACGACGGAAAGAACACCATATAATTTCCTTTCTTCCCGCACACTGCCGCCCGGATATAATCGGCCACCTTCTCAAATTCCCGCTTATTTCTCCTGGTATACCGGCTGCTCACATCGTCCGCGACCAGAAGCAATCGGTTCTCCCGCGGAAACGGCGACTCGGCATAAACCGCATAATCCTCCAGATTTCCGCTCAAAAGTTCCTTATAATAATTCACCGGCAGAAGCGTCGCCGAGAAGAAAATGGTGCTGCGCCCTTTCTCCAGACACTCTTTCAGATTCCCGGCCGGGTTCATGCAGAACAGCTTTACCATAAACTGCCCGTCAGGAAGTATCTCCGAATAGATCGTATACGCCTCGTCCAGCTTATCATATACCATCAGAAAACTGCGCAGTTCAAAATAGAAATCCAGCACCAGTTCCCGGTCCTCAAACTGCCGGTTGTCATCCAGAAAATTCTCCAGTTCCCCGTACAGGGAGTTGAGAAGCACCGCCAGCGCGTTGATCTCCTCGTGGACCACATAGCCTTCCGTTTCCCGCTTCATCGTAAGCAGCAGTTTATTGACCCGCTCCAGATACCGGCACACTTTCGGGCTTTTGCCGGCCAGGAGGCGCTTCGCCTGCAGCACATCCTCCTTCACAAGCGCGGCGCTGTACATCTCCCGCGCCCGTGACACCAGATTATGCGCCTCGTCCACCAGAAACAGATATTCTCCCTCCACGCCGTCGGAGAAATACCGCTTCAGCCGCACATCCGGATCGAACACGTAATTGTAGTCGCAGATTACCGCGTCCACCCAGCTGCTCACATCCAGGCAGAATTCAAAGGGACACACCTGATACTCCTCTGCGTATCGCAGAATCAGTTCCCGTGTGATCCCGAATTCCCGGTGGAGCAGATCCCAGACCGCGTCGTTTACCCGGTCGAAATGTCCCTTCGCATAAGGGCAGTCATCCGGGTTGCAGGACGGCTTCTCCAGGAAGCACAGCTTCTCTTTGGCCGTGATCGTCACCGATTTCAGATGCATCCCCCGGTCCTTCAGGATGGAAAATGTCTCCTCCGCCACGCTTCTGGTGATCGTCCGGGCAGTCAGATAGAAGATCTTCTCCGTCAGACCCTCGCCCATGGCTTTCAGCCCCGGATAGACCACCGACAGAGTCTTGCCCACGCCGGTAGGCGCCTGGATGAACAGGTTCCGCTTCCTGGCGATCGCCTTATAAACCGATACCGCCAATTCCTTCTGCCCTTCCCGGTAGGCGTAAGGGAACTCCAGCCCCCGCAGGGAAATGTCCCGGCTGATCGCATGCTCGTAGAGATAGCGGGCCCATTTCACATATTCGTGGATCAGGCCGTCAAACCACTCCTCCAGTTCGGCAAAGGTATAAACTTGTTCAAAGATACGTATATTCTCAGTCTCAAGGTTACAATAGGTTACCTGAACCGTGATGTCTGACAGCCCATGATCCGCGCCGTACATATAGCCATAACACATGGCCTGGGCCAGATGCACCTTCACCGGCTCCGTAAGCCGGTCAATATCCAGATAGACGCCCTTGATCTCATCGATCGTAACGCCGTCGTCCTCAATGATCACGCCGTCGGCACGGCCTTCCAGGGAGATCACGAACTCTCCCTCGTCTACCGTGTGCTTCATGACTACCTCGGCGTGGTAGCTGCCGCCTTTTCCACGCTGGATCTTCCGATGGATGCGGTTTCCTGCCTGCATGGCTTCTTTCTCAGCGCCCGCAAGCCTCCGGTTGTCGATATCGCCGCCCCGCATGACGAACTCGACCAGGTCGCGGACCGAGATGCGGATGATGCGGGGATCTGTGCCTGTCTGCTTCTTTTCCATCGGTCCGGCTCCTTTCTTGTCCTTCTGGTGTCTGTTTTTTTGGGATCCATTACGGTACTAAAGGTGTTCCCTGCGGTACGCGTCACCTCGAAAACGCTTCGCGTTTCCTCGGTCGCGGGCATTGTTCCAATGCCCGCTCTGCGCGAGCCGTATCCTCTCCGGTATCCGCAAGCGGCACCGGAGAGGATACGGCTCGCGCAGAACTGACGCTGTAACTCTTTGCCTCACGCAAAAGAAGGGAATCGCCTGGCATTCATTCACCAGACAATTCCCTCCTGCTTCCGCAATATATATCTTCTATGCTACTCTCTTGGCCGCCTGCTTCTCCAGGAAGGCCTCGAATTCCTCATTCTCACCATTATACCGTACAGTCAGAACTTTTGTCAGATCCAGACTCAGCACGCCCAGGATCGACTTGGCATCGATGGTGATCCGGTTGTAGAAGACATCCACATCGAAATCACATTTCATCGCGGCGGTGACAAATGCCTTGGCATCTTCCAGGGAAGGCAGCATGATCTGTTTCTGTTTCATAATATCAGACTCCTTCGGAAAGATCGATTATGGTTTTATTCTTTCCAAGACTTTTATAGCACATCTGTTTTCTCTTGTCAAATCCTGACGAAGCTTGTCCAAAAGCCGCTAATTTGTGCAGTTTGCCGCATTAAAGTACCAGATTTTGTACCTGGTTTTATGCGAATCAGCCGGGAAGTCCCGGACTGCGAGGGAATCTGTTCGGCTTCAATTATACCCAATTTATAAGCGGATGGCAAACTTTATTTGATAAATTCGTAAAAATTAATCTTTTTTTACCGGACCGCGTCCGAAAACCATGACCCGGCTCTCCGTAACCGCCATATCCACCGGCCTGTCATGGGGCTCCGCAGGCGGCTCCGCTCCCTGTGTATTCTCTCTGCATAGAGACACGCAGACCGCGTCCGGTCTCATGCGGATCAGATAGCGGTCATAGTACCCGCCGCCATACCCCAGCCGTATGCCGTCGGAACCGACACACAGGCAGGGAGCAATGCAGAGATCGATCTCCGTCGGAAGAAGCCTGCGGCAATACTCCTTGGGCTCTGGTATTCCGTACATTCCCGGCTCCAGATCAGCCAAAGACGTTATCTCATAAGCCTCCATACGGCCTTTCTCTGTGCCCGGCAGATCTTCCTGTCTCCTCGCGCCGCACCGGGGCACCGCCACGCGCTTTCCGGCCTTCAGCATATTGCAAATCAGTTCCCTGGTGTCCACCTCATCCGCCACACTCACATAGCAGAATACAGACCGCGCCTGCCGGTATACCGAAAGCTCCTCAAGCCTTTTTAATATGGCCGTATCTGTCTCCCGCCGGCAGGATGAGTCCAACTCACCGCGTTTTCTTCGAAGTTCAGACCGCAGCCTCTTCTTCTCGCCACGGATCTCCCGTATATCTTCCATCAACGCCTCCATCCTGCGGAGTCCTGCTGTATATTTTACAATAAATCTGCTGCCTGCGCGGTATCAGTTCCTGCTCCATTCTCCTGTAAAAATCCCCGTCGTCAAACAGACTTACCACTTCTTCCCGGTATCTGGTTCCCGCGCCTTTACGCAGTTCCTCCACCAGTTTTCCAAATGTCTTCGCGCTGGCATAACTGCGTCCGATATTGTCCGTCGCCGCGTCCATGGAATCCGCCACCGAGACGATATCCACCAGCAGCCGGTATTCCTCCGGGCAGGGATCGCACGGATAGGGATAACCTCCCTTCTGATCCGTCCACTGATGATGATGCAGCGCGATCTGCGCCAGATGCTCATATCCGGCGTCCTTTAACAACGCGCTTCCCAGAACCGTGTGCAGCTTTACGCACGCGAATTCCTCATCCAGAAGTTTCCGCCCGTAAAGCCCGATATAATTCAGGACGAGGCTCTTGCCCAGATCATGGCAGAGTCCCCCTTCGTAGACGCACCGGCAGAGCATCTCCTCCGCCTGTCTTACCGCTTCCGCGTCGGCAAGCCTCATGGTTCCCGCCAGTTTTTCCGGCATGGTTTCGACCATACGGCGGCACAGCATTTCCCCGATCCAGGCGACCATACGCGAATGCACATAAGTCGGCGGATGATAGGTCAGCATCCCTCCAAGAACATATTTTTCAAATGCCTCCCTTTCGGAATTTATATCCTTATCCTCCCACCATCGCCGTCCTTCCTGCGGAAATACATACAGATATTCCTTTTCATCCCTTTTCTCGCAGCAGCGCAGGATAAATTCTCTCGTCTGCTCGTCTTCAATCTCTTCATACTGATCCAGATAAGACGCGCCTTCTTCAAAATATGCGGTGATCTGATCCCGAAACGGATTCCTGACCTGCCTGTGGAGTACAATGGGCTTTGCGTGAAGAAGCGTAAAGCCTGCCTGATACAGTTCCCTGATATACAGATCACGGTTCTGCACCTGTCTGGCATGTTCCAAAAGCAATCGGTGAATATAATGCGCGATTCCCGTGTCCAGGCCGTCTTTCTCAAGAAACAGCCTGTCCGCGAACTCCGAAAGTTCCTCTATATCCTGCGCGTCTAACGTCCCCGGCTCCCTCTCAAAAAGGATCTTCTCAAGCAGCCGGTCGTTCTCACAGCAGATCTCATGGCGCTGTCTGGCATTGTTCCGGATCTCCATAACCATCCGGTCTTCCGTCAGACCTCTCTCAGGGCGGAACTGCATCAGTTTTTGTACCTGTTCCAAATTGTCGATATATCTCTCATAGTATCTGCGCATCGTCACAGCTCCCGTCACTTTTACAATCCATAATACTATACCGCGGAATTGTGAAAAATGCAACAAATACATTCAGGGCGTCACCGGCGACCTGCCTGCACGAAAATATATTCAGAGCATTACCGGTAATCTGCCTGCATGGAAACAAAAAGATCATCCGCTCTCCGAAAAGAAAACGGATGATCTCCTTCTGTATTTCCGATCTTACTTGACGCTGCGGCTTCCCGGATTCTTGACCTGCTTCAGTTCGTCGAAGACTACATCGTTGAGTACCTTGATGTAGGTTCCCTTCATGCCGGAGGACCGGGACTCGATCACTCCCGCGCTCTCGAACTTCCGCAGTGCGTTTACGATCACCGAGCGGGTGATGCCCACCCGGTCCGCGATCTTCGACGCCACCAGGATGCCCTCGTTGCCGTCCAGTTCCTCGAAAATGTGGGTGATCGCCTCCAGCTCCGAAAACGACAGCGTTCCGATGGCTGATTTGACGATCTGTATTTTCCTGGTCTCCTCCGCGTTCTCCTCGTTGACCGAGCGAAGCATCTCGAGACCGACGACGGTTGTTCCGTACTCACTGAGGATGATATCATCGATGTTGTACTGGCAGTCCATCTTATAGATGAACAAGGTGCCCAGGCGCTCTCCCGCGATGTCGATGGGCGCGATGATGGCCTGGTATTTCTTCACGTTCTCCTCCGTAAATCCCAGGGTCGCGAGATTTACGTTCTCCTTGGTGGAAAGGATGCTTAAAAGCCTCTCGTTTAAGAGCTTGTCGATAAAACCTCCCAGATGCTCTCCGATCAGTTCCTCGATCTCCTCCACACCGGGCCACGTGCCGATGCCGAGAACCTTTCCTTTCTTGC
>CANPZZ010000081.1 GCA_947589125.1 uncultured Lachnospiraceae bacterium
CACAAGGTTTCTGGCATGCTCCTTTATGCCGCAACGGACGAGTCTATCCAGCCAGATAACAGCTACCAGATGAGCGGCAACCAGATCAGCGTAAAGACGCTTGATTTGGACCGGGATTTCTCGGAGATTGCTGCTCAACTGAATGCTATAGTAGCTGATCATTTTTTGAACTAAACCTTTTAATTATTCTACACTTTTTAATTATTTCTCCGGCACCCGTTTTTGAGGGGTAAGTTCAAAAAGCCACAGAACCGGCCAGCGACAATCGAATAAACAGAAAAAGGGCTTCCGAAGCTCTGCTGCAAAACACAGCGGAATCTCGAAAGCCCTTTATTTCAAGCCTTTTTCAGCACTTGTGTGCCGGAGAAGGCTTTTTCTGTTTGTATCAAAGACAGCGTCTTTATAGAAAGTATTAATGATAATGCGATAGCGGCGTAAGCAAAAATGAAGAGAACCTCTTTTGTCAGGCAAAGCATAAGTCCGATGAAGGGGGTTCTTTTCAGTGCAGTAAGAGCTGGCGCATTTTTCATTTTAGCAATTTATGGGAAATAGTTCACAAGATTTGGATGGACAGGGACGCGAAAATATGTTTAAATGGAACTAATTATAAATACGCGCAAACGATCACAACGCGATAATAAGGAGGATGTTATGCTGTATATCGGTATCGATCTGGGAACATCGGCTGTCAAGCTGCTTTTAATGGATCAGGCAGGCAAGATCTGCAATATTGTGTCAAAGGAGTATCCGCTTTACTTCCCCCATCCGGGCTGGTCGGAGCAGAATCCGTACGACTGGTATGACCGCACGGTCGAGGGAATCCGGGAACTGACGGCGGACTGCGACAAATCCGCCATTGCGGGCATCAGCTTCGGCGGCCAGATGCACGGTCTGGTGGTGCTGGACGAGCAGGATCAGGTGATCCGGCCGGCGATCCTCTGGAACGACGGGCGGACGGAGAAGGAGACGGATTATCTGAATGAGGTGATCGGTAAGAAGGAACTGTCCCGGCATACGGCCAATATCGCGTTCGCCGGATTTACCGCGCCCAAGATCCTGTGGCTTAAGACCAATGAGCCGGAGAATTTTGCGAAGATCTCCAAGATCATGCTTCCCAAGGACTATCTGGCGTACCGTTTGAGCGGAACCTTCTGCACCGATTATTCGGATGCGTCCGGAATGCTTCTTCTGGATGTGGAGCACAGATGCTGGTCCCAGGAAATGCTTGATATCTGCGGAATCCATGAATCCCAACTTCCGAAGCTGTTTGAAAGCTATGAAGTGGTGGGCGGCATAAAGCCGGACGTAGCCGCGCAGCTGGGACTTCCGGAGACGGTGAAGATCATTGCCGGCGCCGGCGACAACGCGGCGGCAGCTGTCGGAACCGGAACCGTCGGGGACGGCAAATGCAATATTTCGCTGGGAACGTCGGGGACCATTTTCATTTCCAGCAAATCCTTCCGCGTCGACGACAATAACGCGCTGCATTCCTTTGCCCATGCGGACGGTAATTACCATCTGATGGGCTGTATGCTCAGCGCGGCGTCCTGCAATAAGTGGTGGATGGACGAGATCCTGATGACCACGGATTACGCAAGGGAACAGGAGAAGATTAAGAAGCTGGGCGAAAATCCGGTGTTCTATCTTCCGTATTTGATGGGAGAGCGTTCGCCTCACAATGATCCCCGGGCGAGGGCTACATTTACCGGGATGACCATGGACACGACGAGGGAGGATATGACCCAGGCGGTTCTGGAAGGCGTGGCTTTCGGTCTGCGGGATTCGCTGGAAGTGGCCAGGTCGCTGGGCATCCGGATCGATCGGACCAAGATCTGCGGCGGCGGCGCTAAGAGTCCGCTCTGGAAGACGATCATTGCCAATGTGATGAATCTGAAGGTGGACGTGATCGAGAGCGAGGAAGGCCCCGGCTACGGCGGCTCGATCCTGGCCGCGGTGGGCTGTGGTGAATATGAGAGCGTGGAAGCGGCCGCGGAGAAGCTGGTGAAGGTGATCGACACGGTGGAGCCGGATCCGGAACTGGCCGCGAAGTATGAGAAGCAGTATCAGAAATTCAGGAAAATATATCCGGCATTGAAAGATGTATTCGCAATGCTGACGGAGGCCTGAGATGGAATCATTTGTAACGGCTCCGCGAGATCCGGAGAAGAAGCGGAGCGGATTTTATATCATGCGGAAGAAGGAGATCGCGGCCGCGCCCCAGCCTGACGGCAGAGGGATCCAGTTCCTGTATATGGACGGGGAGCGGCTGATCACCTGCGCCCGCATCGTGGGAAATGTCACGGACGAGAAGTTTATCGATATGCTGAAGACCGCGGAAGGTTTCCGGAGGCTGGTGCATTCGATCGGTGTCAGCGCGGAGATCACAGGTGGAACGATGCCGGCGGCGGATCATGTCGGCGCGCCGGGGAGTCCGGCGGCGCCTGCGGGTTGCGGCGGCGAGTCAGAGAACCCAGCGGCATCAGTGAATCATGTCGGCGCACAGGAAGACTCTGCGGCTTTATCGGCGGACACCGTCAGTGTGCAGGAGAATACGCCGGCCGCCCCTGTCCTGCAGTTCGTTCTGCAGATGTATGGAAAGACAGATCCGCTGGTATCCGGGACGCAGATCCGGATACCGTTGACCGCGGACGGCATGGAGCAGATCATCCGCCTGGACGACTGTGCGTGGTCCGGGGATGACAATGTGGTCGGCCAGATCCGGTTTGAATTTCCGACCGCCGGCGCGACCGCGTCGGTGTCCGTGAAGCTTTACCTGCGGGACGGCTTTGAGGCGCCGGAGGAAGAGCCGGAGGAGGATGCCGATTTAAGTTCGCCTTTCTATGCGGAAATGCTGAAGCGATCGCTCATGCAGGCCGGAGATATTTCCGGGATCAGGCGGGCGATCGGGAAGGCCAGGCGGGGAGAGGATGTTACGATTGCTTTTATCGGCGGTTCCATCACCCAGGGGGCGGGAGCGGTACCGATCAATACAGGCTGCTATGCCTATAAGACATTTGAACGATTTTGCGCCATCGCCGGGAAAGGAACCGATGAAAATATCCATTACATCAAGGCCGGCGTGGGCGGTACCCCGTCGGAACTTGGCATGCTCCGCTATGAGCGGGATGTGCTGCGGGATGGAAGCGTGCAGCCGGATGTCGTGGTTGTGGAGTTCGCGGTCAACGACGCGGGAGATGAGACCGGCGGCGAGTGTTTCGATTCGCTGGTGAGGAAGATTTTGAAATCTGAGAATCACCCGGCAGTCATTCTGCTGTTCGCGGTATTTGCCAATGACTGGAACCTGCAGGAGCGTCTGGCTCCGGTGGGCAAGGCGTATGATCTGCCGATGGTGAGCGTGCGGGACGCGGTGGTTCCGCAGTTTTATAAGAAGCCGGGAGAAGGAAAAGTATTCAGCAAGAACCAGTTCTTCTATGACTGCTATCATCCCACGAATCTGGGACATACGGTGATGGCGGACTGTATCGGATATCTGTTGGGGAATGCGGATAAAGTACCGGCAGCGGCGGGGAAGCCGCCGCTGCCGATAAGCAGTATCGCGCCGCCTCTTGGCGGGGAGTTTGAAGATGTGAAACTGTTTGACAGGAGCATGACGTCCCCGGACATCCATGTGGACTGCGGAAGCTTCTGCCATACGGATGAAGAGCTTCAGGCGGTGGAAATGGATATGAATCTGGCGCCTACGAAGGAATTTCCGTATAACTGGATGCACAGAGCGGGCGGAGGGACAGTGAACCATGGTAAGGCGGCAGGAGACCGCGGAACAACAGAGAATACGGGCAGTTGGCAGCAGCCTTTCTGCATCGATATCACCTGCAGCGCACTGCTGCTGATCTATAAAGATTCCGGAAGTCTGACTGTCGGAAAGGCGGAGGTCTGGGCGGACGGCGAGAAAGTGCTTACGGCGGATCCACATCTGAATGGCTGGACCCATTGCAATCCTCTGATCTGTTTCCGAGGAGGAGAGCGGAAACGCCGCCATGTAGAAGTGCGGATGGCTCCTGGCGATGAAGAGAAGGAGTTCACGATCCTTGGGTTCGGGTATGTGTCCTGATATCCGAAACGGAATCAGGCTTGGAAACAGCGTGAAAGTGAGAGCAGGCTTATGAAAATAAATTTTGATAAAGAACATATACCACAGATCGTCGTGGAAAGCGGCGGATATGAAGGCGTCAGGCGGATCGCCGGAAAGGTGGCGGAAGACGTTTGCAAGGTCGCCGGTTTCCGGCCTGAGGTCGTGACGGAGCGGGAGATATCCTCCGCGCAGATCATCCTCTGCGCCACGCTGGGCAAAAGTCCGATGCTGGACGCACTGGCGGAGGCGGGGCTTTTTGATCCCGAATGTCTTAGAAAGGCAGACGGCGGAAAAAAGTGGGAGGTCTACCAGATACAGATGCTGTCGTCTTCAGAAACGGCGGCTGCTGATCTGCTTAAAGGCGTCGAACAGCTCCTTCTAATCTGCGGCAGCGACAAGCGCGGCACCATTTACGGAATGTTCTCCCTGTCGGAGTACATCGGCGTGTCCCCTATGTGCTATTGGGGCGACGCGGAGCCCATCCGGCGGCAGAGCCTGACCATCGGGGAGGATATTGAGACGCTGTCGAAGGAACCCAGCGTGAAATACAGGGGCTTTTTCATCAATGACGAGTGGCCCTGTTTCGGCAGCTGGGTCGTGAGCCATTTCGGCGGTTTCAACGCGGCGGCCTATGAATATGTGTTTGAGCTTCTGCTGCGTCTGAAGGGAAACTATCTGTGGCCTGCCATGTGGACGGCCAGTTTCCCGTTAGACGGGCCGGGCAGCGCCAATGAAGAACTGGCGGATATTTACGGCGTCGTCATGGGGTATTCCCACCACGAGCCGTGCCTGCGGGCCAGCGAGGAGTGGGACAAGGTCCGCGGCGAGAGCACCCGGTACGGCAATGAATGGAATTTCTACACCAATGAGCAGGGCCTTCTGAACTACTGGGAGGACGCCTTAAAGCGCAGCGGCGGCTATGAGAACATTATCACCATCGGAATGCGCGGCGAGAGAGACACTTCCATGCTGGGGCCGGACGCCACGGTCACGGAGAATGTGAATCTGTTAAAGCGGATCATCACAAAGCAGAGGGAACTGATCAGCCGGTATGTGAAGCGGGAAAATGGAGGAGTCCCCATGCTGCTGGCGCTCTATAAAGAGGTGGAACCGTATTTCTACGGGGATGAGAAGACGCCGGGCCTGAAGGACTGGGACGGTCTGGACGGCGTGACCTGCATGCTCTGCGAGGACAATTACGGATACATGCGGACGCTGCCGGCGGAGGAGATCCGCGGACACAGAGGCGGCTTCGGCATGTATTACCATCTGGATTATCATGGCGGGCCGGTGTCCTATGAATGGGTGGATTCGACCCCATTTTCCAGGATCTGGGAGCAGATGAGCGAGGCGTACGAGTACGGGATCCGGGACGTCTGGATCGTCAATGTGGGCGATCTGAAGTTCCATGAGGTGTCCCTGTCTTATTTCCTGTCGCTGGCCTATGATTATGAGAAATGGGGCTATGGGAACCCGGACAGTTACCGGCAGTATACGGCCGAGTGGGCGGCGGGGACATTTCCGGGGGCGGCCCGCGCGCTGCAGGATCAGATCGGGGCGGTTCTTACGGAATATATCCGGCTCAACAGCCTGCGCAGGCCGGAGGCGCTTCACGCCGGGGTTTATCATCCCTGCCATTACGGCGAAACAGACAGGATGCTTTCCGCGGCGGAAGCAGTGGAAGCGGCGTCCCGGCAGGTGATGGAGGAACTGACGCCGGAGGAGAAGGACGCGTACTACAGCATGATCCATTTTCCGGCCATGGCCAGTATGAATCTGCTGAAAATGCACCTGTACGCCGGGAAAAACCATCATTACGCGGCGCAGGGCAGAGTCATAGCAAATACATATCGGAAGCTGGTGAAGGAGTGTATCGCCAGAGACCGGGAACTGTCTGCGGAATGGGCGGCTTTTCGTGGCGGAAAATGGAGCGGCATGGAGCTGGCGCCTCATATCGGGTTCACCCGCTGGAACGAAGACGACAGCCGTATGCCGGTGACGATGGAGATCGAGCCGGTCGAAAAGCCCAGGATGAGCGTATCGCGGGCGGATGAGGAGCGGACTGCGACGAAATGCTATGGTCCGCTGATGGTGGTGCGGGTACCGGATTTTATGTACGCCGGGTGCGAGGAAGTTGTTCTGGAGATTGCGAACGGCGGACGGGGGAGTTTTCATTTTGAGATTGTGGTGGAGAATGTGCAGCCTGCCGCAGAAGGTGCCGGATGCGGCCGTCCGGACGAGGCGAAGACGGCGGAGATGCTTCGGAAAGAATCCGCCGGTTCAGAGGACACAGTCCAAGGTGTGGCGTCGGTAAAAACTCCTGCGCTTCCGCGGTGGCTTTCTGTGTCCCCGATGAGCGGAGAAGTGGAGGAACTGGAAAAGGTGACTCTGCGCTGCGACAGGCGGTTTTTGCCAGAGCAGACGCAGACCGTGCGCCTGATCGTGCGGGGCGGGGACGCGCAGGTCGCCGTGGAGATTTCGGGCCGGGCCGCGGTGAGCGCAGCAGGAATTTCTGACTGCGCCGCGGTGAGCGCAGTGGAAATTCCGCGCAATGCTGCGATGAGAGCCGAGGCGACTCCGGGCAGGGCATCGATGCGCGCTGCAGGGCAGACGACAGATGGATCATCGGGAAACAGCGGCGTCTCCACAAAAGATATTTCGGATATGATCTTCACAGGGAAGAACGGAACGATCGTGATCGGCGCGGAACATTTCTGCCATAAGAAGGATACAGAAAAAGGCAGTTTCCGAATCATCCCGGAATATGGCAAATACGGCTGCGGCGTGAAGGTATTCCCGAGCACAGTGGCGTTTACGGCAGAAGAGGACAGGCCGGAACTGACTTACCGCTTTTTCGCGGAAACCGCCGGGGAATATCTGGTGGAGCTTCTGACGGCCCCGTCCAACCCGCTGGTATACCGGCAGAGCGTCAGCCTGATGGTTTCCTGCGGAGGGCAGGAACCGGTGCGGGCGGAACTTATTCCCGCGGATTTCCGGTCGGGAGAGCCGGGAGACAATCGCTGGGCGCAGGCGGCGCTTGACCAGGAACGGAAGACTTCGCTGAGTTTCCGGCTGGAGGCGGGCGTGCAGGAGCTTACGGTCGGGGCGCAGGAAGCAGGCGTCGTGCTGGAGCAGATCCGGATCCGCAGGAAGGATATTCCTGTGAAGGAAGCCTATCTGGGACCGGGGGAGAGCTGCTTTACAGGAGATGTGATTTCTGATTGACAGCCGATAGTATGTATGACTCAGAATAACGCGGCAGCGGAAGAATACCGGCGGAGAACCGGGTGGAAAATGATTGCAATGGAGGCATAAGAACATGCCGGTACAGGCAGATAATCCGATCATAAAACTGGACTATCCGGATCCCGATGTGATCAGGGTGGGCGACATTTATTACATGGCATCTACGACCATGTATTTCATGCCTGGCTGCGAGATCCTGCGTTCCTATGACTTGATTCATTGGGAGCACGCGGCGTTTGTCTGCGACCGGCTGGACAGCACGAAAGGGCAGAGGCTGGAGGGCCGCGAAAATATTTATGGAAAAGGCATGTGGGCCGCCAGCCTGCGCTATCATAAGGGGTACTTCTATGTCTGTTTCGTCTGCAACGATACGGGAAAGACTTATCTTTATACGTCTGCCGCGATCGAGGGGCCGTGGGAGAAGCATACGGTCGAGGGCTTTTACCACGACTGCTCGATCCTGTTTGACGACGATGATAAGATATATATCGTCTACGGCAACCGCGATGTCTGTCTTACGCAGCTGAAACCGGACCTCAGCGGGCCATTGGAAGGCGGCCTTCATCGGCTGGTGGTCAGCGACAGGGGCAATCGGTTCCTTGGCTATGAAGGTTCCCATTTTTATAAGCTGAATGGGAAATATTATCTTTTCTTCATTCATTCCCTCAGGGACCGCTGGATGCGGGCGGAGGCATGCTTTGTGGCGGATTCGCCGGAGGGGGAGTTTACGGGCGGCGACGTCCTTGCGGATGATATGGGATACTGCGGACAGGGCGTGGCCCAGGGCGGCATCGTGGATACGCCGGATGGAAAATGGTACGCCGTTCTCTTTCAGGACCGGGGCGCCGTGGGACGGATTCCAGTGCTGATTCCCATCGCATGGGAAGGTGACTGGCCGGTGTTGGGGCGGCAGACGCGGGATGCAGAAGAGGCGGAAAGAGAAAAAGCCGCAGATGCAGCAGCAGAAAAAACTGCGGATATAGAAGCAGAAAAAACAACTGGTTTCGGAACAGAAAAACCGGGAGGAATAGCGGCAGAAAAAGCTGCCGGCGACAGGTTTCAGTCAGTTAGTATGTTTGGGACCGTACCTCACACTGTGGAAACCGTTTCCACGAGACCCGGATACATTTACGAGCCGCTCGTGCAGAGCGACGATTTCAAAGGCCCTGCCGCGGGGGACGACATAAGTCCCGCGGAGCGGAAACGGCGTTACGGCTGTTTCGGCCTGAAAAGCTGCTGGCAGTTCAATCATGAACCGGATCTGTCTCTGATCCGGCTCGACCGGGCGCGGGGAGTATTCCGGGTCAGCACGGATAAGCTGTGCGGGGATCTGACCCAGGCGAAGAACGTGCTGACGCAGAGAATGCTTTTCCCGGGCTGTGCGGGCGAGGTGAGCGTCGATATCAGCCATATAAAGGAAGGCGACTACGCCGGGCTCTGCGCGCTTCAGGGCCGGTACGGAATGGTGGCGGCGACAAGGCGCGGCGGACGCAGATTGATTGTGATGAAGAGTATGGATCCGGACAGAGCCGTTCCTTTCGGTCAGGAACCGGCCGGAGATGGCCGGGATCCAGTTGCAGACGGCTCCGGATCAGCGGCGGGGTCCGCGAAAGCAGTGGAGGCTGAGGAGTCCGCAGAAACCGCAGGCGGAAGAACAGACCCGCAGGCCACCGAGTGGGAGTCGGCGGAATTTAACTGCGATATCGTCCGATTGAAGATCGAAGTGAATTTCCGCGATATGCAGGATGAATCCGAATATTTTTACCATGACGGAAACGGGTGGAAGAAGATCGGAGTTACTCATAAGCTGCGTTTCGGGCTGGATCATTTCACCGGATGCCGGTTCGGGCTGTTCCTGTATTCCACGCAGAAGGCGGGAGGCAGGGCAGAGTTCATGGATTTCGTATATTCCGGAGAACCTGGCTGACATCGGTGCATTCGAGGCCTTGTGCGCTGGATAGTTACGGCTGATGCCAGCAGATCCAGTCCTCTGTTCAGCAGCTACTCTCAGAACGGCTTCGTATTCAGCACCCGGAATTCCTTAGGCGTGCAGTGCTTGGCCTCCTTGAAGAGACGGTTGAAGGAGGAGATGCTGGAGAAACCGGCGCGCAGAGCCACCTCGGTGATGGAGATGCTGCGGTCCGCCAGAAGCGCTTCCGCCGCTCTCAGCCTCCGGTTGTTCAGATAATCATTGAACGTAAACCCGGTGTACTGCTTGAACAGCCGGGAGAAATGGAACTTGCTGAAGCCGATATGGGCGGCCATATTGTCCAGATTCAGGCTTTCCGCGTAATGGGCGTCGATGTAGTTCAGCAGGTCGTTGATCTTCTTGATGTGCTCCTTCTGCTGGGAGAGCTCCAGGTTGCGGAACAGGTTCTTATCGTAAATATGATTGTAGCCGAATTTCGCAAACAGATTGAGCATGAGGGCGCATGCGGTGAATTCCGTATATTCGCGCATGCTGAAATATTCGCTCCGGATCCGAAGAAGAGTCTCGCAGACATCCTCGCAGATCATCGGATAGGATTCCCTGGTGATAAGGGGATCACGGGATATCAGGGTCATGATTGCGGGCCAGCCCTTAATATTGGCAAACAGGGACGCGTCGAACAGGAAAATGAACCTCCTGCCAGACGGGGGGGCGACAAGTCGGTGCATCTCACCGGGCATAATGAAGAGAATGTCGCCGGGAAACAGATGGTAGGAGGTTTCCCCGACAATGACATCGTAATCGTTCTCCGCGGGCATGATGATCTCCAGCGCAGTGTGCCAGTGATAATCGTAGTTGATGTCCTGCTCATTGCACCAGATACGGATGGAAGAGCCGGTATGATACTCCACGGCTTCATAGGCGTTTTTGACGTCTCTGCTGCCTGTCCAGTCGTCATTGACGGTATAATAATCCAGAACATTATCGCCCATTACGGAACCCTCCATTCGTGTAACTGCCTTTTATTCATTATAACTCAAATTGCACAGATAAGCAACGAAAAAATTATGCACCATTTATAAAGCGGAGAAAATGAAAGCAATATATCCTGCCCCGTGGGGCAGGAAAAAACAGAGAAAATGAGAGCAACCTGTCCTGCCTTACAGGGCAGCAAAAAATAGAGAAAATGAAAACAATCTGTCCTGCCACGCAAGGCGGCAAAAAAATAGAGATTATGCGGCGGGAAAAACAGGAAAATGTAAATGATCTGTTCCGCCCTGCGGGGCGGAAAGAGAGGAGAGAATGGTAATGAAGAAGAAACAGGCATTTAACCCGTACCTTCCGTCCTGGGAGTACATACCGGACGGGGAGCCATACGTATTCGGGGATCGGGTCTATGTGTACGGCTCCCACGATTTCTACAACGGATACGTGTTCTGCATGGGTGATTACGTCTGCTGGTCCGCGCCGGTGAACGACCTTTCGGACTGGAGCTATGAGGGCGTGATCTATCCGCGCAATGAGGACCCGCTGAATAAGGACGGGAAAATGTGTCTGTACGCGCCGGATGTGACGGTCGGGCCTGACGGCAGATATTATCTGTACTATGTGCTGGACAAGGTGTCGGTCGTTTCCGTGGCGGTCTGCGATAAGCCGGCGGGCAGGTATGAGTTCTATGGGTACGTCCATTATGAGGATGGAACGAGGCTGGGCGAGCGGGAAGGCGATGAGCCCCAGTTCGATCCCGGCGTGCTCACGGAAGGGGAGAAGACCTATCTGTATACCGGCTTCTGCGGGCGGGGAGACAAGTCCAGGACCGGCGCC
>CANPZZ010000082.1 GCA_947589125.1 uncultured Lachnospiraceae bacterium
GGTGCAGAAGATCACGATCATTCCCAGAACCTCCGGCGCGCTGGGCTACACCATGCAGGTGGAGGAAGGCAACCATTACCTGATGAGTAAGGAAGAGATCGAGAACCGGATCGCCACCTTTACAGGCGGCAGGGCGGCCGAGGAGATCGTGTTCAGCTCTGTGACGACAGGCGCCGCCAATGATATCGAGCAGGCGACCAAGCTGGCCCGGGCTATGATCACGAGGTACGGGATGAGCGGAGACTTCGACATGGTGGCGCTGGAGACAGTGAACGGACAGTACCTTGGCGGCGACACCTCCCTGATCTGCGCGGCCGAGACGCAGGCCGAGATCGACCGGAAGGTGGTGGAACTGGTCAAGAAGCAGCATGAGAAGGCGGCCCGGATTCTGATGGAGAACCGCGAAAAGCTGGACGAGCTGGCCATGTACCTTTACGAGCATGAGACGATCACCGGCGATGAATTTATGGCGATTCTGAACGGCTGAGGCCCGGGCAAATCACGTATAGTTCATGGTTCACATACCTTGGTTTCATAAGGTGTGTGAACCATGTTTTTGATTTATGCAAGAAAAAGATTTCACTTTTTCCATAAAACTTCTTTTCTGAAACGTAACGCATATATCCGGGAATGGAAACTGGGAAAAACTCATAAAATAAGAAATCTGATCAGTGAAACTGCTAACTTCCGAAGAGGAGGAAACATTTTGAAAAACATTATCAGAAATACTGCCGTAGATACCATCCGCCGTGCCGTAACCATTTTTTTGACCGCGGCTCTGACGTGTACAAGCCTGACTGCCTGTGTAAATAATGAAAGCATCGCAGAATCTTCGGACAATGCACCGCTTCCCAAAGGCAGCAAAGTCGAACAATTGGAGGAGGCTGTCTATCCTGTAAAGGAATACAAAAATGAAGATGAAAAATGGGAAGCCGAGATCCAGGAACGTCATGATATCGACGCGGATCTCTGCGAGAAGCTTGTGTATTTCGCCTATGACACAGCCAGCCCGCTTCTGAGGGAAGAAGCCGGCAACACGATCTATTCGCCGCTTTCCCTTTACTATGCACTGTCGCTGGCTGCGGCGGGAGCAGAAGGAGAGACGCAGGCGCAGATCCTCTCACTTCTTCGGATGGACAACGAGGACAATCTGTCCGATCGGGCCGGGAAGCAGTTCGCGGTTTTTTACCGCGATGAGGACAGTTATAAATTCCAGATGGCCAATTCCATCTGGTTCGACAAGGGTCTTTCGCTTAAGGACGCGTATCTGCGGACAGCAGCTGATGATTTTTATGCCGATATCTTCGAAGGAGAGATGAACACGGCGAACATGAAGTCTGCCATGGAGGACTGGGTTCAGGAACACACCGGCGGTCTGATCCGGCCGTCTGTAGAGACGGAAGACATGCTGATGCATATGATGAACACAGTCTATTATTACGCGGAATGGATCGATCGGTTTCAAACGGAGAACACGAAAGAAGATAAGTTCCATCTGCAGGACGGCGAAACAGTAAATGTCGATTTCATGAACCGCATAAGCAGCGGAATCTTCTTTCGCCGTGACAATTATCTGATGGCGAGCCTTGGTACCAAAAACGGCCAGGTCCAGTTCGTGCTGCCGGATGAAGGCGTGGACGTCCGCGAGTTCCTGGAGTCTCCAGAGCGTCTCAGACAGGTTTTGGAGACCGAAGATACCACCGGCCTTTACGGCGAGATCACATGGAAAGTGCCGAAATTCTCCTATGGGAGCAAATTCAAGCTGAAAGATATGCTGGCGGAACTTGGCATGGAGAAGGCGTTTGACGAGAACGCGGAATTTACCGCGATGACAGACGATCCGCTCTGGATCGATTCCGCCACCCAGATGGTCCATATCGGCATCAATGAGGACGGCGTCGAGGCGGCTGCCTATACGGATCTGGGTTATGCAGGAGCCGGAATGCCCCAGGACAAAGCGGAAATGATCCTTGACCGGCCGTTCCTGTTCGTGATCCGGGACCAATATTGCGGGTATGCGCCTATTTTTATCGGTGTCTGTGCAAATCCGTCAGAAAATAATTGATTTTCTTCGCAGTTTCCAGTATAATTGATCGAGGAGAGATGTTTGTACTGCGGGGGTGTCATCGTTCTCCGGTATATGAGTCTGAGTGATGTCAGTATGATCGATCTGACAGAAAGAGGGGGATACGATGGAGATACGGGAAGCTTTGGACAAGGATTTTATGCGGATCTATGAACTGAACCGGGACGCGTTGGGATATGACTATCCGGTGGAGAAGACCTGGGAGCGCCTGATGAAGGTGATTCGGCGTCCGACGGATAAGATTTATGTGGCCTGTGAGGATGGCCGCGTCGTCGGCTATGTCCATGCGGCTGATTATGAATGCACTTATATGGATTCCCTGAAGAATCTTATGGGGATCGCTGTGGATGCTGCGTATCGGGAACAGGGTATTGGCCTGGCTCTGCTTGAGAAGGCGGAGGAATGGGCCAGGGAAGAACACTGCGCAGGCGTAAGAGTCGTCTCCGGGACGCACCGGGACAGCGCCCATGAGTTCTACCACAGCTGCGGATATGAAGAAGGCACGGATAAGAAAACATTTTTTAAATATTTTTGACGCAGAATGGGCAGCAAAAATTGACAAAGATTTAAAATATCGTTAGAATAGAGAGTGGCCGCTTTGAGATTATGGCGGGCTGCTCTTTTTGTACAGAAATTTAAAAATTATGTGCGGTGCAGATGACGCAGCCAAAGAGTATAAATAGGCAGGCAGAAAGTGAGACGACATATGCAGCTTTATCCGGCGATCGATATAAAGGGAGGCCAGTGCGTCCGGCTGACCCAGGGACTGTTTGACCAGGCGAAGATCTATTCGGACACACCATCGGACATGGCACGTCTGTGGGTCCAGAAAGGCGCCACCTGTCTTCATCTGGTGGATCTGGACGGTGCCCTGGCGGGGCGCTCCGTCAATGAGCCCGTGATCCGCAGGATCGTGGAATCGGTTAATGTTCCTGTTCAGCTTGGCGGCGGGATCCGCAGCCGCGGAACAGTCAGAGATCTGCTGTTTATGGGAGTCAGCCGTGTTATTATCGGTACGAAAGCCGTAGAGCGGCCCGAATTCATTCGGGAACTCATTGAAGAATTCGGGGAAGAGCGTATTGTCGTCGGTGTGGACGCGAAGGACGGCCTGGTGGCGGTGGAAGGCTGGGAAAAGGTGAGTTCCATGACGGCCGTAGAGCTGTGCCGGAAGATGAAGCAGTACGGCGTGCGTCACATCGTCTATACGGATATTTCCAGAGACGGCATGCTGTCCGGACCGAATGTGGCGGCCACGAAGAAATTAACGGAGGAGACCGGCCTGGACATTATCGCGTCCGGCGGCGTATCCTGCATGGAAGATCTGGAAGAATTGTACCAGAACGGTATCCGGGGTGCGATCATCGGGAAAGCTTTGTATGAGAAGCGGGTGGATCTTTCGGAAGCTGTCCGCAGATACCAGCAGCAGTCAGAGACATTTATTCACTGAAACAGGAGCATATGCAGATTATGGAAAAGAAAAAACTCATCCCCAGTTTCGGATGCAAAAACGGCCGGGCGATCATTATGGATGAAGGCCGTGAATATTACAGTGACGATATTCTCTCGCTTGCCCGCTATTACAGCGACAATGGAGCGGACAGCCTGTTGATCTGCGATCTGTCCGAGGACGACGCGGATCATGAAAAGACGATCGATACGATCCGGCAGGTGGCGCGGGAGATCGATATTCCCGTCATCGCGGGCGGACGTGTGAAACGTCTCGAAGATGTGAAAAAGTATCTCTATGCCGGGGCCAAAGCCACATTTCTCAATGTATCCATTCCGGAAAATGTAGATCTGATCAAAGAGGCGTGTAACCGTTTCGGCAGCGAGAAGATCTATGTCTATATGCCGGGGCTCCGGTATCTGCGTCACCATATTGAGGAATACGCCCAGTTGGGCGCGTCCATGGCAATTCTGGACGAAATGATGGATGACAGTGAGATCGCCTCTATGCCGGCAAGTCCGATTCCGATCCTGGCTGCCTGCGACGAGGATATCGCGGGAACCATTGCCGCTTATCTGAAGGTTCCTTCCGTCGCCGGCGTGGTTCTGACGGTGCCGGAGAAGCTGGAAGGCGACTGCATGCGCTGGAAGCAGGAGCTTAAGAAGCGGGGGATCCCGGTGGAGACCTTTGAGAGCAGCGTCGGCTGGGAGGATTTTAAACTGAATTCCGACGGGCTGATCCCGGTGATCGTCCAGGATTATCAGACGTCTCAGGTGCTGATGCTGGCTTATATGAACCAGGAAGCCTTCAATAAGACCCTGGAGACCGGACGGATGACGTATTTCAGCCGCAGCCGCCAGACACTTTGGGTGAAGGGAGAGACCTCCGGTCATTTCCAGTTTGTTAAATCCTTAAAGCTGGACTGCGACCACGATACGATCCTGGCGAAGGTCCGGCAGATCGGGCCGGCCTGCCATACCGGAGCGCAGTCCTGTTTCTTTACGACGCTGGCGGAGAAGGAGTACAGGGATGCGAACCCGCTGCGGGTGTTTGAGGATGTATTTGCCGTTATTGGTGACCGGAAGGAACACCCGAAGGAAGGCTCTTACACCAATTATCTGTTCGATAAGGGACTGGATAAGATCCTTAAGAAACTGGGGGAGGAAGCCACAGAGATCGTTATCGCCGCCAAGAATCCGAACCCGGAGGAGATCAAGTATGAGATAGCGGATTTTCTCTATCATATGATGGTTCTGATGGCGGAGAAAGGCATTACATGGGAGGAGATCACCCATGAACTGGCGAACCGGTAGAACAGAATTTCGGATATGCTTCGTCGTTCCATTAAGGGATGGACAATTCATGAATTAATAGTTGACATAAAATGATTATGTTAACCAGAAAATGCAGCAGAGATATCGGTAAACTTGACAAATCATATTAATAGACACAAAAAGGAGCGTCAACAACATGGAAACATCCGTAATTTCAAGATTTTTGCGCTACATTGCCATTGATACCCAATCGAAACCGGATCATGACGCAATCCCCAGCACGCAGAAGCAGTTTACACTGGCCCATATGCTGGTCAGCGAGCTGGAGGAGATCGGCGCAACCGACGTCCGCATCGACGATCACTGCTATGTCTACGCGACAATACCGGCAACGATCGATAAGAAGGTGCCGGTTCTCGGCCTGATCGCCCATATGGACACCTCCCCGGACTATCCGGACGGCTGCGTGAATCCGCACATCATCCGCGGTTATGACGGCGGAGAGATCGTCCTGAATGAAAATCCCTATACATCCATGAAACCGGAACAGTATCCGCATCTGCTTAATTACGTGGGGCAGGATCTGATCACCACGGACGGTACCACGCTTCTGGGCGGCGACGACAAAGCCGGCGTCGCCGAGATCATGGCGATGGCGGAGTATCTCATAAAACACCCCGAGATTCCCCACGGAACCATTAAGATCGGCTTTACGCCGGACGAGGAAGTGGGCCGCGGCGCGGATCTGTTCGATGTGAAAGGCTTCGGCGCGGATGTGGCCTATACATTGGACGGCGGCGCGATCGGCGGGATTGATTACGAGAATTTCAACGCCGCGGCGGCGGATGTGACGGTTCACGGTTTAAGCATCCATCCCGGCGGTTCGAAGAATAAGATGAAGAACGCGATCCTCATGGCCATGGAGCTGCAGTCCATGCTTCCCGTGGCGGAGAATCCCATGTACACGGAGGGCTACGAGGGATTCTATCATCTGAACGATATCCAGGGCAATGTGGAGCAGACGAAGATGCACTACATCATCCGGGACCACGATATGGATAAATTCCTTCAGAAGAAGAATTATTTTTCCAGAGCCGTGGATTACCTGAACGCAAAGTACGGCGAAGGAACCTTCGAGCTTTCCCTGCGCGACAGCTACTACAACATGAAGGAACAGATCAAGCCCCATATGTACCTGATCGATCTGGCGAAGGAAGCCATGGCGGAGCTGGGGATCAAACCGGAGGTTTCGCCGATCCGCGGCGGCACCGACGGCGCGCGGCTGTCCTATATGGGCCTGCCGTGTCCGAATCTTGGCATCGGCGCTCACAACGGCCACGGCAAATTTGAATTCGTCTGCATTCAGTCCATGGAACAGACGGTGGAACTGGTGATACGGATCGCGGAGAAATTTACTGCATTATGAGAAAACTTGCGTTAGACGACGAGATCCTGCTGTCCGTCCAGCAGCCCGCCCGTTACATCGGCGGGGAAGTGAATATGGCGGTAAAAGATCCGAAGAAAGTGGCCATCCGCTTTTGTTTCGCGTTCCCGGACGTTTATGAGATAAGGGCAAAATTAGTCGCTTAGACCACAAAATGTTGTATTCATAAGACTTTCAAAACACTAGAAAATGTACTAGATAACACTAAATAACACTAAAAAAACATGTTGTAAAATTCAAAATTGTTGTAATCAGCAATATCATAACAACCTTAACAGCTACATAATGCCAGCAAACCAATATACATATCGCACCACATAAATTAAGCGCCGGACGCGTCAAAAACGCCGGTGCTTTTTGTTGTTGTGATAGAACACGCTTATCCGGACGAGACCAGGATCAATGTGGAATATTATCAGAAAGAGATGAGAAAGGTTTTAGCCAATTCAATAGAAATATAATTGACAATAGGGTATTTATCCCCTATACTAATGATAAAGATAATAAGGAGGGATGAATGTATGCCGACAATCAGCTAATTTTTGGAATCATTATTGTTATGTATTTGCGCAATAAGGAGCATAATCCTCCGCATGTCCATGCTATTACACAAGATTTTGATGCACCATTTCTGATAGCTACAGGAGAGATTATGGAAGGGGAATTTCCCCAGAAAGCAAAAGCTTTGGTTAAAGAATTTATATTAAGATATCAGAAGGAACTCCTGTCAATGTGGGAGACCGAAGTGTATAAAAAGCTTCCGCCTTTGGAATGACAAGCGGATCCTGTAACGGAAGGCGAGGAGACACCATTATGTTTCATAAAGCGATAGATTTGAAATTGTTAGAAGGTACTGCATTGGAGGTTACTTTTCAAGATGGCATTGTCAAACATTACGATATGAGTATGCTTTTTTCGAAGTATCCTCAGTTAAGAGCATTGGAGGATCGTTCCCTCTTTCTGGCAGGGAAGCTGATGGGAGCTTACGGCATTATGTGGAATGATGATCTTGATATTGAGGTCGAGACAATCTATGAGGATGGAGATACTGTTCGTAAGGATATTATCACGTTTAATCAGATTTCTGCAAATGCTGTATTGTCGGCGCGGGCTGCTGCTGGAATCTCGCAGAAAAGGCTTGCAGCCCTGACGGGTATCGATCAGTCTGATATTTCTAAGATAGAGCGAGGTGTAGCTAACCCCTCTGTAGCTACGCTCGATCGGATTGCGAAGGCGTTGGGAGGAAAGTTGTCCATTGCGATTAACCTCTCTGATGGAAACACGTTTTAATTCTGCCCCGGCAATATAGCCTGGCGGGGATGCTGATTCCGAATGCGTCCAATATCATCTTCAGGTCCGGGGCGTTTGCTTTTTTCATAACAGAAGGTGAAATTCTGTAACTTGATTGCCGGCTTCTTCTGTGTCTGCACGGGCATGGGAGCAATATTATCTTGTTTGGAGTTACGACAAAAGCGTCGTCAGCGGCATACTTCCCAATTCGGCAGCACTCAAAGCGGAGCATAAGCGTCTGTCAGAGGAAAAGGATAAGTTGTATTCCGAGTATGGCAAGCTGAAATAGTAGCTCCGGGAATTGAACCGTCCGGCAGAATATTGACAGTATTTTGCGCTCGGAACATGACGGGATAAGGAAAAAGACGCTGTAAACGCTGCAAATTGCGTTCTATCGATAGCTTTGTTCATAAAAAAGTGGTATGATTATTCTAAAGTCATATTCAAGGCAAAGAGAGTGAAAGAGCGCAGACGAAAATGCCAGTCACCGACTGGCAAATTACAAAACGGATATATATAGGAATGTGGCGGGCGCTGCGCTGGCGACGGTCATGGCGCAGGCGGTCAGCGTCATCCTTTCAGTCATTATTATCTACCGGCGCAAGCAGCTCTTTGTCATGAAATGGGAATACATCCGCTTCAGTCCGGAGATCAGCAATTTTGTGAGGGTGGGCGCGCCTATTGCTTTCCAGGAGATCCTAACCCAGCTTTCTTTTCTGGCCCTGTGCGCCTTTATTAACAGACTGGGTCTGGACGCCTCCTCAGGTTACGGCGTGGCCAACAAGATCGTGAATTTTGTCATGCTGGTACCGGGCGCCCTGATGCAGTCAATGGCCTCGTTCGTAGCCCAGAATGTGGGCGCAGGGCAGGAGGCGCGGGCCGCCTTTACCGGCATGTTCATCGGCGGCAGCATAGGTATTGTGATCGCGCTGCTGGCGTTTTTCCGCGGCGACCTGCTGGCAATGGTATTCTCCAGCGACGCGGCCGTCATTGCACGCGCGGCGGAATACCTGCGCGGGTTTGCGCCTGAGGCGGTGGTAACGGCGATTCTGTTCAGCTTCATAGGGTATTTCAACGGCCATCAGAAAACGCTTTTCGTAATGCTGCAGGGGCTTGCGCAGACATTTATAGTGCGCCTGCCCATGTCGTATATCATGAGTATCCGGCCCGGCGCCAGTCTTACGATGATCGGTCTGGCCGCGCCGTGCGCGACGGTTTTCGGGCATCGTGCTCAACCTGGCCTACTTTATAATCCTGAACCGCAAAAAGGCCCGGGACACTGTATAGAGGATTGATTCCTGATGGATCAGGACACGGATCCTCTGTGTTATAATGCAGCTGCAAATACTTTTGGATTTACGGCGGTTGTGGCGGTCAGTACCTGCACGGCGATGATCGGCTGCGCTTTCATGGCCCTGTGCCTGTGTGGCTGACTGTTCTGCTCTTTGTCGGGCTCTCCACAGGCAAGAAAGGAGAAGTAAGAGTATGATAAATCCGTGTGCGCCCCTCCTGCCTCAGGAGGTTATTGAGAGGGCAAAAAAACTGAATGTTCAGCTGCTTCTGGACGGCGTCAAAGCTGCAGGGATTGAGATCCCTGGCGGAGGCTGTATGGATATGCATATCAACGCGGTGGAACGGGGAATGACTGTCGTGGGAACCGCCCTTACGGTGGAGACGGACAATGGAGACAATTTCCCGATCCATGTGGCAAGCTACAGCTTTAAGGCGGACGGCTATGTGATGGTGATCGACGGAAAAGGTTACGAGGGCCGGGCCTATTTCGGTGATCTGATCATGGGCGCCTGTCAGGCAGTAGGGTTTGAGGGAATGGTCATCGACGGCTGTACCCGTGACCGTGACGGCAATATTGAACTGGGATTCCCTGTATATTCCAGGGGTTTTATACCCCGGGGCCCCATAAAGAAGAATGAAGGCAATATCAACACGCCGATCATGTGCGGCGGCGTGAGAGTGAATCCCGGCGACCTGGTGGTGGGAGATTCCGACGGCGTCTGCGTGATTCCGGTGGAATATATCGAGACGGTGCTGGCCGAGGCGGAGAAAAAGAAAGCCTACAAGGAGAAGCGGGAGGAGATCATCGCCGCCTACCGCAAAGCGAGAGCCGAGGGCGGAGAACTGCCCCAACTGGCGCCTCAGTGGGTTCTGGATATGATGAAGTAGCCGATTACGGGGAACGATGTTGCTGCGCCTGGCTCCGCGTCTGACGGAGGCAGGCGCTTTGCTGTTGCACCTGGATACGTACGCATGTTCTTAAACAGGGGTAATTACAAATTTTTTTAGATTCCCTTCACCGTGATGACATTGAAAAAGTATGTTTAACCGTATATAATGTCAATAGTGAACAGGAAGGGTGTGTTTCATGTTCGCTGCGATTTCCGTAAAAAACTGCAGAGAAACGAAAGATTCCCGAACGGGAGATTCAGATACTATGTGGAACCGACAGAACGGAGAAAATGATCATGCTGAAACAGATTAAATACTTTCACGCCGTCGTTCGGGCCGGCAGCTTCAGCGAGGCGGCGGAACAATGTTACATATCGCAGTCCGCGATCTCTCAGCAAGTTCAAGCCCTGGAACGGGAGCTGGGTGTAACGCTTCTGAAACGGGAAAACCGGCGTTTCTCCCTGACACCTGCCGGAGAGCATTTCTACCGGCAGAGTCTTCTGCTGATGGCGGATTTTGACCGGCTTTGCAAAGAAACAAAACGGATCGCACAGGGAGAAGATTTTGTCCTGCGTATCGGATATATCAAGGGATACGGCGGCGCTGAATTTCAGCGGGCCGTGGCGGAATTTACAGCAAAGTACCCCGATATTCCCATTGATATGAAAAACGGCAATCACGAGGACTTGTATAAATTGTTGCGTTCTAATCAGGTAGACTTAGTGCTGAACGATCAGAGACGTGCTTTTTCAGACGAGTATGTTAACACTGTTCTGACCGTTATCAGCTGCCATATTGAAATCTCCGTCAGAAATCCCATAGCTGGTCTGGAGTATGTCAATGTGGGCGATCTGCGGAACACTCCCTGTATTTTAGTCGCGTCAAGGGAACAGCAGGAGAACGAGCAGTCCTATTATCATGAAATATACGGGATCGAGAGCAAATTTCTATTTGCCGAAAATCTGGAGGAAGCGCGGCTGATGGTCGTGAGCGGGAAAGGTTTTCTCCCCATCGAGGGAGGCGAGGCGCCCACACAGTTTGCCGAGACGATTGCCAGACGGCCGCTTTGCCGAAACGGAAAACCGATCAGCCGAAATTACTGCGCCTTCTGGAAGGCCGACAACTCCGGCTATTATGTCGAGGAATTTGCCGAGATATTGAAAGCTCAGTTTAAGGAATAGAATATGAAAACCATCTTTGAGAGCCTGCCGGTGCAGGCTCCTTTTTCGCTTTATAGGAAATTCCGAGATTTGGGAAGGATAAAAGAACAGGCGTTAATCGAACATATGTTAGATAAACACCTGTT
>CANPZZ010000083.1 GCA_947589125.1 uncultured Lachnospiraceae bacterium
ATCCTGGATCGTCAAAACTCTCTTATCGCTCATGTATTCCTCCATTCCATGGTGCCAGCGGGCAGCACTTTTCTTTTCCTTTCATCAGGCTCTCGCTTCCACATTTTCGTCCCGTTCCGCTCAATCCTTCGATTCCACGCAGATCAGGATTCCCTCATCAAACCGTATCTTCGCCGTCTCCTCCACGATCTCATTGCTGACGCAGAGTCCGGCCTCCCGGCCGATGGAAATATTCTTCCCGGTAAGCGGATATTTGAATCCAGTCAGCGTGATCCCCCGCACCTGCTCCGTCATCGGAATAAACGACACATATTTCCCATAAGCTTCGTCACGGCGGAATACCCTGCCGCCGGTCAGAAGACTCACCCGGTTCTGGGCGTCATAAAGTGCCGCTTCCACTCCCGCGTCCAGACACATTTTCAGCAGATGGATATTAGAAAACTCGTGATCCAGCCGTCCGCCGGTAGCGCCCAGGATCGCCAGACGCGTGCATCCCAGCTTCATGGCAGTGCTGATCGCCAGTTCCGTATCCGTCTCGTCTTTCTCCGGCTTATGCACGTCCCAGAGTACGTCCCCGCCGGCATTCTGGCGGTACCGATCCAGGATCTCCGGCCGGACCGTGTCGAAATCCCCGACAATAGCGTCCGGCACAAGCCCCAGCTTCTCCGCAGGCTCCAGACCGCCGTCCACCAGGATGACGCAGTCAAAGCCGTAATTCTTCCCGGTGCGCCTCTCCTCGCTGGTTCCAGGCAACGCGTTCTCGCTGCTTTCCGGCGCTGCATCCGCGCTGACGGCCGTTCTCTCGCAGACGGCTGTCTTCCCTCTGACTAAATCGTCTTCTTCCCCCGCGCTCCCACGCCGTCCGGAAGCAGAATTCTCAGCAAACCCGCGCAAAAATTTACCGGCGAAAGCCAGATCCAGCTTCCCGCCGGTGATGATCAGTCCTGTCTTCATCTCTTCTCAAATTCCTCAAATATCTTCAGAAACTCCCTGGTGTTGGCTGCCGCGTCGCCCCGGTAAATCGCGGATCCGGCCACGATGATATTGGCGCCTGCCTCCAGACAAAGCCTCACATTCTCAATCGTCACGCCGCCGTCGATCTGGATATCCAGATCCACGCCCCGGTTTTTGCAGAGTTTACGCAGCGAACGCACCTTATTCAGTGTATAAGGGATCATCTCCTGGCCGCCGAAGCCCGGATTCACGGTCATGATCAGAACCATGTCCACGCAGTCCAACAGATCATGGATCATCAGGATCGGCGTCGTCGGATTCAGCGCCACACCAACTTTCAGTCCTGCCTTGCGGATCTCCCGCAGCGTGTAATCCAAATGGGTGCACGCCTCGGCGTGAACCGTGATGATGTCCGCGCCGCACTGTACAATCTCCGGCAGATAACGCAGCGGCTCCTGAACCATCATATGTACGTCAAATACTTTATCAGTACAGCTGCGGATCGACGAGATCACCTGCATTCCGAAGGAAATGCAGGGTACGAAGGTTCCGTCCATCACGTCCAGATGAATGTACTGGGCTCCCGCCCGGTCCACCTCTCCGATCTGCTGCTCCAGTTTCTTAAAGTCTGCTCCCAGAATGGATGGCGACAGAATCAACATAAGTCAGTATCTCCTCTTCTCTTTCTGTTCCGTATAAAGCAGCCGGTAGTTCTCATAGCGGCTGCGGCTGATCTTCCCCGCTTCCACCGCGGCTTTGACCCCGCAGACCTTCTCCCCGATATGAACGCAGCCCGGGAACCGACACTCTTCCTCACAGGATCCAAACTCCGGGAAACAATCCTTCAGTTCCTCCGGCTCCATATCGTCCACATACATGGAACTGAAGCCGGGCGTGTCCATCAGATACGTGCCTTCCTCCAGACAGAACAGTTCGGAATGGCGGGTAGTATGCCGGCCGCGGCGGATCTTCTCGCTGACAGTTCCGGTCTCCATGTTTGCTTCCGGCATCAGAAGATTGGTAAGAGAAGACTTCCCAACTCCCGACGGCCCCGCAAGTACCGTAGTCCTGCCCTGCAGCTTCCTGCGGATCTGATCCATTCCCTGTCCTGTATAGGTACTAAGCATCAGTACCGGATAACCCGCAGGTTCATAGATCTTGCGGCACCGCTCTGTCATTTCTTCATCCACCAGATCCGTTTTATTAAATACAACGGACACCGCCACCTGCTGCCGGTAAAGCATTACAAGATACCGGTCCAGCAGATTCAGGTTCGGTTCCGGATCCTTCGCCGCGAAAACGACCAGCGCCTGGTCCACATTGGCCACAGCCGGGCGGATCAGTTCGTTGCGGCGGGGAAGGATCTCATCCACATTGCCCTCCGGCGGATCGGTACCCAGCACAGAGATCACCACATTATCGCCAACAAGGGGCTTCACCTTCCTGTTCCGGAATATTCCCTTGGCCCTGCATTCGTAAATTCTGCCGTCTTCCGCGTGAACATAATAGAAGCCGGCGATTCCCCTGATAATCTTGCCAGTCATCCGCCTCTACTCCGTCACAAAGAACTGAACCGGATAGCTGGCCAGCACCTGGCCGGACTCCGCGTTGACTACCTCGACCTCGCCGTATTCCGCGCCGGGAATGATCGCCTCGATCTCCGGGAATTCGATCGGAAGCAGGCTTCCGCTGGTAATCTCCGTCGCCTCCATCAGAGTACGGTACTGGGAGCCATCCTCCGCGTCCTGCCGCAGACGCACCTCCAGCCTTAACGTCGTTCCCTCCATGCCCGGTCCGAACGCGCCCTGCAGGTCATACGTCTCGCTGATCGCGGCGATGTGCCTCTGAGGAAGCGGCTCAGGCCCGTCGCTTACAACGAAGGAGATCCTGCTTCCCTCCTCGACGCTTTCATTGGCCGCAATATTCTGACTGATCACATATCCCTGCGGGATCACCGCATCGAAGCTTCTCGTGATCTCGCCCGGATTCAGCTTGGCGTCGATCAGGCGCTGCCTCGCTTCTTCTTCCGTAATATTATAAAGATCGGGCACCGTTCTCATGACCGGAGCAGGTCCCAGACTTACATAAAGCGTTACCGTCTCACCCTCGCGCACCTGCGCCGGCTCATATCGGACGATCTTATCCTGCGCTACCGTATCATTGTACTCGTCAAAAAATTCCGACTTCAGTCCGTTCTGAGCCAGCACGGCCGCCGCCGCCGCTTTATCCATGCTTGTAAGGGCAAGGGCCTGCAGATCGATCATTCCGTTGCCGGTACTGACGATCACGTCCACGGTAGAATATTTCTGGACTACCGTTCCCTCCTCCGGAGACTGGGAGATCACATAATTATTCTCCACTGTATCCGACTCTTCGTAACGGACGACACGCATGACCAGCGTGGATTCCTTCAGCTTGGCTTCTGCCATATCCACCGGCAGATTCTTCGCATCCGGCGCCAGAACCTCCGTATCCGCAAGCTGCGGTTTCGACTCATCCGGCACCGGCTCCATCTGAATCGACGACTGCGTATCGCCCATTCCCAGATTCAGGCCGGAACCGCCGCGGAACAGACCGCCAATCCTGGAGAACAGCACGATCAGAACCGCGACGATAATGACCGCTACCAGGACGCCTACGCTTGTCAGGATCCTCTCGATCCCGCTGCTCACATTCGAAATTCTCTCCGACTTCCGCGGATATTCCGGTTCCTCCATATAATCCGGTTCCAGATCCTGCTGCATCGGCTGATAGGATTTATGGGACAGGTTGATCACCTTCAGTTCATCTTCGCTGATCTGCCTGGTATCCGCGCTGTAATCAATCTCCGGAGCCATGGTGACGAAATTCTCATCCGGATGCAGAAGCACCCGGCGAAGATCCGCGATCACCTCAGTGACCGAGGAATATCTCCGTTCCGGCTTCTTCTCCGTACATTTCAGAATGATATTCTCCAGACTCACCGGAATGTCCGGTTCATAGATGCTTGGTCTTGTGATCGGCTCTTCCACATGGGCCAAAGCCACGGACACCGTATTATCCCCTTCAAAGGGCAGTCGTCCCGTGACCATCTCATACATGGTGATACCGAGAGAATAGATATCGCTTCTGGCGTCGCTGTAGCCGCCTCTCGCCTGCTCCGGCGAAATGTAATGTACCGATCCGACCGCTGAAGACCCCTGCGTTTGGGCCGTCACTACCCTGGCGATGCCGAAATCGGCCACTTTCACTTTGCCGTCCCTGGAAATGATCATGTTCTGAGGCTTTATGTCCCTGTGAATGATATTCTGCTCATGAGCCGCCGCGATACCCTGCGCCACCTGGATCGCGATACCCACCGCTTCCTTCACATCCAGCTTGCCTTTTCTCGCAATATAAGTCTTAAGGGTAATGCCCTCGATCAGCTCCATGACAATATAATGGAGCTGCCCTTCGTCCACGACGTCATAAACACTGACGATATTGGGATGCGACAGACCTGCCGCCGCCTGGGCCTCCATCTTGAATTTGGCGACAAAAGAATCGTCGCTGCTCAGTTCTTCCTTTAACACCTTGATCGCCACCAGCCGGTCCAGCTTATGGCATTTTGCTTTATAGACGTCCGACATGCCACCGGAACCGATCAGTTCCAGAATCTCATACCGGTTTTGCAAAAACTGTCCTGCTCTCAGCATACACCCACCTCACTTATCTGTGGGTCTGCCAAAACAACCGCGATATTGTCGCGCCCGCCGTTTCTGTTGGCGCCGGCGATCAGTCTCTCCACTTTATCTTTAAGCGTCCCGCCTGCTGTGAGGCAGTCCGCAATCTCTCTGTCTGTCATCATATTCGTAAGCCCGTCAGAGCATAGAAGAACCAGGCTGCCTGCTTCCAGCTTCAGCTGAAAATAGTCAGCCTCCACAGTCCGGTTCGTCCCGACCGCCCTGGTGATCAGATTCTTCTTCTCCAGATACTCCCTGCTTCCTCTCTTCATACGTCCCAGTCGGACCATCTCCTCCACATAGGAATGATCCCTTGTGATCTGGGACAATCCACCATTTTTGTACAAATACAGGCGGCTGTCTCCCACATTCGCCACAAATAACTCGTTTTTTCTGATTGTTGCCGCCACCAAAGTCGTCCCCATGCCTTCCAGATCCAAACTGGACAGCGACTTCTCATACAGCTTTCTGTTGGCATAGCGGATCCCCTCTTCAAAAAGCGTCCGCACATTCTCCAGATGGTTCTTCTCAAAATACGCAACCAACTGTTCCACCAGAAAACGCGACGCAAAATCCCCCGCTTTATGGCCGCCCATACCATCGGCCACAAGATACAGATTCTCAAGCCCCCCTACCGGAGCTGACGAAGAATAGAGATAGTCCTGATTGTGGGGTCTTACCCTGCCCACATCTGTAAGCGCATAGTCCTGCATCTTCATCCCTCCTTCGAAACAGGATCCCGCCCTGCCGGACGCAATGCCCGCGGCAGGCCGGCGATACCTTCCTTTCCGCTGCGGCGCGTTCTGTCACAGGACGCAATTCTCTATGACATAAGGTAACTTCGCCTGAGCTGGCCGCAGGCTCCGTGGATGTCGCGGCCCATCTCCCTTCTTATAGTAACATTAATTCCGCTTTTTTCAAGCTGATTTTTAAATGCTTCCACGGTTTTTCGTTCAGACTGGACGAAATCCCGCTCTTTGATCGGATTTACCGGAATCAGGTTCACATGTCCGCGCTGATCCTTCAGAAGCCGCGCCAGCGCGTCGGCCTCCTGCATACTGTCGTTGACGCCCCGGACCAGACTGTATTCAAATGTCATCCGGCGGCCCGTCTTCTGAAAATATGTATGACAGGCGTTAAGGACTTCTTTCAGCGGGTAACGGTTGGCGACGGGCATCAGCTGACGCCGGGTCGCATCGCTGGTGGCATGCAGCGAAAGGGCCAGCGTGATCTGCAGATCTTCTTCCGCCAGCCTGAGCATCTGCGGCACCAGCCCGCAGGTAGAGACCGTGATGTTTCTCTGACTGATATTCAGGCCCCTCTCATCCGTCAGAAGCCGGATAAAGCGGAGCAGGTTATCATAATTATCAAGCGGTTCCCCGCTTCCCATGACCACTACATTGGAAATACGTTCGCCCGTGTCACAGCCGATCCGGCAGACCTGTTCCAGCATCTCGGAAGGCCTTAAGTTTCTCGCCAGACCGTCCAGAGTCGACGCGCAGAAACGGCAGCCCATCCGGCAGCCCACCTGGGAAGAGATGCAGACCGAATTGCCGTGCTTATAACGCATCAGAACGCTTTCGATCACATTGCCGTCCGGGAGAGCAAAAAGATACTTGCGCGTACCGTCGATGGCGGAAACTTTCACTTCCACCGGCTTTAAAACCACCAGTTCGAACCGTTCCTCCAGCCGGCCTCGGAGAGCCGCCGGGAGATTTGTCATCTCATCGAAAGAGACCGCCTGCTTCTCATGAAGCCACTGATAGATCTGCCCGGTCCGATAAGCCGGCAGTTCCATGGCATGTATCTGTTCCGATAATTCTTCAAACGTTAATGATTTGATATCCATTCTGTCCATTTTGTTTCTCACTTATGCAGCGTACCCTCTGCATGCGGCAAATCATACGCAGATCCTTCCGCGCCATATCCGCCTGATATACGGCCAGCGGATAACACGCTCCGCAAAGCACATTTTCTTAGCCAGTTCTGCGCTATGACGGTCGAACCGGCACAGAGGACAGCCAGGCATTGCAATAAGAATTCGTCCGCTACTATAATCTGCGCATGACGGCCAGGAAAAAACCGTCGCATGGATACTGTCCCGGAAGAAGCTGAATATAACCGTCCGTCATGGTGTCCGCGCCGATCTGCCCGCTCAGCCTGCCGGTGATATCCACCGGTTCGAACGGATAGTTCGCAAGGAACCAGTCCCGGTTGCCGGCGTTCTCCTGCGGAGACGCCGTACAGGTGCTGTACACCAGGACACCGCCTGGCTTCACATACTGCCAGACCACGGAGAGGATCTCCCTCTGAAGCGCTGCCAGGATACCGATGTCCTCCGGCCGAATGCGGCCTTTGATATCGGGCTTGCGGCCAATGACACCGAGACCGGAACACGGAAGATCCGCGAACACTACATCGGCCTTTTCCTCCATATCCTCATCGAAGGCCAGCGCGTCCCAGACCTGGACCGTGACCATATCCTCATATCCGCAGCGTCGGACATTCTCAGCGATCATGGCTGCCTTCCGCTCGCTGATATCGCGGACGTAAATACTCCCCGGCCGCAGAACGCCGCCTTCCGGCAGTCCGGAAACGCTGCCGGACCGACCATCCTGCCGCGCTTTCAGCAGGATCGACGCCGCGTGAATCGCCTTGCCGCCCGGCGCGCCGCAGACATCCAGCACTGTATCGCCGGCTTTAAGCCCGGCTGCCTTCGCCACACAGGCAGAACTGAGATCCTGTACGGTAATAAGCCCCGTCTGAAAAGCCGTCAGCCGCTCCGGGTAATCGATATTTTCCAGATACAGCATATCTTCCGCAAAGGCGTTCTCTGCAACGGTCACACCCTGCAGCCGGAGACTCTCCATGATCTCTTCTTTTGACGCTTTGTCCAAATTACAGCGGACGCTGAACGGACTTTCTTTTAGAAATGCCTCCATCATCCCGCAGGCTGTTTCCCTGCCATAGGCTTCCGTCCACATTTCAATAAGCCACTGCGGTATACTGTATCGGGCAGAATCGTCCGGCCACGGATCTGCGCCGCCGTTCTCCCGCCAGGCAATATAGCTGTCTTTTTCACGGGAAATGCTGCGCAGGATTCCATTTACAAATCCTTTAAGTCCCTCAAACCGGCGCTTCGCGGCCAGCTTCACCGCCTCGTTGCAGACGGCGGAGTCCGGAATCCGGTCCATATAAAGAATCTGATAGACCGACATCCGCAGAAGCGTGCGGATCAGAGGTTTCATCTTCTGCACCTTCGTGCGCGAATACCGGTCTATAACATAATCGATCTGAATCTGGTATTCCAGAGTGCCCTCCACCACTCTCGTGATAAAGGCGCGGTCCTGTTTGTCCAGATACTGGTATTTGGTCAGGGCCTGATTGAGGACCACATGGCTTAAGGCGCCGCGTTCCAGGATCTCCATAAGGATATCCAGCGACAGTTCCCTTGCGGTGACTGCGCTGGCCGCAGCCGTCTGTCTCTTCTGCCCTCTGTCTGGTCTGCCGCCGGACGTATTCTGCCGCTTAGTTGTCACGCCGTCTTCCTCCGAACAGGATTATCAGCCGCAATAACTGAAGGATCGAGGCAGCGGCAGCGGCCACATAAGTCAGAGCCGCGCTGCCTAAAACCTTACGGGTCTGCCCCACTTCCTCGCCGTGGAGAATCCCTACGCTGTCCAGAAGCCGCACCGCACGGGCAGATGCATTAAACTCCACCGGTAGTGTGACCAGCTGGAACAGCACTACCAGCACGAACATCCAGATGCCGATATTAACGATCGTGCTTCCCGCGCCGCCCACAAGCAGTCCGATCAGGATCAGCGGCCAGGAAAGCATGCTTCCGAAATTCACCACCGGCACGAAGGCCGCCCGCATCCGCAGCGGCGCATAGCCTTCATTGTCCTGCATCGCGTGGCCGCACTCATGGGCCGCCACGCCGATGGCGGACACCGAAGTGGAACCATAGACCGCGTCGGACAAGTTCACCGTCTTCGTCCTCGGATCGTAGTGATCCGTCAGCTTCCCGGCCACATGCTGGATCGTCACATCGTAAATTCCCTGAGAATTCAGAAGTCTCCTGGCCGCCTCCGCGCCGGTCATGCCGGTCATGCTGCGAACAGTGGAGTATTTCTGGAACGTACCGTTCACACGGGCCGACGCCCACATGGACAGCACCGCGCCGATCAACACCAGAAGAATCGTCCAGTCAAAACCGTAATACCCATAGCCCATTCCATAACCATATCCGTATGGCATATCATTCGCCCCTTTCTGCGCCCTGTCCTTCTATTTCCTTCAATATTCAACAGACAGAACTTTATATAAATGAATCCGGCTCCGGCAGATCATATGCCGGCACCTTAAATCTGACTCTGCACAAATTACATGCATCCAGCTGTTCCCGCAAGCCCGAATAAGAGATCACTCTCCTGCGCGGCTTTTTGTGAATACAGTCCCTTCTTCCACAGGATACCCCCGGAGGAACGCGTCCACTTCCATCCGCTTCTTTCCTTCCGGCTGAAGTTCCATAAGAGACAGCGTCCCTTTTCCGCACTTCACATACAAGCGGTTCTTATCTGCCAGGATGACCTGACCGCATGCCCCGGCATACTCTTCTGACGCAGCCTGGGCTTCTTTGCATATTCCGGCACTCTCCCCCGGCGCTGCCTGCGGCCCGCCGCAGCTCCCAACGCTCTCCTCCGGCACCACCTGCGCCTTCCAGATCTTAAGCGTCTTTCCGTTCCAGCCCGTATAGGTTCCCGGCCAGGGACTCAGTCCCCGGATCAGCCGCTCGATGGCTTCCGCGTCCATGGTCCAGTCGATATCTCCCATGGTCTTCTTAAGCATCTTCGCGTAGCAGGTGCCTTCATCCGTCTGCGGAGTCCGCACCGCGGTGCCATTTTCCAGCTTCGCGAGGGTGGATACGATCAATTTCGCCCCCAAGGCGCTCAATTTATCATGAAGGCTACCGCCGGTCTCATCCGGTTCGATAGGAACCACCGCTTTCTCCAGGATATCCCCGGTATCCAGTCCCTCGTCCATCATCATCGTGGTCACGCCGGTCTCCTTCTCGCCATCGATGATCACCCACTGAATCGGCGCCGCGCCCCGATACCTGGGAAGCAGCGACGAATGGACGTTCACGCAGCCCAGCCGCGGGATCTCAAGCACCGCTTTCGGCAGGATCTGCCCGAAGGCCGCCACCACGAAGACGTCCGCGGAAAGCCCCCTCAGGATCTCCACGAATTCCGGTTCCCGCACTTTCACCGGCTGATAGACCGTAAGTCCCAGTTCAAGCGCCCGCTCCTTCACCGGCGTCATCAGCACCGCTTTCCCGCGCCCCTTCGGCTTATCCGGCTGGGTCACCACGCCCACGACGTCATGACCGGCTTCCACGAGAGCCGAAAGCACCGGCACCGCGAAATCCGGCGTCCCCATGAATACGATCCTCATGCGTCCTCTCCTTCTTCCGCGTTCTCCAGCTCCGAATTATCATGAAGTCCGTCTTCCGCCAGATCCACATACAGCGCGCCGTGAAGATGATCGCACTCATGGCAGATGCAGCGGGCCAGCAAGCCCTCCGCCTCAAGTTCAAAGGGCTTCATATGCTCGTCAAGCGCCTTCACTTTCACCTTCTCCGGCCTGGTCACCACGCCGAACTTGCCGGGCACGCTTAAGCAGCCTTCATTGCCGGTCTGGCTTCCTTCCGTGGAAATGATCTCCGGATTGATCAGCACATAGGCCTTTCCGTCCTCCTCGCCCACGTCGATGACCACGACCTGCTTTAAAATGCCCACCTGGGGCGCCGCCAGTCCCGCGCCGTCCTGGGCGTACATGGTCTCAAACATATCCTCGATCAGCAGAGCGATCCGGGGAGTCATGAATTTCACCGGCTTGCACTCTTTTGTCAGAATCTCGTCTCCTATGGTCCGTATATTTCGGATCGCCATACCCTGTCCTCCTGTTTTCGCGGCTTAAGCCGCTTACCCTAATATAAAATGCGCTGTGTCTCCGGCAGCATCCGCCGCCTGCGCATACAACAAACCGTGCGGACGCCGTCAGTCTGTCCATAATGAACAGCAGCGATATAAGCTGCAGCAACATGAACTGCAGAATCAGCAGAACCGTCATCCGTCTTATGCAAAGTCAAATTGCATCATCACACGGTCGCACCACTCCGCCCGGCTGCATAAATCTTCCAGACGGTTTTTTATCCTTACTAGTATATCATAGTTTTCCTGTTTCATATATAAAATTTTTCTGTAGATATC
>CANPZZ010000084.1 GCA_947589125.1 uncultured Lachnospiraceae bacterium
AGCTGCCCCCAGATCCGCTTCTCCTCGCTCTGCTCCAGCGCGTGGGCGCGGGTCACCGGCACCAGCTCCACCATTTCCATGACCCTGGCGCTGGTCGCCTCCATCTCCCGGCGGAACGCCCGGTTCTCGCCGCGGATCTTCTGGCGGAACGCCACCACTGTTACAGCGGCGATCGGAGCCACCAGCACGAAGAACAGCAGGATGATCCGGTTCTTGACCGCGGTGATCGAGAGCGTGATCGTCAGGCTGATGGAAATGTTCATCAGCTGGACCAGAAGCTGCTCGGAAAGCGTCTCCACCGCTTCCACGTCGCGCATGATCTTGGACTGGAGCCGCCCGGACTGCATCTCCGTATGGTAGGGGATCGACAGTTCCTGCAGCTTCTTCACAAGCGCGCCTCGAAGGCCGGCTTCCGTCTGGCGGATCACCCGGTTCTTGTACATGCTGTAAAGCCAGTTGGCCGGCAGATGGACCGCCAGAAGCCCCAGCCAGATCCCTACATTCGTATAGATCGCCCGGACCGCGGTATCCCCGCCCGCCATCACGCCGTTGATCACATTGGCCACAAGAAGCGATGTGAACAGCGCTGGTGAATGCTTGATCACAAAGAAAAACGTGGAGATCAGGAAGCGGTGATACTGTCCCTTATAGAATCCGAGAAGCACCATGATCGTGTTGCCGCCGTGTCTGCGGTAGCTCTCAACGAAACGCTCCCCCATCTCCTCGTAATGATTGGTCTTATCTGTTTCCATTTCGAAACACCTGATTTCTCTTATTTATTGCCGGTCAAATGCTCACGCTTCGCGCTGACGGAATATCTGCTTCGGCATTTCCGTCAGCAAACGTATAGAAAAATAATCACGTACCGTCAGCGATCTCTGCGCCGGCGCCGCTCATCAGCACAGCGCGGAGCCATTTGCCGGAAGCGCTCAGATCGCTGTCCGTAAATCCGCTTTTCTTCGTGCTTCCGCTCTGGATAATGGCCGAAGTCTCTGCCTTATTGGACAGATTCCAGGCCACATAGCTGACGCTGTACTGATTCATCGTGCTGATCCACTGGTTCGCGCTGGCTTCGTCAATACCGCCGTTTCCGCTGGCGTCGCAGATTCCGTACTCCGTGACGAATACAGGCAGCCCTTTCTGGATCGCTCCCACCATCCTCGCCCGCAGGTCGTCCTTATGAGTCGCGGCGTAGAAATGCAGAGCGTACATGATATTATCATACCCGGTGATCGGATCCGCCGCGGCCTGATCCACATACTGGGACCAGTTCGGCGTCCCCACGATGATGACCGCGTCCTTGTCGTTCGCTCGAATCACAGGAATGATCTCGTTCGCGTAAGCCTTGATCTGCTGCCAGGTGGTTCCGCCGTTGGGCTCATTGCAGATCTCGTAGAGCACATTGTTATTCGCCGCGAACTCCTTCGACATCTCGGAGAAAAATGCTTTCGCGTCTTCCTTATGGGTATTCGGATCGCCGTCGGAAAGAATGTGCCAGTCAATGATCACATACAGATCCTGGGCCGCGGCATAGCGGACGCCGTCACGGATCAGATTCTTAAGCTGCGTCTTATCGCCGCCGGAACAGTAACCGCCGTATTCTGCCGTGTACATGGCGAGACGGACCACATTCGCGCCCCACTCGGTGCGGAACTGCCGAAACGCGGCTTCATTGATATAATCCGGAAACCAGGCGATTCCATGGGTGCTGATGCCGCGCAGCTGCACCGGCCGGCCGTCGCTGCCCACAAGCTTCGCGCCTTCTACATGGAGCGCGCCAGACGTGGACGGCGCCGCAAGACTGGTTCCTGAACTTGCCTGACCGGTTCCGACACCTGCAAGACCGGTTCCGGATCCCGCCAAAGCGGTCCCCGGCCCCGCCGCGTACGCGGAAGTCTCCGCACATCTCAAAGAGACAGCTCCCGCAAAGAGAATCATGATTCCCATCAAAAGCGCTGCTTTCGCAGCGCTGTAATTACCTTTTTTCATGTTCACCTCCGATTGCCGGAATTTCTTCCTGCAACTGGAACTATTATACTACAGCACCGGCCATATGTGCAATACAAAAAGAACCGATAAGCGGTTAGCCCGGATCAATTAATTCGCTTCAAAAGCATAAGCCTTGAAACCGTTACTTTGCCGAGTGGCGGTTTCTGCTTTTTGTCAATTGCAGGCGAATATATGCAGCTATGCAGCAGCGGCATGTCGCAGGCAATTCACATAATACCGAAACCGATCATCTGTCTTTCTGCCGGTCCGTCTCCGTCATCTCCGCGCACATCAGCAGGAACGCCCCCATGCCGTGGAGGTCATTGACCGACACTGGCCGCGCACAGTAGTGAGCGTAATCCCCCACGCCGGTGCCGATGCAGACATGCCCCAGCTGCAGGTCATCGCCATCCCAGGTAAGACTGCGGATCACGCCCTCATAGCCCCTCTTCGCCGTCTGCTGATACTTGCTGTCAAGCAGTCCCTTGCGGACCGCCTTGCAGATCGCCGCCGTATACAGGCAGCTGCAGGAGTTCTCCAGCCAGTTGCCTTCCTGACCGCCCTTATTGACTACCTGATACCAGCGTCCGTCCTCGGACTGGTAACGGCACACCGCGCTCAAAAGATCGGCGACCAGCTTTTCCAGTTCCTTCCGCTTCGGATAATCCTCCGGAATGAAATCCAGATCATCCAGCACCGCTACCGGCACCCAGCCGATGGAGCGGCCCCAGAATTCCGCCGACAGCCCGGTCTTAGGATCCGCCCACGGCGCTTCCTTCGAGCAGTCCCAGGCATGGTACCACAGACCGGTCTTCTTATCCTCCGTCCGCTCCCGCATCAGAAGCGCCTGTTCCGCCACGATGTCCAGGAATCTCGGCTGCCTGAACCTGGCTCCGTATTCGGCGATAATGGGTCCGCCCATATACAGCCCGTCCAGCCACATCTGGTTCGGGCACTCTTCCTTATGGAAGAATCCGCCCACCGCGTTTCTCGGAAAATGCTCCACGATCTCCGCCAGTTCATCCAGAACCTTCCGGTAATGTTCCTCGCCGGTTGCTTCATATAGCGGGAACAGGAGTATCCCCGGCTGAATATCATCCAGCTGTCCCGGGTCGTAATCCAGAATGCGTCCGTCTGCGTCGATCACCGCATCGATCCAGTCTTTGATATACCGAAAATACTCTTCTCTCCCGCACAGCCGGTATGTCTTATATACACCGGACAGGAATACGCCCTGATGGTAATGGAAACGTCCCTTCGGCGGCAGGTCCGCCGCTGCAAACTTCCTCATCATCGTATCCACCGCTGCCTGGGCGTAATCAATCGGCTGCATGTCCTTCTTTATCTTTTCGCTCTTCTCCATTCCTTCTTCTCCTTTTTCTGTTCTCCTCCTGTATACGATAAATACCGGTCACCACACCATTTTCTTCCATACATCCAAGCCGATCTCCTGCCTCGGATCAAACTCCTCCGACGCCACATACCGATAAATGGCCGCCAGCAGCGCCCTGGCCTCCGGATAAGCCTGCAGATCCTGAAGCCCCATGGAGGAAAATAACAGCTTCCCCCGGCCGCAGCGGCATTCCAGCAGCTGCGCCATGGGACGCAGATACGCGTAGCTGTCCATTTCCGTCACGATCGCCTCATAACGCTTCGGCAAGATCACGGCTCGCCGGGAAGCCATGGGCCACCACTGCCAGTTGGTATGAAATTCCGTCGGAAACTCCCGAAAGATCGGATGCTTATCATCGATCAGCTGCCCCATGGCGCCTTCCTGGCCCGCAAATGTACCGACAGACCAGAAATCCGTGGAGAACTGCGCCTGGATGGAATCTGGAAGGGCCTCCTTCGTGGATGGCGGCGACAGATATACGGTTCCGCCCGCGTTCAGCACTTCCTCTGCTTTTTCGTCAATGCGAACCGTTTCATATACGTTATCCGGACATACCGGATGTACCGCCGGATAGACCCAGATCGGATAATGATTCGCCACAGCCCCTACGGACACTTCCAGTTCCAGCCGCGCGGGAGCGGTAACCGTGTTAAGCGGAAATGAAAATCTGCCTAAAGACGTCAGCTTTCCGGAAGGGCAAACTACTTCTCCGAAACCATCTCCGCTGACAAGCCTGCTGCCTTCTTCGCTGCCGTTTCCACTGGCAATTCCACTACAATCTTCCGTTCTATCTGCATCTGTTTTGACTGCATCTGTTACCACTGTCTCTGATACTGCCTGGATTCTTTCCGGGTCTATAACAATGCCATTCCCCCACATCCTGCAGCGAAGCGGCCCCGCAAGCGGCTCCTTTCCGTAATTCGCCACCTGCACCTCCGCTTCCAAAGTCTCCGTATTTTCATATGTATACCGCGGCAGAAGCACAAGCGGCAGCTGCGCCGTGAAGAACTCCCGGAACCGTTCCGGCTTCGCAAAGGAATACGGTTTCGGGTTCATATGGGAATTCAGCATTCCGACCAGCGCCGTCCCCTGTCCTGGGAAATCCTGCAGCCCCAGAAGCGCCAGGCCCGACATTCCTTCTGTGCGAAGGACCGCTTCCACCTCTTCCCGGTAGCAAAGCCTCGACAGTTCTCCCGTGGCCTCCACATACCGTTTCCACAAAGGCATAAGCCCCTTTTCTTCCATCTGTTCCTTAATATGCCGCAGGTTGGCCGGGTCTGTGATTCCCTTAAAATCCCCAAGCTCATCAAAATCGGGAAGCACCTCGTACTGTCCCACCTCAAAGCCGAACACCGGTCCTTTGTAGCTTTCCCGCATAATCCGCAGCGTCTTATCAAAGTTTTCCGCGGCGCTCGGGTATTTCCGGTTCAGATAGCCTTCCATATTGGCAAAGGTCGCCCGCAGCGCATGTTCATAGTAATTACTGGCCGTATAGAAATCACTGTTTTCATCACAGCCTCTCTGGCCGTAATGCACATTGGAGCCGTTAGCGTACAGTCTCGTGGGATCTGTCCGGCGGGCCATTTCCAGAAGTTCCCGCATGCGGGCGTGGCCCTTTTCCGACGCCTGCAGTTCATTTCCCAAAGACAGCATGACAAAAGACGGATGATTCGCCAGCATCCGCAGGATTCCCGCAAGCTCCGCCGTATAGCAGGCAAAGCTTTCCTCCGTCTCAAACGCGTCCCTCGGATTCCAGTGGGACAGTTCCGGCTGCATCAGTATTCCCATCCGGTCCGCCGCCGCGAAAGCGGCCTCCGGCGGGCAGTGGGAATGGAAGCGCACGAAATTGATCCCATAGGACTTGTATGTCGTAAGGATCTCCGTCCATTCTTCCACAGACATCGGGCAATACCCGGTCTCCGGGTATACGGCACAGTTCGCCTCTCCCCGCAAAAAGATTCTCCTGCCGTTCAGTATCAGTCTGTCCTCGCTGTCCACGCCGAAATCCCGAACGCCGAATGTGACCGTTTTCTCTGAGTGAAACGCTTTCTGCCGCGCACTGGCTTCCGAAGCAGCCATCCCAGCCGCTTGTGCTTTATCTTCTGAAGCGGCTTTCGCAGCCGCCTGTTCTTCAGCTTCCGAAACAGCTTTCGCAGCCGCCTGTTCTTCAGTTTCCGAAGCAGCCTTCTCGACGACTTTCGTCTCATCTTCCGAAACAGATGTCACCGCAAGTTCCACTGTCAGCTTACACAGATTCCCCTCATACTCATCCCAGCGTCTCAGCCCATCCTTCACCAACAGCGCTTTCAGCACGATTTCCGTATCCCCGGCCCTCCCGGCAGCCTCTGCTGTCACCGTCTCTTCCAATGCCTCTGAGGAAATATGTACTTTGCCCTCCCAGGCGTTCTCCGCAGAGACGCACACCACGACCGTCAACTCATCTCCCGACGGATATGCCCGCACTGCCTCTATAAACACCGGCTCCTCTACCCGCAGGCGCAGATATCCCAGCACGCCGTTCCAGTTTGTCTGGGTCTCATCCGTGGCCGCGGAGGAATAGACAATATTGTCGTGGGGAAGCCCCGGATAGCTATTGTCGGACGTCAGGACAATCCGGTGTTCCGTTCCCACATGCCTATGCTCCGAATCGGCTGTCACTTGATGCCTGGCATCCGCATCCCCATAATCCGAATCAGCCGCTGCCCGGTATCCCGCCTCCGCGAATCCGTGTTCCTGACCATCCGCCGCATCCCCGCCCCGCAGGCAGTCCGTCACTTCGAATACATGAGGCGTACTGAGCGACGGTTCCCGGAAATGAGAAACCTCCCGGCCGTCCACCGACAGTCTAAGGCACCGGGCCCGCTCCGCCTCCAGGAATATTCTTTTGCCCTGCGGCGCGTCAAACGCGATTGTCCTTGAAAATTCCGCCGCCCCCTCATAAGTGTGCTTTCTGGTAAAGCGAGTCAGAATGACATCCTCTCTTTGCAATTCCTCCTGCCCGCCCAGACTGCTGTCCGGGTGCAGCTGCGCATTTCCAGTGTCCCGGCCGCCGATTTCATTTTCATCCAGAGTCCCGGGGAGCATGGCAGAACAGATCTGTCCGTCTCCGATATCCGCCTGCCATTTTCCTGCCAGAGAATAGTGTTCCATCTGTTTCCTCCGTCGATCACATATAACGCTATTTCGTTCTTCCGTTCCATCGTGATTCGCTCACTTCCGGCTAGGCCGATCCGCCTGCTGGATATATTCCAGTTCCTTTTCTTAATCATAAGCTTTGAATCAGAATCAGCAGTACGAATCACACGATCCGCATCTCACAGAAGCATGGCCCCATCCAGAATCTTCCGATATACCCTGCACATCATATGGGACGGCTCTATCTTCACGGCCTCATCCAGATACTCAGCCGCCTTCTTCCGATCCCCCAGCCCCAGATTTCCAAGCGCCATCAGATAGCAGCAATGGGCCCGGTTCCGCATCGTATAATCCTCGTCAAAGATCAGAAACTCCGGCAGGGAAACCGCAAAATACGGAATCTTCATCTGATCTTCCAGATGCTGCTCTCCGTAATCGATCAGCCGGTAGAACCTGGCCCTTGCCTCTTTCTCCCTGCCAAGCTTCCGGTAAGCCAGTCCCTGATAGAGGATCATATCCGCAGGCTGGTCATTGTAATAGATGGCGCCTGCCGGCTCGTCTGTGCCAAGCGTCGCTTTCGCAAAACACTCCCGGGCCTCTTCCTCTCTTCCCTGCCCCTCCAGCGCAAGCCCCAGATGATAGTAAAGATGATTGTCCTTCGTCCCTTCCAGCTTGCCTTCGCCCAGGTTCTCCGGATAAATGAATGCCCTGCGCAGCAGTCTCTCCGCCTCCTCATACGCTTTCCGGCCCAGCGCCTCCTGCGCGAGGGCTAAAAGTGCCAGCGTATACTGGGTCGTAATCTTTCCCTCTCCGCCTTCCCAGGGATGGAACTTATAATTCATCATACAGTCGTACGCTTTCCGATGACTGCCAGTCAGATTTACCAGAGTGATATATTCAATGTACAGGTCGTCTCTCTGCGTAAGCAGCTCGGCGTGGGCTTCGTGATCCTTTAAGCGCTCCTCGAAACTCCAGCCCAGCTTCTTATGCAGCTGGTCCCGCTCCAGGAAAATGCGGGCGTCGCCGGGATTTAAACGGGACGCCGTCTCCATCTCCCGTTCCGCCTTCTCCGGGTTGCCGCATTTATTGTAATACGCCAATGCCAGGTTACGGTGAACGGTCGGGAAATCCCCGTCCGCCTCCGCGGACATTTCCCACAGCTTTACAGCTTCCTGCGCCTGCAGTTTGTCATAATACAGACAGCCCAGGTAATACGGGGCTTTCCTGCGGCAGCCTCTCGCGATCGCGAAACGAAGAACGGCGATGTCCTCCAGTTTATTGGGGAAGCAGTAATCCGGCTCGCAGTTCTCCGCCGAGCGCAGAGCGTCTTCGATTGCTTTCTCTTCTGTGTCCCGCGGCGCACTTCCGCTTACTTTTCTCCCTGCCAGATACAGATACCACGCCTTATAATATCCCAGCATCGGCCAGCTTTTCTTGCAGACGTCAAGCAGAGCAACCGCCTCGTCATAAGCGCCCCACTCCGCGTAGTCCCGCGCCGCCATCAGGTAATTCTCCACGAACCCCCTCATCAAACCGTCAAGCGCCTTCCGTCCTTCTCCATCCGGATTCCCCTCCAAAAGGAGTTTCTCATTCCCGGACACAAAATCAAACGGATCTAACTTCAGATTATCCAACACCTGCGCCATGGCCTCGGACTCCCGCCCCAGCCTGCGCAGCAGATACGCCTTAAGCCCCCGTGCCTTAATATTATGGGCGTTCTTCACTAACGCCCTTTCGATATGTTCCAGCGCCGGTCTCATCCGCCCCCGCTTCGCGTCGATAGTGGCCAGATAGTAAAAGCCCTTCTCCTGCTGCTCGCTGCTCCATGTCGCCTTATAGAACGCGTCATAGGCCCCGTCGTCATTTCCCTGCCACAGCAGGCACAGCCCCAGCAGATAAAAGGTCTCGCCATGATAGGGATTCGGGTTCCTCTCCGTCAGCCGCTCAAGCGCCTTTTCCAAATACGGCCGCGCCTCCGCAAACTGCCCCCGCCGCATCAGCAGCGCGCCGTAGGCGTTATTAAGCCGAATGTCGCCGGGATCCCGCTTCAGTCCTTCCAGATAATACGGATCCGGCAGATAGGTGGCGTGCCGGTACTGCTCGATATGCTGCCCGGTCAGATACAGTTCCTCACAGGTCATGATCTCACTGGGCTCTTTCGCCGCCTTCGCCGGCTCCGGAAGCTTCCCGATCGACGGTGCCTCCGGGCGGTACTCCACCAGACATTCTCCCGACGCGTCATAGACCGCCAGATGCAGTTCTTCCTCCTTCACGCCTTTGCACGGCACCTTCGCCTCGTAGACCGATACCGGACTGATCTTTGCCGTCTCCGAATGGACCATCTGTCCCGCCGCCGTAAGCTCCACCCGGGCTCCTCTGCGGACGCTGGTGGCATAGACCTTTATTTCCGCCGTCTCTCCGTCGTAAGACAGCGCGGCGGCCGCCTCCGTGGTGGCGTTCTTCACCTGTCCCAGCGCCTTATAGGGCATGAAATACTGACGGAACACCTTCTCCTCAAACGGCTTCAGCCACGTAAAATCCGGCTGATTGTCGGTAAATACACCGGTCATCAGCTCCACATAAGGCCCATCCTCATCCGTCAGGTTCCGGTCCCAGGCCTTCCCGAAATCCCCGCATCCCCAGGTCCACTGCTTCTTGCCCGGAGAAATATGATGGTCCGCCACATGCAGGATCCCGGCGTCCCGGCCGTAATCATAGCCGCCCACGAAATCGTATTTCGATTTCTCCGCCATATAGGACGTGGGCACCGGAATATTCTTATACCGGGAAATGTCCACGCCCTCGCTGTAGTCCATCTTGTAATACACGCCGGTGGCAATGGGGAAACGCGACACGTCCCTCTTGCCGTGGTCCATCACCGCGTGAACATCCGGCGGGAAAATGGACTGGGTATTTTCATTTACGGAAACCGCCGGATTGGCCCACCACAGAAAGGTCTGCGGCAGCGCCGTCCGGTTATAGAGCCGGCCTGTGATCTCGATATACGCCCGTCCCGGGTACAGCGTGATCTTCGCGGTCCCTTTGGTCCCGTACATCTGATCCACATCGTGAAGCAGCACCGACGCGCTGCCATCCGCATTTTCCTCCAGCGTAAAATCTACCGGCAGGAATGTGGTGGGACGGTGGTGCTGCGGCCAGTTAAACTCGATCCCGCCGGAGATCCACGGGCCGGTAAGTCCCACCAGCGCCGGCTTGATCACATGGTTATAATACACGAAATCGTATCCGTTGGTCTTGTCATAGGCCCGCTGGATCCGTCCGCCGAGTTCCGGAAGCACCATCACCTTCAGGTACTCATTTTCCAGGAATACCGCCTCGTACTCTTTATCTCTCTTCTCGTCGCTGATCTTCTCAATGACCGGATAGGGATATACCTTCCCCGAACTGCCCTGATAGACCCGCTTGTCCAGAAAAACCGGATTCTTCTCCGCTTCGCCGATCCCATAGGTCGGGATCAGGACCTTCTCAGTCCAGACTGATGCATTTTGCATTCTTGCTCGCCCCCGTAACTATTTTTTTCGGACTTTTCTTCATAATTATCTCGACTATTTTCGCAGTTTTATAGGATAAATCTCATAGTACAGGTGAAATGCCGCAATTAGCCGTTTCCTGCCGAACCGCCCCGTATAACCGGAATCAGATAATATCCATCTGGCACATGGCAAGCGTCGTCAGCGCCGCCTGATGGGACGCGGGCGTCACACCGGCGCAGCAGTCCGCCTTCACGCGTATCACTGTATTCGGCAGCTTGGCGCGAAGAAGGATCGCGTTGGACGCCACGCAGATGTCGGTGCAGAGGCCGGCCAGGGTAATCTCCGCGGCCGCGGCCGCATCGGACTTTCCGCCAGTCAATCTGGCCGCGGATACTGCATCGCCAGTCTGCCCGACGGTCTCGCCAGCCGATCTATTCACGGACGCATTATCGCTGCCATTCCTGCCAACTGATCCTTCCAAGGCCGCATTCCCGCCACACACAGCATCATAGACATAATCAACCAATTCATAGGAACCGAACGTCGGCTTCTCGAAGCATTTCGCATTCTTCCGCCCAAGAGCAGCCAAAACCCGCGGCTCCTCCTGCCATCCTTCCGTTCCCCGGATGCA
>CANPZZ010000085.1 GCA_947589125.1 uncultured Lachnospiraceae bacterium
AGTTCCCGGATTTATTTGCCGGTCATAAGCGGAGGCGCCGCTTAATCATCTATTTCTGATGATTTTGCGACACCCCCCGCGCTGGTTCGGTGTCCGAACAAAGTGTTATAATGTTCATTTCAGGGAAACGGCCTTTTATAACCAGGTCGGAAAATCTCACAATTCCATAAAAAATACCCTGTCCGCTGCAGTATTGCAACGAACAGGGTACTAAAAAGGGGAGGATAAGTATTAATCTTCTCTTTCGTACTAATCACAGTATGTCCGATTCCGGACAGTTTATACACAGGAAGTAAAATATTTAATGAAAATACCCAAGTGGATATTTTGATCAAAGAATATCAGGCGCTGTCTGCTGAAAACCTTCTTTATATCCGATTTCACGCGTGGTTTTATTATTCATTCAGTGGCGTTAACTTTCCAGCCGATAAAATGCTGGACGTAATGCGATTTGGAGCTTGTAATCGCCCTTCTTATATGTTATGATGTATTTACTTCGGAAGATATTCCATTTTCCGTTATCATGTATCTGGTATCATGGCTGGACTTAATCTCCGGCAGATTCCATTGGGATGCATTTCTGCAAAAGAGTAAAATTATAGCAATAGACGCATTTTCAAGCAGAAAGGAGATTTTCTATGCCAACAAAATTGCAGCAGTATTTTCCTATTATCCGCTCACGTGAGCAGATTATGGAAGAGATTCAAAGCAGTCCATCTATGCTTAGTGCTTTTCATTCCTGGAAATCGGAGCAGCAGGATGAATTCCTGGATTTCTGCAGCGGAGTTCGGGGAGTGAAACTGCTTTATGATTCCTTTTTTAAGGCTATCATGGATCCTGAGCGGGATTCCGCGCGTTTAAGCGACTTGCTCTCTCTTTTGATGGGAAGGAAAGTTAGCGTCTTACGCGAGCTTCCTCATGAGGGCGGACGTGTTACCCCGGATACTTTAGTAGTAATGGATATTATCGTGCGACTGGAGGATGGAAGTATTACTACCGTGGAAGTCCAGAAATACGGTTACGCCTTTCCCGGCCAGCGGGCAGCCTGCTATTCTGCCGATATGCTCTTGCGTCAATACAAGAATCTGCGGGATGAACTTAGACAACAGAATAAGCGGATGAATTACCGGGCGGTCAAACCCGTGTACACAATCGTGCTTTATGAGTCCAGCCCGCCTGTATTCCGCGACTATCCGGATACATATCTGCATCATTTTCGTCAGACTTCCGATACTGGGTTGGAACTGGAACTGTTGGAGGAATATTTCTTCATTCCGCTTGACATCATGAGGGAAATCCTTCAGAATAGAGGTATTAAAAGTAAACTGGACGCATGGCTGGCATTTCTGGCATTGGATGAGCCGGGATGGGTTGAAAAGGTGATCATGGCGTATCCGGAATTTCGCCCCATGTATGAGGAAGTGTACGAAATGTGTCGCAATTTGGAGAGAGTGATGGAGATGTATTCGAAGGAACTGCAGGAATTGGACCGCAATACGGTACAGTACATGATCGACGAGATGCAGGAGACGATCAATCGGAAAGATGCTGTGATTGAGGAGCAATCAGAGCAACTGACCCAGAAGGATGCACAACTGGCTCAATATAAGAAAATGCTTGAAGAGAAAGAGCGCCAGCTTCAGAAACTGCAATCCGGACAGAAAGAGACGTGAACGGAATAATGCGGAATCTGATTGCAAAATCATGCCGCTTGTTATATACTAGGGTATGGCTCGTGGGATATCGCCGGTCAGGATGGCTGCGCGGGAAATGTGGCGGGCCGGATGAGAACGCGATGCGAGCACGCCGGACGTGATGGCCGATAGTGCAAAGAAAACGCATGCGGCAGTACAGGAAGAAAGAGCGTACGCGGGAGACGGCGCGGCAGAGGAGATGGCCGCGCCGGCCGCAGGAGCCGGCAGAACCCTCCGCATACCGGAAGAATGAAAGAAGGAAGGAATCAACATGGCATTACTGGAAACATGGCGGAATATGGCATATGGCAATGAACTGGACGAGAAGCGCAGGGAGCAGATGTGGTCCGGTTATTTTGTGATTGAGAAGGGCATTTATGAGCAGATCCTGGCGGAGCCGGAGAAGGTGATCACCGGCACGGTGAAGGAACTGGCGGAGAAGTATAATACGGAGATCCTGATCATGACCGGGTTCCTGGATGGGATCAATGAGAGCCTGAAGGGCTATGAGAATCCGATTGAGACCATGGATGAGGATACCGAGGTGAAGATCGAGATCGATCCGGAGAAGCTGTATTACAATATGGTAGCGGCCAAGGCGAACTGGCTTTATGAGCTGCCGGCCTGGGACAATATCTTAAGCGAGGAGCGGCGCAAGGAACTGTATCGGGAGCAGAAGGCGTCCGGAACGGTGCGCAAGGCGAAGAAGATATTCCCCAACGATCCGTGTCCCTGCGGCAGCGGCAAGAAATACAAGAAATGCTGCGGCAGGAATCAGTAGGAAAGATGTCAAAAAGCCTGCCGACGGCAGACTTTTTGTTTGTGAAGGCGAGGGCTGTATACGAGGAGCCGGGCGCCGCGAGCAGGATAGCCGGATGAGGCAGGCAGCGCCGCGAGCAGGATAGCCGGATGAGGCAGGCAGCGCCGTGCGCGGGATAGCCGGACAGGGCAAAGCCGGGTACCGTGCGTGTGGAAATTGGACAGAGCAGCCGTGCACCGCGCGCAAGTACCGGGTACGCAAGCCAAAAAACAGCGGAAGGCGGAAGAAAATGGACGCTTACAGCGGATTTGCGGCGGTCTATGACGCATTTATGGACAATGTACCTTATGAGGAGTGGGCGGAATATCTTACCGGTCTTCTGGCAGACTATGGTGTGACGGGCGGTCTGGTTCTGGATCTGGGATGCGGTACCGGCAGTCTGACGGAGATCCTGGCGCGCCGCGGATTCGATATGATCGGCGTGGATGTGTCGGAGGAGATGCTGCAGATCGCCATGGAGAAGCGGGACCGATCCGGACTGGATATCCTGTATCTTTTGCAGGATATGCGGGAGTTTGAGCTTTACGGTACGGTGGCGGCGGTGGTCAGTCTTTGCGACAGCATGAATTATCTGACCAGCTATGCGGATCTGGTGACGGTGCTGAAGCTGGTGAATAATTATCTGGATCCGCGGGGAGTGTTCATTTTCGATCTGAATACCATTCACAAGTATCGGGATGAGATCGGCGAGGAGACCATTGCTGAGAGCAGGGACGACGCCGGGTTCATCTGGGAGAATTATTTCGATGAGGACAGCCGGATCAATGAATATGATCTGACGCTGTTTGTGAGGGAAGACGGGGATCTGTACCGGAGGTATGACGAGACCCATTTTCAGAGGGCTTATGAGCTTTCGGAAATTGAGCAGGCCGCGGAAGAAGCCGGGATGGAATTTGTGACCGCCTATAACGCGTTTACACGTCAGGCGCCGCGGGAGGACAGTGAGAGAATCTATGTGGTGCTGCGGGAACAGGGAAAGAACTTGACTGGAGTGCAGGGCTGAAGGCGGGGAGACCGCTTGAGTGACAGGGGTGCCTGGCCTGAGAGCGAGGAGACTTGCGGGCGTGATCGGACTGCAGCCGTATCGACAGTATCATGGCGGCAAAGCCAGAAAGGGAGCAGATAGAATATGGCAGATTATATCATCCGTGCCACAGCGGCCGGCGGACAGGTGAGGGCGTTCGCGTCCACGACCAGGGATGTAGTGGAGACGGCCAGAGCCGGTCATAACACGAGTCCGGTGGCGACGGCGGCCCTGGGCCGTCTTCTGACGGCGGCCGGCATGATGGGCAGTATGATGAAGGGCGGGGACGACCTCCTGACGATCAAGATCCAGGGTGACGGTCCCATCGGAAGCCTGACGGTGACGGCGGATTCGAAGGGCGATGTGAAGGGCTATGCTGCCAATCCGCAGGTGATGCTTCCGCCAAACGCGCAGGGGAAGCTGGATGTGGGAGGCGCTCTTGGGATCGGCGTACTCAGTGTGATCATGGATATCGGACTAAAGGAGCCCTATGTGGGACAGACGATCCTGGTAAGCGGCGAGATTGCCGAGGATCTGACCTATTATTACGCCACATCGGAGCAGACGCCGTCGTCGGTGGCGCTGGGCGTTCTGATGAATAAGGACAATACGGTGCGTCAGGCCGGCGGATTTATCATTCAGATGATGCCGGGGGCGTCGGATGAGATTGTGGCGAAGATCGAGGAGAAGCTGGCGGGTATCACTTCCGTGACATCCCTTCTGGATGCGGGACAGACGCCGGAAGATATGCTTGAGACGCTTCTCGGCGATATCGGCCTGGAGATCACGGACCGGCTGGATACCCGGTTCTACTGCGGCTGCAATAAGGCGCGGGTGGAGAAGGCTCTGATCAGCATCGGGAAGAAGGATCTGCAGGAAATGATCGACGACGGCAAGCCTGTCGAGGCGGGGTGTCATTTCTGCGGGAAGAAGTACACGTTTACGGTGCCGGAACTGGAAGAGCTGCTGCGCAAGGCAGAGAAGAAGTAAGGGGACGTTGTGAGAGCATAAAGATCGGGTTCTGCGCTGGCGTTGAGGTGTGCAGCGAAAGGCAATTCCTCATGCGCCGAGTGTGCATAAAGGCATACGAAAAGAGCCATCCCCTTGCAGGTTGGGGTGGCTCTCAGTCGTAATCTGCCGGTGTGTCTATATCGATACTACATAAATAAAGGTACACTGCTGATTAAAGTTTGGTAACATTGGTAGCCTGTGGTCCCTTAGCGCCTTCCACTACGTCGAACTCAACTGCAGCGCCTTCTTCGAGGGTCTTATAGCCTTCCATGTTCAGACCGGAATAATGTACGAATACGTCCTTTCCGTTCTCGTCACAGATGAAGCCGTAGCCCTTCTGGTTGTTAAACCACTTAACTGTACCTTTGCTCATGACTGATACCTCCAAAAGAAAAGATAATATAGTTGCTGCTCGAAATTTCGCAACTGTATTAAGAATAGCATAATTGTAAAAAAGTGTCAAATATTTTCCATGAAATATTCCGAAAAGTACCGAAAAAAGTACAAACAAACAGGAGGAAACCGCTGTGCTGTGGCTGAACGCGTGGCATCATTTCGTGACGATTACTGAGCATAAACTGCTTGTTATGAAGAATTGTTTCCGGGTGGGACTCTATAAACAGGGGCTTCTGCATGATCTGTCCAAATATTCTCCGGAGGAATTCTGGACCGGCGTGAAGTACTATCAGGGGACGCGCAGCCCCAACGCAGCGGAGCGGGAGGAGAAGGGCTATTCCCTGGCCTGGCTGCATCATAAGGGCCGCAATAAGCATCATTTCGAGTACTGGCTGGATTTCTCCCTGGGGGAGCCGAAGGGACTGATCGGGCAGAAAATGCCGGTGAAATATGTGGTGGAGATGGTCATGGACCGCATCGCGGCCTGCAGGGTCTACCGGGGCAGGGATTATACGGACTCCAGCGCGCTGGAATATTATAAATGGGAGCGGCCCCATGTGAAGCAGGTGATGCACCCGGATACGAACCGGCTGCTGGAGAGGATCCTGGTGATGCTGAGCCGGGAAGGAGAGAAGAAGACATTCCGGTATATGCGGTGGCTGCTGAAGAAAGGGACGTATTGAAGATTTTGAAGATTCGGAAATAACTGCGCATATGCGGCAGAGTCTGCCAATGACAGGCTTTCGCGGCGGATCACGATGCAGGAGGGACCGGAAACGGCGGTTTCTCCTGTATATTTTTATGTGTGTCCGGCAAACTATAAGAAGCGGCGGAACAGCTCCTGCTTGACTGCGTCGGTATGTGAAAAATGGCGGCGCCGGCGTATGGCGGGACTGCCGGAAATGAATCAGTCTGCGGAGGGCCGGATATGGATGGGAATCAGGATGTGAAGAGAACAGAGAAAAGGATCGAACAGAAGGAAGACGAGAGGCTGAAGGAATACGGTCAGATGACGCTGGACGGGGGCGGACGCAGGCAGAAGATCCACCTGCTGTCCATCATCGGAGAGGTGGAGGGCCATGAGAACGCGCCGGGCAACAGCAAGACCACCAAGTACGACCATGTTCTGCCGAGTCTTGCGGCCATCGAGGACAACGAAGAGGTGGAAGGGCTGCTGGTTCTTCTGAATACGTCCGGCGGCGATGTGGACGCGGGACTCGCGATCGCGGAAATGATCGCGTCCTTAAGCGTTCCGACCGTCTCGCTGGTGCTTGGCGGCAGCCATTCCATCGGCGTTCCGCTGGCGGTATCCACAGATTATTCCTTTATTGTGCCTACGGGAACTATGATGATCCATCCGGTGCGCATGAGCGGGATGGTGATCGGAGCGTCTCAGACATACGAGTATTTTGAAATGATCCAGGACCGGATCTTAAGCTTCATCACGGAGCATTCTTCTATCGGTTATGACGAGGTGAAGAGCCTTATGCTGAATACGAAGATGCTGACCCGTGATCTCGGTACGGTGCTTGTCGGCCGGGAAGCCGTGGAGAACGGACTGATCAACGAAGTCGGCGGCATCCGGGAGGCTCTTGCGAAGCTTCATCAGATGATCTCGGATGGTGGACGGCGCGGGTGTTGATCGCCGGGAAATTTGAAGTTGTGTTTGCCTTGCAATTTTCTCCCATATTTTGTATACTATACTTCGACGGGAAGAGGTTAAGGAGGCAGACAGAACGTGGCGAACAGTACAAATCGCAAAAAATCCACAGGAAGCGGTAAAAAGACGACCGGCTCTAAGGCGAAGACCAGCGGACGCAGGGCACCTGAGCCGGAACCGGAGAGCAGTTTCCTTCCGGAAGAGGTCTTTATACTGACATCGTTTGCGGTGGCTGTGCTTTTATTTTTAAGCAATTTCAGGCTCTGCGGAAGTCTGGGCGGTATACTCCGCTCAGTGCAGCTGGGCCTTTTCGGCATGATCGGATTTACTGCGCCGATCCTGCTTTTTGTGGGGACGTGCTTTGCCCTGGCCAACCGGGGGAGTACTCTGGCGCATGTGAAACTGGCTGCCGTGATCATAGGAATATGGGCGTTATGCGGGCTTGCGGAGATGCTTTTCGGGGACGGTTATGTGTCCGGTCAGAAGATCGCGGAGATTTATGCCCGCTGCGCGGAAAGCGGATTGGGCGGCGGCGTGCTGGGCGGCGTACTGGTTGTGGGCATCGGTTCTCTTCTGGGAACGATCGGCGTCTATCTGATCCTTCTGGTGGTCCTGGTGATCTGCGCCGTCTGCATCACGGAGAAGTCTGTGGTTTCCGTGGTAAAGCGGGGCGGCGGAAAGGCGTACCAGTATGCGAAGGAAGACGCGGACCGCAGAAAGGTGGTCCGGGAGGAGAGAAAGGAAGAACGCAGGCGTCTGCGGGAGGAACAGAAGGTTCGCGGTGTGAATCTGAATTCCACAAAGATCGAGGATATTCCGGATGAGATTCCGGATGGCGCGGCAGACGATGAGAGCATGGACGGGTACGCCGGAGGCGAGGCAGGCCGGGAGTACGATCAGTCTGATGACGCGCAGAATTATGGGCTGAGATATGCCGGAGACGCCGGCGGCCGGAATACCGGCCGGGAAGACGGCGGTCAGGATGATGAATGGGACGACGCCGGCAGGGAGAACGGTTCGCGCGGGGATATGAGATGGGCCGCGGAGTATGACGATTATGGACCGGCGGAAGCCTACGGCAGTGGAAGAAACTGCGGAAGTACGTCTTCCGGCTCCGGCCGCGGACCGCGTCTGGTCAGCGGGCCCCAGTTCGATCCGGAAGCAGGCAATCAGGGATTTATGGAAGAACTCCTGCCGGAGGAATATAAGAACGGCGGGGGGAAGAGATCAGACCGGGCGGATGTATTTACAGGCAATATCACCAGGCCGCCGGTCTATATCGATCCGGATGACGATACGGTTCCTTTTGATACTTATGAGATTACGTCGGAGCATGTTCAGGAGACAGAGATGCCTTCGGAGGATGGCGCGGCGTATTCCGGGACAGCGTCGGAGAATGGACGCCGGGACGAATACGGGGACGTCAATGGAGAACCGTATGAGGAGTTTTCGGCGGGCGGACATGCGGACACGGCGGACTGGGCAGAGATCACGGTCGGAGAAGCAGAAGGCGAGTCCGGAACTTCCAGGGAGACGCGCGCTTTTAGCGGGATGGAAGTGATTGGCGGCGCTGTTACTGTGGAGGAAGGCACGAAGAAGGTAGTGACTGCCTCAGGCAAGATCATCGAGAGCGATACGGAGGCGCTTCAGAAGAAGCTGGAAAGCCGCAGTCAGGAAGCCCGTGAGGAGAAATTCGCCGGCGCGGACGCAGAGGCCGCCCGGTCGCTGGGCCGCACAGATGCGCAGGGAAGACCGGTGCCGGGAGGGACCGCGGGTGCGGGCGCACAGGGAAGAACGGCGGGATCCGGTGCCGCGGCCGCGGGAACACAGAACAGACCGGCGGCGCCGGTGCAGAAACCGAAACCGGCAGTGAAGAAGAAATATGTATTCCCGCCGATGAATCTGCTGACCCGGGGGCCGGGCGGAAGCGGGAATCAGTCGGACAAAGAGTACCGGGAGACCGCGATCAAGCTGCAGCAGACCCTGCGGGATTTCGGCGTGGGCGTGACGGTGACCAATGTAAGCTGCGGGCCGTCGGTGACACGTTATGAGCTGCATCCGGAGCAGGGCGTGAAGGTCAGCCGCATCGTGGGCCTGGCCGACGACATCAAGCTGAGCCTGGCGGCGGCGGACATCCGCATCGAGGCGCCGATCCCCGGCAAATCCGCCGTGGGCATCGAGGTTCCGAACAAGGAGAAGAATGCGGTATATCTGCGGGAACTGCTGGAATCGCAGGAATTTAAGACCAGCCAGTCGAAGCTGACGTTTGCCGTGGGCAAAGACATCGGCGGTCAGGTAATCGTCACTGACATCGCGAAGATGCCCCATGTGCTGATCGCGGGCGCCACCGGTTCCGGCAAGTCGGTCTGCATCAATACGCTGATCATGAGCATCATTTACAAGGCGGATCCGGAAGATGTGAAGATGATCATGGTGGATCCGAAGGTGGTGGAATTAAGCGCGTATAACGGCATTCCGCATCTGCTGATTCCGGTGGTAACGGATCCGAAGAAGGCTTCCGGGGCGCTGAACTGGGCCGTGGCGGAGATGGACGACCGCTATAAGAAATTCGCGGCTTCCGGCGTCCGCGACCTGAAGGGTTATAACGCGAAGGTCGAGACGCTTAAGGATATTGAAGATGAGAATAAACCGGCAAAGATGCCGCAGATCCTGATCATCATCGACGAGCTGGCGGATCTGATGATGGTGGCGCCGGGCGAGGTGGAAGGTTCCATTTGCCGTCTGGCCCAGCTTGCCAGAGCCGCGGGCATCCATCTGGTGATCGCGACCCAGCGGCCTTCGGTGGATGTCATTACCGGACTGATCAAGGCCAATGTGCCCTCCAGGATCGCGTTTGCGACTTCATCGGGCACCGATTCCAGAACGATTCTGGATATGGTGGGAGCGGAGAAGCTTCTGGGCAAGGGCGATATGCTGTTCTTCCCGTCGGGAATGCCCAAGCCGCAGCGCGTACAGGGCGCGCTGGTGACGGATTCCGAGGTGTCGAAGGTGGTCGACTTCCTGAAAAAGCAGGGGATGGCTGTCGATTATGATATCGATATCGAGAACCAGATTTCCATGCCTGTCGCGGAAAGCGGCGGGGACAGCCGAAGCGACCGGGACGAGTATTTCGCCCAGGCGGGCAGATTTATCATCGAGAAGGACAAGGCTTCCATCGGCATGCTGCAGCGGATGTACAAGATCGGTTTCAACCGGGCGGCAAGGATCATGGATCAGCTGGCGGAAGCTGGCGTCGTAAGCGAGGATGAGGGAACCAAGCCCAGGAAGGTGCTGATGACGCTGGAAGAGTTTGAGGAGATGCTTAACGGGTAGGCCGGGCCGCGGCGCATGACGCGGGCTGGGCAGGAACCGGGAGCGGGCATCGGGACCACGTATGGAAAACCACATGCTTTCTGCCGGATCTGCTATTGATGAAAATGGGTTTCTAACAACTGCTTCTGTATCCGGCGCATATGAAACCGGCACGGAGGACACCTTTGCCAGATAAAGTTTTAACAATAAAGCTTAAGCAATGAAGTGGCCAGTCCTGACTGGCTGCATGATATCTAACCACCATAACCTTATTGCAGAAGGAGGAAGATCGACACATGAAAACAGACATTCAGATTGCGCAGGAAGCGGCCATGCTGCCTATCCGCGAGGTGGCGGCAAATTACGGGATCGCCGAGGACGACCTGGAACTTTACGGGAAGTACAAGGCGAAGCTGACTGACGAACTCTGGGAACAGGTCAAGGACCGCCCCGACGGGAAACTGGTTCTGGTGACCGCCATCAATCCGACTCCCGCGGGAGAAGGCAAGACGACCACCAGCATCGGACTGGCCGACGCGCTGAACCGTCTGGGGAAGAAGACCATGCTGGCCTTGCGTGAGCCGTCCCTGGGACCGTGCTTCGGCATCAAAGGCGGCGCGGCCGGCGGCGGATACGCCCAGGTGGTGCCGATGGA
>CANPZZ010000086.1 GCA_947589125.1 uncultured Lachnospiraceae bacterium
GAGGAATCATTTTCAATGACGATCTTACAGGTAACGAATCTGAAGAAAATCTACACGCCCCGCTTCGGCGGCTCCAAGGTGGAAGCCCTGAAAAACGTCAGCTTCTCCGTGGAGCAGGGGGAATACGTGGCCGTCATGGGCGAGTCCGGCTCCGGCAAGACGACGCTGCTTAATATTCTGGCGGCCCTGGTGCGGCCCACCGCCGGCATGGTAGTTTTAGACGGCCAGGATCTGGCGAAGCTTAAGGAGTCCCAGGTAGCGACCTTCCGCCGGGACAATCTGGGTTTCGTCTTCCAGGAATTCAATCTTTTGGATACCTTTTCCATCGAGGACAATATCTACCTTCCGCTGGTGCTCGCCGGAAAGTCTCATGAAGAGATGGAAGCCCGCTTAAAGCCTATCGCTGTCCAGCTTGGCATCGACGGGCTATTGAAGAAATACCCTTACGAGGTTTCCGGCGGCCAGAAGCAGCGGGCCGCCGTCGCCAGGGCGCTGATTCCCGGACCGAAGCTGATCCTGGCCGACGAGCCGACCGGGGCCCTGGACTCCCGTTCCACCGACGAGCTTCTGACCCTGTTCGGACAGATCAACGCATCCGGCCAGACCATCGTCATGGTCACCCATTCGGTCAAGGCCGCCAGCCACGCGGGGCGGGTTCTGTTCATCAAGGACGGCGAAGTGTTCCACCAGATCTACCGGGGCGGCGCCACCGAAAGCCAGATGTACGAGAAGATCTCAGATACGCTGATCATGCTGCAGACGGGCGGTGATCGCCGATGAAGCTTCATTTGTACCGAAGGCTGGCCGCCGAGGGCATCCGCAAGAACCGCAGGCTCTATGTACCCTACATGATGGCCGGCAGCGTCATGGTGATGATCCATTATCTGCTGCATTTTCTGGAAAGCTCGCCCATTATCGCTGAAGTGCGGGGCGGAGATTTCGCGCAGCTGTTCATGGGGCTTGGCGGCATCGTGATCCGGTTCTTCGCGCTGCTGTTCCTTTTCTACACAAATTCCTTCCTGATCCGCCAGCGGAGCAGGGAATTCGGCCTCTACAATGTGCTCGGAATGGATAAGAGGAACCTGACCCGCATCATGATCTGGGAAAGCGTGTTTTCCACGGCCATTTCCATAGGGAGCGGACTGCTCTTCGGCGTCCTTTTCTCAAAGCTGGCGGAGTTGGGATTCTTCTATATTCTGGAACTGGACACCGGCTACGCGATGACCGTAAGCGTCCGGTCCCTGGCGCTGACCCTGCGCTTTTTCCTGGAGATCTATCTGTTCCTGCTGATCTGCACGATATGGCGGGTCTGGCGTCTGGATCCGCTGGAACTTCTGCAGAGCACGCAGGTCGGGGAGAAGCCGCCGAAGGCGCAGCGCCTGACGGCCCTGTTCGGACTTCTGCTTCTGGGAAGCGCTTACTATCTGGCGGTTACGATCAAGGAACCGCTGCAGGCGATCCTGGTCTTTGTGGCGGCGGTGCTGATGGTGATCGCGGCAACCTATATCCTGTTTATCGCCGGATCGGTTACATTCTGCAGGCTGCTGCAGAAGAACAAGCGGTACTATTATAAGCCGAATCATTTCGTATCGGTGTCGTCCATGGTCTACCGGATGAAGAGAAATGGTGCCGGTCTGGCTTCCATCTGCATCTTAAGCACCATGATCCTGGTCATGCTGTCCTGTACGGTGGCGCTCTATGTGGGAGATGAGACGTCGGTACAGGAGCGGTTCCCGCGGCATATCAACATGGATGTGGAGCTGAACGGAAGCGAGGGGCTCAGGCGGGAGTTTACGGACCAGCTGGAGGACGCGATGACGGCGAATGCGGGGGCTGCGGCTTTAGAAGGGGCGTCCGCGAACGCTGAGAAAGGATCCGGGACCGCTGCTCCGGTCCGGAAGAACATCCGGACCTACCGCAAGGTGGAAATGTATGGTCTTCCTCTGGATGGCGGATATTCGATCAATATGGACCGCTGGGTCATGGGCGCCGCGGATCCGACGGGCCGGGTGATCCAGTTCTTCTCGCTGGAGGATTTCAACGAGATGATGGGAACGGACGCGGATCTGGCTGACGATGAGTGCCTGATCTACTGCTATGGAGAGAGATACAGCAGAGATACATTTGCGATCACGGAGGGCGGAAGCTGGCGCGTGAAAGCGCAGCTGGATGATTTCTTTGAGAGCGGGTTTCGTTCCGAACTCAGCGCCATGTCTCTGGTGGACGTGGTAGTAAAGGATCTGGATGCCGCTGCCGGCGCATTCTGCGACCAGTCAGGCCGAAATGATCAGCCATGGGCGTATCCGGAGTGGATCTGTGAATACGACATCGAAGGCGGAGACGACGAGGAGACGGCCAGGGCCGAGGCGTCGCGGGCCGGGGATACGATCGAGCAGATACGTCTGGCGACCGGCGCGAAGATCCGGGGCGCAGATATCAATATGCGTGTCGTGGAGCGGCGGTACAGTCTGATGATGGACGGCGGTCTGCTGTTTCTGGGGCTGCTTCTAAGCATTGTGTTCGTCATCGCATCGGTGCTGATCATTTACTACAAGCAGATATCCGAAGGTTACGAGGATCAGGCCCGCTTCGGTATCATGCAGAGCGTGGGCATGACGAAGAGGGAGATCCGGAGAAGCATCAACTCCCAGATATTGACAGTATTCTTCCTGCCGCTTGTATTTGCCGGGATCCATCTTATTTTCGCGTTTCCGCTGCTGTGGCAGCTTCTGCGGCTGTTCGGAAGCGTGGACCTGCCGCTCTTCGTGCGGATGGCCCAGCTGTGCTTTCTGTTGTACGGCGTGTGCTATGCGGCGGTGTATAAGCTGACGGCGGGAGCGTATTACGGGATCGTCAGCGGGGCAAAAGAATAGGGCCGGAATACGGTTGGCGAAGTTACTGTTCAGAGGTTAGCCTGAGTTAAAAACAGCGGCGGATACGGCAGGACCGATATTTCATAAGAGACGCTTGTAATTTCTTCCTTCTGTCGGTATAATAGATAATGAAAGTGTGCGTAAGCCGCCCTGCCGGGCGGCGGTATACAATATGACAGGAGGTAGTAGGGATATGGCAATTCTGGTAACAGGCGGCGCCGGTTATATCGGCAGTCATACCTGCATAGAACTTCTGAACGCGGGGTATGAGGTAGTTGTTTTAGATAATCTGTGCAATTCCTGCAGAGAGTCGCTGAACCGGGTAGAGGAGATCACGGGCAGGAAGGTCATTTTCTATGAGGCGGATCTGCTGGATCAGGCGGCGGTGAAGAATGTATTTGACAATGAGCGGATCGAGGCGGTGATCCATTTCGCAGGACTCAAGGCGGTGGGCGAGTCCGTGTTCAAGCCGCTTGAGTATTATCATAACAATATCACCGGCACGCTGATCCTGTGCGACGAGATGCGCAGGCACGGCGTGAAGAGCATTGTATTCAGTTCGTCGGCTACGGTTTACGGGGATCCGGCCTTCGTGCCGATCACCGAGGAATGCCCGAAGGGCGCGATCACGAATCCTTACGGACGCACGAAGGGGATGCTGGAGCAGATCCTGACAGACCTGCATACGGCGGATCCGGAGTGGAAGGTGATGCTTCTGCGGTATTTCAACCCCATCGGCGCCCATGAATCCGGGCGGATCGGAGAGAATCCGCGTGGGATCCCGAATAACCTGCTTCCGTACATCACCCAGGTGGCGGTGGGCAAGCTGGTGTGCCTGGGCGTGTTTGGCAATGATTACGATACGCCGGACGGCACCTGCATCCGCGATTACATCCATGTGGTGGATCTGGCGGACGGCCATGTGAAAGCTCTGCAGAAGATGGATAAAGAGGGCGGCGGCGTCTGGATCTATAACCTGGGAACAGGAACAGGTTACAGTGTACTGGATGTGATCAACGCCTTCGAGGAGGCCAACGATCTGAAGATCAATTATGTATTCAAGGCCAGAAGGCCCGGCGATGTGCCGGCCTGCTACGCGGATCCGTCGAAAGCGCAGAAGGAGCTTGGATGGACCGCCCGCCGCGGCATCAAGGAGATGTGCCGCGACGCCTGGAACTGGCAGAAGAACAACCCGGACGGGTACGTGGAATAGCAATGAGCAGTGCGGAGCCGGATGTATGGCTGGCGGCGTTGTGCTTGCACATAAGCAGCCAGCCATACATCCGGCTCCATAGGGCGAATGCCCGCAGCGAAAAAACCGCAGGTTTTTGAGCTGGCACTGCGGGCCCGCCGTCAGCGCCCCACAGTTTTTTGAATTGTACACTGCGGACTCAGCCCAACAAAAACAGAACAAATGTTCGAAAACCGCTTGCATTTTCAAAGCCTCTATGGTAAACTATGGACAGAACATACGTTTGCCATGGAGGCTGTTTTTATGCTCATACAACAGAACATGGATCTGAAGGAGAAGCTTGCGATCCTGGCGGACGCCGCCAAGTATGACGTGGCCTGTACTTCCAGCGGCGTGGAGCGAAAGGGGCGGCCCGAGCAGCTTGGCAGCGCGGTCTACGCCGGACTGTGCCACAGCTTTGCGGCGGACGGCCGGTGTATTTCTCTGCTGAAGATCCTGTATACGAACCAATGCGTCTATGACTGTAAGTACTGTATCAACCGCCGCTCTAACGACGTGCCGCGGGCGGCGTTCACGCCGGATGAGGTATGCCGGCTGACGATGGAATTCTACCGGCGCAATTATATCGAGGGGCTGTTCTTAAGCTCGGGCGTGCTTAAGAGCCCGGACTATACGATGGATCTGCTGTATCAGACGCTCTGGAAACTGCGGCATGAGTGCGGGTTTAACGGATATATCCATGTCAAGGCGATTCCGGGCGCTGATCTGATTCTGATCGAGCGAGCAGGGCTGCTGGCCGACAGGATGAGCGTGAATCTGGAACTTCCCACAGCGGAGGGACTTAAGAAACTGGCTCCGTCCAAGGACCGGAGCCGGATCCTGCTGCCCATGCGCCAGATCCAGAGAGGGATCGCGGCCCAGAGGCAGGGGATCGTGCCGTATCGTAGGGAAGAGAAGAACGTCCCTTATCGATGGGCGCGGCAGTTTGTGCCTGCGGGACAGAGTACGCAGTTGATCGTGGGGGCCACGCCGGAGAATGATTATCAGATGATCTCGGTGGCGGAGGCGCTCTATAAGAATTACGACCTGAAGCGGGTGTTCTACTCGGCTTTCGTGCGGGTCAACGACGACAGCCTGCTTCCGGCGCTGCCGGGCGGGCCGCCGCTTCTTCGGGAACACAGGCTTTACCAGGCGGACTGGCTGCTGCGGTTTTACGGATTTACGTCCGGAGAGCTTCTGTCGGAGTCTCAGCCGAATTTTAACATATTTCTGGACCCCAAGTGCGACTGGGCTTTACGGCATCTGGATCTTTTTCCGGTGGAAGTGATGACCGCGGATTATTACACGCTTTTGCGGGTGCCGGGGATCGGCGTCCGGTCGGCGAAGAGGATCGCGGCCGCCAGGCGGAGCGGGAGGTTGGATTTTGCGGATCTGAAGAAGATGGGCGTGGTGCTGAAGCGGGCGTTTTATTTCCTGACCTGCGGGGGAAGGATGATGTATCCGGTGCGGATGGACCGGGATCATATCACGGCTCAGCTTTTGGGAGAAGAGAAGCGGCGGGCCTGGGATATCGGACAGAAGGATTCCTACCGGCAGATGTCCATGTTTGACGACGGATTCCTGAACCCGGCGCCGACGGCGGAGGATCGGAGCGCGGCGATATTGGGGCAGATGTGAGGGGGCCGTATGGTATCATTGAGCCAGGAACCGGCAGATGACGCGGTGATCGAGAGGAGGCGAAAGCTGTGACGATATTTACTTGCGCGGATACATTTGAAGGTATACTGTGCGGCGTTTACGACGCGTGGACGAGCAGGCTGGGACATGAGAACGTGTGTCTGGAGCTGGCCGATACAGGGAACCTGCGCCTTTTTGCGGAGTACCGTCAGGTGGAAGAGGATCCGAAGAAGGCGGCGAAGGTGATCGAAGCGATCCGGAAAAAGGCGGGACAGGAGGTCTACGAGCGCGTGTACCGGGCTTCCCTGAGCTGTGAGGAACAGAAGGCGGACCGGATCTACCGGTTTCTGATCTATGCCCTGTATATTGGGCCGGAAGTGGTGAATATGCTTCAGATCCCCGCAGTCTATGAACTGTTCCGGATGAACCGTTTTGTGGCGAATGAGGCGCTGCATATGATCGAGTTTATTCGTTTTTCCAGGACGGACGGAGGGATCCTTTTCGGTACGGTGGAGCCGCGCAACGATGTGGTCGCGCTGATGGCGCCGCATTTCGCCGACAGGATGAACGCGGAGAACTGGATCATTTACGATGAGAGGCGGCGCAGGGCCGTGATCCATCAGGCGATGGGGGAATGGATCGAGGCGGATCTGCCGGACGACAGCTTCCGGCAGAGGCTTATGGATTCCAGCGACCAGGAGGAGTTTGAGAATCTGTGGAAGACTTATCACAAGCATATCGCGATCAAAGAGAGAACGAATCCGAGGTGCCAGATGAGCCATCTTCCTCTGCGTTTCCGTCCGCATATGACGGAGTTTCAGGAGCGGCGCGCGCATAGCGGCGGGCGAGCGCCGGACTGACGGCATTATGTAAGCATAAATTACCTCTAAATCATCTTGCCCGTGTTGTGCCGATGTGCTATACTGATACCAGTTATCCGCGTGTCTTTTGACAGAATGGAGCAGACGCGGGAAAGGGAGAGAATCACAGGTATGGCAGATAAACGCAAGCAAAGGATACTGATCGCCGACGATTCAGAGATGAACCGTTCGATCCTGGCGGATATGCTGGGAGATGATTATGAGATTATTGAGGCGGAGAACGGCAGAGAAGCGGTCGCGATCCTTCAGAAACAGGCGGCTCAGATCGATCTGGTTCTTCTGGATATCGTGATGCCGGAGATGGACGGTTTCGGTGTTCTGATGATGATGAATGATTTCCGGTGGATCGAGAGCACCCCGGTTATCATGATCTCCGCGGAGAGCGCGCCGGCCCGGGTGCAGCAGGCGTATGAACTGGGAATTACGGATTTTATCAGCAGGCCGTTTGACGCGGTCGTCGTTCATCACCGCGTTGTAAATACACTGCTTCTGTATGCAAAGCAGAAGAAGCTGATGAACATGGTAGCGGATCAGGTGATGGAGAAGGAGAAACAGAGCGCCCTGATGATCGATATGCTGAGCCATATCGTGGAGTTCCGAAACGGAGAGAGCGGTCAGCATGTTCTGCATATCCGTACCCTGACGGAGCTGATGCTTAATCATATCAACCAGATGACGGACAAATACAATTTCAGCAAGTCTGATATTGCGCTGATTAGCACGGCTGCGGCGATCCATGATGTGGGCAAGATCTCCATACCCGGAGAGATTCTGAATAAGCCGGGCAGGCTGACGGATGAGGAGTTCGCGATCATGAAGACGCACTCCCAGGTAGGCGCGTCGATGCTGGAGGCGCTGCCGGTTCATCAGAACGAGCCGCTGGTACGCCGGGCCTATGAGATCTGCCGGTGGCATCATGAGAGATACGACGGCCGCGGGTATCCGGACGGCCTGAAGGGAGATGAGATTCCGATTGCAGCGCAGGTAGTGGCGCTGGCGGATGTCTACGACGCTCTCACGAGTGAGCGTGTGTATAAAAAGGCGTTTCCTCATGAGAAGGCGGTGCAGATGATCTTGAACGGCGAGTGCGGCCAGTTTAATCCGCTTCTGATGGACTGCCTGAAAGAGCTGGGAGACAGCATCCAGACGGTGATGGTGAATAATGAGATCCTTGACTGGGATGATCCCAGTCTGCTCCGCAACCTGACAGAAGAACTGATGCAGCAGGTGGATATGTCGGCGTCTGACCGGACGCTGCAGCTTCTGGAGCATGAGCGCATGAAGTACCAGTTCTTTGCGGATATGTCCCAGGAGGTGCAGTTTGAATACACAGTATCTCCGCCTTCTGTAACGATTTCGGAGTGGGGCGCCAGGCATCTGGGACTGGAAGAGATCATCCGGGATCCCCGCCATGATGAGAAGGTACTTGCGACTATGGGCGAGGAGAGCATGCAGAAGCTGGCGGGGCTTCTGGGACGCAGTACGCCGGAGAAGCCGATCGTGGATTTTGACTGTGTGATCCGGATCGGAGGAGTCGAGCGGTGGATGAAGATCATTGCCCGCGCCACCTGGTCCAAGGATGAGCCGCCGGTCTATAAGGGAGCCATCGGCAAGGCCACAGATATCCACGAGACCAGGGTGAAGATGGCCGCGCTGGAAGAGATGGCGGCCCATGATACGATGACCGGCCTTTATAACCACAAGTTCGCGAAGATGCGGATCCAGGATATGATGGCGAGGAAGCCGGACAGCAATTTTGCCCTGGGTATCTTCGATGTGGATCATTTTAAGCAGGCCAATGATACGTATGGGCATATGTTCGGCGATCAGGTGCTGATCCATATGGCCAAGACATTAAAGCGCAATATGCGTGAAGGAACCGTATCGGCCCGCGTCGGCGGCGACGAGTTCCTGCTGTTCTTTGAGTATCGGGAGCATGTGGACCTGGCGATTAACCGTATTTTCAACTCCCTGATCGGCAACTATGAGTCATTCCCCATATCGGTAAGCATGGGGGTGGCGAAGACCCAGATGCTGGGGAAGGATTACGATACGCTGTTCCATGCGGCGGATCAGGCGTTGTACGCGGCCAAGAGAGGCGGCCGGGGCCAGTTCCGTTTCTATGACGGCGACAGCAGCGATACGCTCACCCTGATCTCACCGATCGACGGTGATACCGGGAAGGATGATGGCGCAGCAGAGGATAATGCGGCAGCCGGTGATCAGGCAGCTTCAGATCAGGCTAAGAACTAAAGGGATGATAATGCTGAGTTAAGAATACAGATAGAAAGCATAATGACAGGTAACCTGCTGATGAATAATCTGAGTGAGAGGAGATAGAAGATCATGACATTACAGGAATGCTATGCTGCACTGGAGGGTGACTACGAGGGCGTGATGGGGCGCCTGCGGACGGAGAGACTTGTTCAGAAGTTTGTTTTGAAATTTCTTGACGATGGGAGTTATGATCTGCTGACCCGGTCCATGGAATCCGGCGATTATGACGAAGCGTTCCGCGCGGCCCATACGATCAAGGGCGTGGGCCAGAATTTAAGCTTTAATAAGCTCTATGAGTCCAGCCATCTGCTGACGGAAGCGCTTCGGAGCAAGGATATCGAGGCGGCGGCTCCGCTGTATGAGCAGGTGAAGGCGGACTATGCCCAGACGGTGGATGCGATCCACGCCTATCAGGCGTCGCTGTAGGATGTCTGCGGGAGGTAGGAGCAGATGAATCGAGATCAGATGACCATTGAGAATCTGTACGATACGACGAAGACCGTGGCAGGGCCGTATCTTCAGAAGTATGTCCATCCGTGGGAGGTACTGCCGCATATCGGTGAGATCGTGCTTGCCATCGGCGCCGGGCTTTCGGAGGAAGAGTACGACCATCCTCAGGAGAATGTCTGGATCCATAAGACGGTTCAGGTCGCCGCTACCGCAACGATCAAGGGCCCGGCCATATTCGGCGCCGGAACGGAGATCCGGCCGGGGGCGTTTGTCCGCGGCAATGTGCTGGTAGGTAGGGATGCTGTGGTCGGCAACTCGACGGAGCTTAAGAATGTGATCCTTTTTGATAATGTCCAGGTGCCGCATTATAACTATGTGGGTGATTCCATTCTGGGTTATAAGTCTCATATGGGCGCTGCATCCCTGACTTCCAATGTGAAGTCGGATAAGAAGCTGGTGAAGGTCCACGCTTCCGACGGTGATATCGAGACCGGGCTTAAGAAGTTCGGCGCCATGATCGGCGACTATGTGGAAGTGGGCTGCGGATCCGTATTGAATCCGGGAACCGTGATCGGCCGTCATTCCAACATTTATCCGCTCTCCAGCGTGCGGGGCGGGGTAGACGCGAATTCCATTTATAAGCGGGACGGCGTGATCGTGGAGAAGGATGACCGGATGTAATACGAGCAGAGCGTCGCTCGCTTTGCTTGCATGGAAATACAAGCAGGGCGTCACTGGCGCCCTGCCTGCATGGAAATGAAAATCGCGGCCTCCAAATCAATGGAGAACCGCGATGCCCCTGCCAAGGAGTGCCGGCTGCGGGACTTGAACCCGCACGTAGTTGCCTACAACAGATTTTGAGTCTGCCTCGTCTGCCATTCCGACAAGCCGGCTCTGTGATATGCCGCGAACTGCCGCGGCCGGTCTGCACATCCCAAAGCGAATTCAGTTTATCACATCTTGCATGCTTTGGCAAGTAGTTTTCGTGCAGGAATGATTGAAATTCGCTGCACAAATTGATAGAAAAATGAAAAATAAACCCTTACATCTAGAGATGAGCAAAATACTCAAATGAAAATGTAAGATCTGGCGGTTGGCAGGAGCCATTTACAAATACAGATGTTTT
>CANPZZ010000087.1 GCA_947589125.1 uncultured Lachnospiraceae bacterium
AGGAAGCGGAAGGGGAAGCCGGAGGAGGCGGAACCGGAAGGGAGTTTTCAGTATGCGGTTTTGAGGGTGTGTACCCTTATTAAGCGCGAGTGGCTCAGGGGTGGAGCACCACCTTGCCAAGGTGGGGGCCGCGGGTTCGAATCCCGTCTCGCGCTCTTTCCTTTTATTCGGGAATTCCGTAAAAATGCGGGATTCCTGTTTCTTTTATCTGTGTTTTTTGACTGCGCGATGGCTACAGCGCTAATGCTATATTAAAGACCTATAGTCCCCGGTTTGGCGGCGCCATGCGCCTGCTGGTCGGGCAGACAATGTATTTTTGAATAGTATTAGTTAATTTAAAAGATGTAGCAAGTCCGACGACAGGCAGAAAGTTCTGAAAAGTTAGCCGGAATATTGGACAATTATTCAAATAATTGCAGACAATTTGATCAAAATGAAAGAAGATGCAAAAATCTTAAAAAATTTTTGAAAAAAGTGTTGACAAATCTATGGATATCTGATATAATAAAACCATCAAAAACAAAGACGCAAAAGAGAGACATAAAATCTAAGCAAAGGAGGTACGGTCCAAAGAACACGTAAGTTTCGTTCCATCCGTGGGATAGATGGAACATAGGATTTCCGATCTGTGACGAAGACCTCGAAGAGAATATCTAAGATGGCTGCAGGATCATCGGTTCATGATATGACGAGAAAGTATGATGGATCAGAGAGATACCGATCGCAGGAATTAGAGAAATAAGAATAGAAGATGAGAAGAGGGGCGACAGTCAGCAGAGAGGAGAAATTTATATAGATAAAATGAAAAAAGAGAGGTACGGTCCAATGGATGCAATAGTTTAACGAGGGTATCGGCGAGAGAAAAGAAGCTGATACCCTCAAATCATATTCCGGCATAGCTTTTTAAGAGAGGAATACGCGGATGGAGGGAATGGAGGAGTGAGAAACCAGACGGGAAAAGAGGAGGATAAGCGAAGGGGTAAGCGCCGATGAGGCGTTTTTTTTAATGCTTTCCGATGGATGGTTTCCTGCTTGTATAAAATCCGGATGGATAATATATAGAAAAGAACCTGTAAGAAAGGCACAGCGCGCTGCCGCTCAGATTCCGGTCAGGTCAAACGGCGGCGTGTATTCTTCTTTCGCGCTGCTTTTCTGCTGCATATATCCGGCGGTCAGGCCCAGATCGATGGCTGTATTTAAGACCGATTCGTATTCGAAAGTTGTGATGCGGCGGGCTAATTCCGGGAAACGGCATACTGACGGCGCGGCCGCTTCGCCCGCGGGGGTGTACTGGCTCATCAGGCTGAGGAGCCATTTTCCTTCAGGAAGGTTCTCCTTCATCCAGTGGAGAAGGCGGATGGAATCCGCACGGGCGCCGGGAAGCACCATGTGACGGACGATGACGCCGGAGCGCAGGAGACCATTTTCGTCCATAATCGGCGCGCCGGTCTGGCCGATCATCTGAAGGATGGCCCGGGATGCGTATGAAAAATAATCTCCCGCCTGGGAGTAGCGGGCGGCCAGAGCCGGATCAGAGTATTTCAGGTCGGGGAGCCAGATATCAACGTAATCGGCCAGAGCCCGGATGATCTCCGGACGCTCGTAGCCGCCGCAGTTATAGATAACGGGAATCGTCAGACGTCCCCGGATCAGGTCCAGGGCCTGGACGACGGACGGCAGATACTGGGTGGCGGTGACCAGATTGATATTGCAGGCGCCCTCATCCTGAAGACGCAGGAAAATATCGGCCAGTTGGCGGACAGTGATCTCTTTGCCGAAATGTTCGTGGCTGATGGAATAGTTCTGACAGAAACAGCAGCCCAGCGTGCAGCCGCTGAAGAAAACGGCGCCGCTGCCGCTGGAACGGGCGGTGTCGCTGCCGTTGGAGGAGATGCCGCTGCTGTCAGGGCAGTTGCTGTCGCTGCCGTTGGAAGAGATGCCGCTGCTGTCAGGGCAGTTGTTGTCGCTGTCGCTGGAGGAGGTGCCGCTGATGCAGGGTTCTTCCCAGTAGTGCAGGGCCGCGCGGGCGACTGTGATCTGATCGGTGCAGCGGCAGTAACCGGACTGACGCGCGGTGCGGTCTGCGCCGCACTGGCGGGGACAGAGGCGGCAGGAGCGGTACTGCTGCTCTCCCAGAATGTCGTTTCGGCGGGAATATATTTCCTTCATGACGGGCCTCCGTTCTTCTGCTGATGCAGTTTATTGTACACGGAAATGGGCCGGAATGCAATGAAAAGGAGCGGAATCTATATTTTCCGCCATAAATGTGGTATAATGATACGTATATAGTATATAGGGCTGAAGCAAAAGAGGATCCCGTCATGACAGAACAGCTATTTGAAGAATGTATCAGCCAGATCCGAAGAAATGAAAAAGAGGGACTGAGGATGATCTATGAGGATTATAATCCCATGATCTACTCCGCGGTCTGGGAAATTGTACGCAATCGGGAGGATGCAGAGGATCTGACGGCGGATTTCTTCATCCGGATGTGGGACGCGGCGGAGAGCTACCGGCCGGGAAAAGGGCACCGGGCGTGGATGCTTACGATTGCCCGGAATATGACCATCGATTTCCTGCGGAAGCGGCGGCGGGAAGAGCCGGTAGAGGAACTGCCGGAGGACGCCGCGCGGCAGAGGACGGTGGAGGACAGTGTGGTGGAGACGGTCAGCCTGCGTCAGGCGCTGGATGCGCTGAAAGAGGATGAGAGGCAGATCGTGAATATGAAAATCATGGGAGAACTGACGTTTAAGGAGATCGCCCGGATATTGGGGCGGCCCCAGGGAACGGTGGCTTGGTGCTACCAGAACGCGATCCGGAAACTGAGAGAGGTGCGGTTATGAAGAAGGAGAGCAGGATTGAACGGGAATACCGGGATATGATGACTCAGGCCGCGCCAGATCTCTGGGAGCGGATCGAGAGCGGATTGGCGGAGCATCCGGAGAGGATCGCGGCAGAGGTGCAGGGAAATGCTGCAGACGCCGCAGAAAGCGGCGGACGGATCCTGCGGATGTCAGATGAACGAAAGCTGGAGGCCGCGGAGAAGCGGGAGACGCAGACGGCGGATGAACGGAAACATCGGACGCGTGTGAGGCGGATCTACGCTGCCGGGACCGCTGCTGCTGCGGTGCTTGTATTATTGGTGGCTGCGCCGCAGTTTCTGGAGATGAAATGGGGCGGTGCCATTTCCAGTGTTATGCAGTTTACGACGGCAGGGGGATCCGGGTTTGCGGCGAATATGGCCGGAGCAGGGCAGAACGAGGCGGAATTGGACGAAGCATCGGAAATGGTGCAGGAGACTATGACGGCGGCTTTGACTGAAGGGATACCGGAGGATGCGGCGGAGGCTGGCGGGACAGCGGAGACGGCGGCGGAGGCTGGCGGGACAGCGGAAACCGCGGCAATGGCTGGGGCAGGCGCTGCGCCGGAGGAGATGGACGGAGGAGCGCCTGGAAGTGTAGCGGAAGGAGCGCCGGAAAGTGTGGAGAAAGATGCGTCTGGAAGTATGACCGAAGGTGTGTCGGGGGATGCGGCAGGCAGCGGGAGTGAAGATGCCTCGAAGACGCTGACGGAAGAGTCTGTGTCTGCTGCGGAACTGGCTTCGCAGATCCTGGAAATTCCGGAAGACGCTGTGACGGAGGCGGCTGACGCGGAAATATTTACAGAAGAAGTGCTTAAGGAGACTCAGCTTCTGTGCCTGGTGACGGTGCGGGAGGCACGTCTGGCGGCCGGCGCGGACGGACAAACGGACCGGATCGTCTATGAGACGGAGGTGGAGCAGATCTATTACGCGGGCGCGGAAGCGCTGGATGGCGCAGTGGATGTGCAGGCCGGAAGTGAAATGACGGTTGAAAGTGTAATTGTCTGTGAGGCCGACGGAAACCAAGCGTTGTACCAAATGCTGCCCGGCAGCGAATATCTGCTCCCGCTTGCGCGGCGGGACGGAGCATGGGAACCGGTGTTCCAATATGCGCCGCAGATACGGCTGACGGCTGATGGCGGTTATATTTTCCATGATGGTTATCAGAGTCTGGCGGACGGCGCGGCTGCCGCGGAGGGCAGAATGGAGACAGACGGAGAGTACTGCGGGCGGATGCTGGAACGGACGGATGCGGACTTCCCGATGCGGCTGGCAGAGATTATTGGAAGATATGCTGAGTTAGGAGATGGGGAGTAATAGTCACTATAGCATTGTGCGTGGGAATTTTTCCGAAATAGGTTGCATTTACAGGAAGCATCCTGTATACTGAAAGAAGCAGGATCGATTTTACGCGAAGGGACAACAGAACATGAGCGATGCCGCTTGGGGCAGACGAGGGATTGGGCATGATGAGGCAGAGTGATTTTATATAAGCAGTGGGGGCCGTATTTGCGCCGGGAGGTGCAGATACGGTTCTTGTGTTTCCATACGAACGAAACGCCGGTGACGCTTTGTTCGTATTTCCACGCGAACGGAACGTCGTCGGCGTTCTGCTCGCAGTTCCATGCAGAAAGGGTGCGGCAGCACGCTTCCTGTGTTTAAAAGGCTTGAATGAAAAACAGGAGGAACGGGATGAGAAGAACAGGACGGAGAATTGGGGCGTTTCTGCTGAGCTGCGCGATGGCGTTTTCGCTTGCTTTGCCCGCGGGCGCAGAGGGACCGGAGATTTTTGACGAATCTTATGGAATTGCAGGCGAGGCTCCGGACGGACATGACCACTGCGCGGACGAAGGGCACGACCATGCCGCGGAGCCTGGCGGCGCGACGGATGAAACCAGCGCAAAGGGTGAGAATGGAGATGGTCAGGCGTCTGGGACGGCAGATTATGGGAACGGCGCAGAGAGCGTTCCCGGGACGACGGATCCGCAGAAGACAGAGACGGCGACTCCGCCGGAGGCGGCCAGACCTGCCGGTGATGCTCCTGCCGGTGCGCCGGGAATGGATGAGCCGGGCCTGGAAGCGGGCATTATGCTGCTGGCGGCCGCTCCCGCGCCGAAGATCGAGGTTGTGGCGGATCCGGATGGGAAAACTGGCGTATATGATGGCCTAAGTTATTACTGTTCACCGCCGACGATAAAGGTTACGGATGAAACAGGGCAGCTGCAGAGCCTGGTCATTGAGCGGACCGTTAATCAGGAGAAAAAGGAGATAAGGATAGCTGCCCAGGGATCCGAGTTTGAGTATCTCATGACCGATTTCAAAAACAACCTTTGCCGTGTCTGGGCGGTTAGCGCTGGTGGCTCCAGTGAACCTGTCAGGTTCTATATCGGTCATTTCATTGGGGGAAGACAGGACTATACTGTGCCTGCTGACTGCACGAAGCCCGCACGGGTGGTGAGCCAGACTTTCTGTCGTATCTGTGGAAGTATATATATGAGCTCTTCGAAAGATGCGGCGGGTTCGACGGCGCTGGGACATTCCTATATAAACAAAAGCTGCCGGATTTGTGACAGCAGCGGTTCTGTTCAAACAGTAAATCTGAATGTATGTGAGAAATGCGGGGCAATAGAAAATCTGCCCGGTGATGGTCATCATGAATGGACCGAAGCGAGGAAAGAAGCTACCTGTACAGAAAATGGCGCGACTTATCAAAAGTGTCAAAATTGCGATGCGGTTGGGAATTTTGAGTCAATTTTAGCTGTGGGTCATAATTTTTATGATTCATGGGAAGTTACGCAGGAAGCTGTATGCTCGGAAGAAATCCAGGATCAGAAAGGCAGGGAAACGCAAAAGTGCCGGGTTTGCGGAGCGGAGGGAGCAACCCGCACGATCGAGCCAACTCATACATGGGGAAGCAAATACTCGGAATCCAAAGTTGTCACGAAGGCAGCAAACTGTACCGAAACGGGAGATTTCAATTACGTATGTATTTACTGTAAGAAAGTAATGGAAAAGCATCCGGGCGGGCTGCCGGCTCTCGGCCATACCGTCAAAAGTGACGGCGATTGTACCACCGATGATATATGCGAAGTGTGCAGAACGATTGTTACGCCGAAAAAGACATCACATACGCTGGAGTGGGAATCTGACAGCAGCGGGCACTGGAAGAAATGTAAGAATCCCAGCTGTACCTACACGGAGCAGAAAGCTTCGCATTCCGCTTCCATAACTTCCGGAACCTGCAGGGAAAAAAGAACCTGTGTGGAATGCGGATATACGATTCCCGCGTCTTCCGGCCACAAGCTGAAATACGAGTCGGATGATGCTCATCATTGGAAGGCATGTACGAATCCGGGGTGTACTTATCGGGAAGCGGAAGAACCCCATAAGGGGCTGAATGATACAAACTGTATGCGCGCTTCTGTCTGTTCCGTATGTAACCGTGTATTACGGGAAGCACAGAGCAGTCATAATTTTTCCGGAGAATGGCAGACCAGCAGGTTAAGCCATTACCGCGTGTGTACGAATCCCGGCTGTACAGTCAAGTCAGTCATTGAGTCCCATACTTACAGCGGATGGACCGGAAAAGACTGTACGCAGAGCCGCATATGCGATGTCTGCGGATATGTTGCGGAACAGGGCAGGGCCTCGCACCGGTTCAGCCAGACCTATTGGGAGAGCGACTCAACGAGTCATTGGAGAGAGTGTAAGAATTATGGATGCGAAGTAACTGCGGACCGTCTGTCCCATGCTGCGGGCGATATGCCGGCGACCTGTACAACGGTGGCGGTCTGTAAGGATTGTAATAAGTCCTTTGGGGCTTTGGATCCGTCTAACCATACGGGGCCGTTGGAACAGATCAATATCGAGAATCCGACAGAGAATTCGGAGGGGTACAGCGGAGATCTTATATGCAGGGGCTGCAATCAGGTGAAGGAGTACGGCCACAAGCTTCCCAAACTCACGCCCCATGAGCATGAATGGGAAAAGAAATTCGATGATGTGAAGTCCTGGGAGGAATGCAGGATATGTTCTTCTGTTCAGAATAGTGTACCTCATAAGCTGGGAGAGTGGATTACAGAAGCGGGCGGCCACTGGCAGCGCTGCGATTCCTGCGATTATACTACCACGAAGGCTCCTCATGTCGTGGATCTTTACGACAATGACTGTACGACGGCAGAGACGTGCAAGGTATGCGGTTATGTCGTAACAGCGGCTTCAGGCGGGCATAATTACGGAGGCGCGTATCTGTACGATCAGAATGGTCACTGGCAGGCCTGCCAGAATAAAAACTGTCAGGCCATTGGCAGAGAAGCATCTCATACGATGGCAGACGACGGTGATTGCCTGACGGCGGTTGCGTGTTCTGTCTGCGATTATATAGCGAAAGGAAAACTTACTCAGCATAACTGGAGCGGAGTCTGGGAGACAGATAACGCCAGTGTGCATTATCAGACCTGTACGAACGAAGGCTGCAGGCAGAGACTCGAAGAAGCTCATGTACCGTCTGCGGATGACGGCCTTTGTACGACGGTTCAGGTATGTATGATCTGCAACCGGGTGATGGCGGAAGGACAGGCGCAGCATAATTTCAGCGGCGGGTATTACGCGGATGACGGCGGACACTGGCGTGTCTGCGTTAACGCGGGATGTACTGCCCGCGGTCCGGAGAGCAACCATACAGGCGGCACGGCGACCTGTGCGGCGGGGGCTGTCTGTGAGACCTGCGGCCACAATTATGGTGAGAAAGACCCAAAGAATCATACGGATGCCGAGGAAAACCGGGGCTACATAGCGCCAACCACGGAGAAAGATGGTTACAGCGGCGATGTTTACTGCCTGTCCTGCGGCCAGATCAAGGCGGCGGGGAAGGTGCTTCCAAAGGTTTCGGCGGATCATAAGCATTCATTTGCGATCATTGGAAGTGATTCCGACGGGCACTGGAAAGAATGCGCCTGCGGCGCCAGGGACGAATATGCGGCGCACAGCACTGACAAATATGTGGCGAATCAGCTTCATCACGAGGGCGTCTGCCAGGTGTGCGGCCATGCGTTCAGCGGGAACCATACTGCGAAGATTACTTATGACCAGAAAGGCCACTGGAATATCTGCGCTCTTTGCGGCGCCGCGATGAGTGAAGCGGAAAGCCATACTTTTATGGCCGGGAAATGCACCGTCTGCGGCATGTTTGAAAACTCCGGCGGGGGAAGCTTCGGAGGCGGAAGTTCCGGCGGGGGAAGTTCCGGCGGCGGAAGCTCTGGCGGCGGTTCCGGAAGCGGTGGAGGCGGCGGAGGCGGAAGCCGTAAGTCCGGCGCGGGGACCGGTACAGGCGGTCCGACGGGAACCGGGGCGCCGGCGAATCTGCCTTCCTATGTGGTGCAGGGCAGCTGGGTCCAGAACGGCGATACCTGGAAATTTACAGATTCCAACGGGCAGCCTTATGTGAACCGCTGGGCGGCGGTATACAATCCCTACGCCCATACGGCGGAGGGACAGTCGAGCTTCGACTGGTTCTGGTTCGATGAGGCGGGCAATATGCTGACCGGATGGCATAAGGACGCGGACGGCAATGATTATTACCTGAATCCGGCGTCCGACGGCACCAGAGGAAGGATGGTGACCGGCTGGGCCTGGATCAAGGGAGACGACGGGAAGGAAAGATGCTATTATTTCAACCCGGTGTCGGACGGTACCCGCGGAAAGATGATGAAGAACACGGTGATCGAAGGATCCCAGATCGATGCGAACGGCTGCTGGGTGGTCAATGGAGTTGTGCAGACCAGATAGAGGCCGGAGAGTTCTGCGAGATAGAAACGGCCGGTATGTCCGAAGGGGGACATACCGGCTTTTGTAACTATGGCCGGAGATGCCTGACTGTGCTGCCGGTTTGTCGTTTTGTCATATGACGTCCGGTATTTGGCATCTGGAGGTGGTCTTGTAAACCGCGTAAATCTGTGCTGGCGCTGCAGACGTCTGACTTAATCCTCCAGGATATCGCCCGGATAGCGGTACATTTGCGCGTAGGCTTCCAGCTCTTCATCGGATTCCGGCAGGGCCGGGATCAGGCCGGTGCAGTCCATGGCCGAGCCGGCTTTCCTCTCGATGGTGTCGTCGTCCATGAAGCAGCCGTAAGGATCGTCGTCGGTATCGTCATAGGAATCCGCGTCGGGATCCTCCCACATACGGTCCTCATCAGAAAAATCATTTCGGTTTGAAAAACTCTGGCGCATGATCGGATTTCCTTTCCTTGGGTGAATTTTGTGCGCCCGGCATTGCCGGGAATGCGGCGTCGCGCTGGCGCCGCCTGGCAGGAAATATCTCTGCCCGCGGATAGTATGCGGCGGCGAGCCGGGAAGTATGCGTCTTTCCTGTACCTGCGTTTTCCTGCCCGGGCGGCAGCTTCTCCGGATACAGCCATCCGGAAAACTGCAGCACCGACAGATTCTCCGCGAATTTGTTCTCCTCCGCCGAATGTTTTCGGTACTCCCGCAGCGACTCCTGCATAATCTCGGAGAACTGCCGGTTGCAGCTAGACACTGACTGGAAGCCTGCATCCCCGAGATTTCCATCTTAATTTTGCAGCATAATTTTTAATAGAAACAAGAGAAAGAATCTTGTTTAATAAAAAGGATGAGAAATGCCGCCGCATGGGAAACGGTTGACGGAGCAGACGAACCTGAGGTATACTGGTACGCAGAGGAGGTGACTGTGTTATGAAACTGAGAAGCATTTACATCTGCTTCCCCGGCGGGAAGCACAAGGTCCTGACCATGAGCTATGACGATGGGCGGGAGTACGACCGGAAGCTGGTGGATATTTTCAACCGCTACGGCATTAAAGGAACATTTCATTTGAACTCCGGGCTTGCCGGTTCGCCTCATCCCGGCGGCGAGGGGCGGATTCCTCTGAAGGATATCGCGGAGGTGTATGCGGGGCATGAGGTGTCCTGCCATACGGTATTCCATCCGACTATCGCCCGCAGTCCCATCGAGCAGGTGGCGCTGCAGGTTCTGGAGGACCGCAGGGTGCTTGAAGAAGCGGTGGGTTATCCGGTCCGGGGCCTGTCCTATCCCAACGGTTCCTACTCGAAGGAGATCGTGGAACTTCTGCCGAAGCTGGGCATCGAGTACAGCCGCGTGGTAGGCGATACCCACGATTTCAGTATTCCGGAAAATTACCTGCTGTGGAAAGCTACCTGCCATCATAACCATAACCTTCTGGAGGACGGAAGGCGTTTCGTGGATCTGCATAAGACCCAGTATCTCTATATGATGTATGTCTGGGGCCACAGCTATGAATTTCCCGCCCAGAACAACTGGGATCTGATGGAGGAATTCTGCCGGATGGCCGGCGGCCAGGAGGACACCTGGTACGCCACCAACATTCAGATCGTGGATTACATGAAGGCCGC
>CANPZZ010000088.1 GCA_947589125.1 uncultured Lachnospiraceae bacterium
CGGGAAGCGTCAGCAGCATATCCACATCAAGTATGACGGGCTGGGATTTATCCCGCTGGACGAGCTTATGAAAGAGGGTTCGGCGTGACCGAAGTCACGCCGAACCCTCTTGAAAATACAAGGTTTTCAGATTTTGCAATTTTACTGTTTTACGACCACCCGGTATATCTACGGACTTTTTTGAGAGCTGGCGACGGGACTCGGACCCGTGACCTCCTCACTACCAATGAGGTGCGCTACCGCCTGTGCCACGCCAGCCTTTACGGCTCCTCAACGAGCCGTATGTTATATTAGCACGAGATTTTCTTTTTGTCAACCGGAGATTCAAAAAATTCTTGAGCTTGATCCGTGTGATAATTGTACAGTCTTTTCTCCGGCAATGCCGAAATTTTGTGCCGGATACCTCTTTCCAATCCTATGGAAATGTGTTATGATAACCTATTATTGGAAAGAAAGACACGACAGATCGCTGGAGGAGATTATGGAAAAACCGGTTGAGATGGCTGCAGAGGCAGCAGAAGCGGCGGAAAGTTCAAAGAATTTTATCGAGCAGGAGATCGAGAAGGACTTAGCGGAGGGTGTCTACGACCATGTGCAGACCCGTTTCCCGCCGGAGCCCAACGGCTACCTGCATATCGGACATGCCAAGTCGATCCTTCTGAATTACGGCCTGGCGAAGAAATACGGCGGCAAGTTCAATTTCCGCTTCGACGACACCAATCCGACGAAGGAGAAGACCGAGTTCGTCGAGTCCATTATCGAGGATGTAAAGTGGCTGGGCGCCGATTTCGAAGACAGGCTGTTCTTCGCGTCGGATTATTTCGAGACCATGTATGAGTGCGCGGTGCTGCTGATCAAGAAGGGCAAGGCGTTCGTCTGCGACTTAAGCGCTGACGAGATCAAGGCATACCGCGGCGATTTCACGACGCCGGGCAAGGAAAGCCCCTACCGGAACCGCAGTGTGGAGGAGAATCTGAAGCTCTTTGAGGAGATGAAGGAGGGCAAATACGCCGACGGCGAGAAGGTGCTTCGCGCCAAGATCGACATGGCGAGTCCGAACATCAACATGCGCGACCCGGTCATTTACCGTGTGGCCCATATGACCCATCACAATACCGGGGACAAATGGTGCATCTACCCGATGTACGATTTCGCCCACCCGATCGAGGACGCGGTGGAGCATATCACCCATTCCATCTGCACGCTGGAGTTCGAGGACCACAGACCGCTTTACGACTGGGTGGTGCGGGAGTGCGAGTTTGAGAACCCGCCCAGGCAGATCGAGTTCGCCAAGCTGTACCTGACCAATGTGGTCACCGGCAAGCGCTATATCAAGAAGCTGGTGGAGGACGGCATCGTGGACGGCTGGGACGATCCGCGGCTGGTGTCTATCGCGGCTCTGCGGCGCCGCGGCTATACGCCGGAGTCCATTCAGAAGTTTGTGGATCTGGTGGGCGTGGCCAAGGCCAACAGCTCCGTGGACTACGCGCTTTTGGAGTACTGCATCCGGGAGGATCTGAAGCTTAAGAAGCCGCGTATGATGGCAGTTCTGGATCCGGTGAAGCTGGTCATTGACAATTATCCGGAGGGTCAGACCGAGATGCTGACGGTTCCGAACAATACGGAGAATGAAGAACTGGGTTCCCGTCAGGTTCCGTTCTCCCGCGAGCTTTATATCGAGCGGGATGATTTCATGGAGGAGCCGCCGAAGAAATATTTCCGGCTGTTCCCGGGCAATGAAGTGCGTCTTTTCGGCGCGTATTTCGTCACCTGCACCGGCTGTGAGAAGGACGCGGACGGCAATGTCACCGTGGTTCACGGGACTTACGATCCGGAGACGAAGAGCGGTTCCGGCTTCACCGGACGGAAGGTGAAGGGCACGATCCACTGGGTCTCCGCGGAGACGGCGGAGAAGGTGGAATGCCGCCTCTACGAGAACATCGTAGATGAGGAGAAGGGGAAACTGAACGAGGACGGCACGCTGAACCTGAATCCCAATTCTCTGACGGTGCTGAAGAACTGCTATGTGGAACCGGCGCTGAAGGACGCGAAGGCCTACGACAGCTTCCAGTTCATGCGCAGCGGCTATTTCTGCGTGGACAGCAAGGACAGTACAGAGGACGCGCCGGTGTTCAACCGGATCGTGTCGCTTAAGAGTTCTTTTAAGCTGGAGAAATAGACCCGGCAGGGATACGTATTCTGGAGACAAAACGGTCAGAGAGTGATATTGCGAACAGGAATGTCACTGACGTTTTGTTCGCATGGAAATACAGGCAGGGTGTTACCGGCGCTCTGCCTGCATGGAAATACGAAGGCTGAAACGCGAAAGGTGGTGTTTTCAGCCTTCTTGTACGTTGCGCTGAGCGTCAGAGGCTGCACTGAATGTCAGCGGCTGCGTTGAGTGCAGGAAGACTGCCCTGAATTTCAGAGACCGTGCTGAGCGGCAGCGGCGTACATGAGGCGGAGCAGCGAGGGGGGAAGAAAAATGAAGAAGCAGTTGAACCAGAAAGTTCTGCTGCTGGCGCTGGTCGGCATTCTGTGCCTGACCGCGGGGCTGGCGGCAGGGATCGGCCTGGCCGGGCGGTACCATGAAGAACAGAGTGCCAGCCGGGAGGCAGACCACAGCCTGCAGGATGATTTGAATGAGAGCGTTCAGGAATCCAGCGCTCATGCCATGGCGGAATCAGCGGCCGAGTCCGCCGCTGAATCTGCCGCGGAGGCGGTGCGCAGAGAGATCGAGGAGAGCCTGGCGGAGGAGGCCCTTCCGCCGGAATTGACGCAGGATCAGAAGGATCTTCTGGATCTTCTGACAGAATATATAGAGACCGGCGAATATGAGAAAGCGGCCAGGCTGATGCTTTCGCAGACGGAAGCGCTATCGAATCTGTTTTACGTGACGCTGGAGGAAAAACGTTACCTTTACCGAGACGGTGAACTGACCAAAGATTTGGAAGGGGAAGGCCTTGTGCTGGCGCGGTCATCGCTTCTGTTCCTGGGAGAGTTCTCTTCGGGACGCCCGGAAGGGCAGTGCATCGCGTTCCAGGCGATTGAGATGGACGGCTCCCGTTACGACTATGTTTCCGGACGGTGGGAGGATGGCCGTTTAAACGGAGAGGGAGAGACCGGTTACTGCTGTTTTGAAGGCACCGGCGAGGAAAACCGCAGTCTGACGCGCCGGGGGAGATTCCAGGATGACCGGATGAACGGGGAATTGTCCCTGATTACCGTGAACGCGCAGGGGGAAGAGGCCGGCTGGACCATGCAGGTGGAAAATGGCGTCCTCGTTATTGATGACTTGTGGCAGTATGACAGTTCTCAGGACGCTTATCAGCTTCCGTCTGACGGGGATGCGTCTCATGCTTATACGGTTCCTGCCGACAGTATTTCAGAACCCTACTTCCAGAACCTCCTGACCTGGGAGTAGATATAAAAAGGGCTTCACTGGAGTTCTGTCACTGGCGTTCTTCCTGCATGGAAATACGAGCAGGGCATTACTGGCGCCCTGCCCGCATGGAAATAAAACAGCAGAGGGCGTAAAAACCCTCTGCTTCTTAACATTATGGATTAACAGGCCGGAGTCTTAAGGCGGCAGGAATTACTCCTGGTCGTCCTCGATCGTAGCGCTTCCGGAAGTTTTCTTTGTATCGTCGTCTTCGGAGCCGCCGCCGAACAGATCGAGTAGGCCGTCGTCTTCATCCTCGAATACCTCGGTGGCAGCTTCGGCTGTCTCAGCCGCGGCGTTTTTCACTGCTTCCGCGGTATCTTCCAAAGCATCTGCCGCATCTTCCGCGGTATCTTCCAAAGCATCTGCCGCATCTTCCGCGGTATCTTCCAAAGCATCAGCCGCAACTTCCGCGGTATTCTCCAGAGCGTCAGCCGCAACTTCCGCGGTATCCTCCAGAGCGTCAGCCGCAACTTCCGCGGTATCCTCCAAAACATCCGCCGTATCTTCCGCAGCGTTCTCTGCCAGATCTGTCACCGTATCTTCCGCTTTCTCCTGAATAGAATCAGCCGCTTCTTTGCCGGAGTTCTTCGCCTTTTCCGCTGCGTTCTTCACGGTTTCCTTCACTGCTTTGGCGGCGCTTTTGGCCTTCTCCTTAGCCTGACCCGTTACCTCCTTCAGCGTCTCCTTCGCTTCCTCGACCTTCGGCGGCAGTGTCACATAATTCCTTTTGGGAGCGTCTTCTTCAGCGTCCTCCTCATCCCCGCCCTCGAAATCATGGAAATCCTCGTCCAGTTCCTTGCTGAAGGATCTGTACTTCAGATAATAAGAAACCGCAGCCGCGACTGTCCCTGCAACCGCTGCCAGCGCGACAAATCTGCCGAATTTTTTCTTTGCCATAACAGATACCCCTTTCCGTAGCATGATCATTTTTCACTATTGTAATACCATTATTCCAAAAATGGAAGTGATATATTAAGAAAAATTTTATAAAATGTATTTTTGGGCGGTTGCATTTCCGGATAACCTGTGACAAAATTAAGAAAAGCAGCAGTAAAAGGGGGTTATCATGATATTGCTTCGGGGAACCGGCGTGTCCGGCGGGATCGCGGCCGGGCGGCTTAAACTGTTTAAAAAAACGGAAACGGAGATACCGCGCTATAAAGCCATGGACAGTGAAAAAGAATGGAACCGTTTCGACAGCGCACGCAGGGAGGCGGTGAGACAGATCCACGAACTGGCGGAAAAGGCACAGGAACTGCCGGGCGGAGTTCCCGGGGATGACGCGGCGCAGATCCTGGCGGCGCATGAGATCATGGCGATGGATCCGGAATATGAGGAAGACGTCGGCGAGCGTATCAGCCATGACCATATCAATGCCGAAGCGGCGGTTATGGATGCGGCCAGAGATGCGGCGGCCCGGATTACCGCGGTAGACGACGAATATATGAAGGCGCGGGCCGCGGATGTGGAGGATGTGGCGCAGAGAATCGTGGCGGCTATGGGGCATCCGGAGAAAACGGAGGAAGGAACGGAGCCGCAGTCAGAGTCTGTGGCTTCAGAAGTTCTGGATGGTCCCGTTATTCTAGCAGCGGATGATCTGGCGCCCAGCGATACGCTGCGTCTTGACCGCGCGAAGATATTGGGATTTATCACCGCGGGCGGCTCCGCCTCGGGACATACCGCGATACTGGCGCGCACGATGGGGATCCCGGCCATTATCGGAACCGGCTGTCAGATAAAGCCGGAATATGAGGGCCAGGAGATCCTTATGGACGGAGATACCGGGGAGATCGTGATCGCGCCGGATGAGCAGGAGCGGGCGCGTTTCCTTGCGAAGACAGCGGAGCGGCAGCGGGAGACAGCGGAGCTGGCGGCGTTAAAAGGGAGGAAAACGGTTACGAAGGACGGAAGGGCTGTCCGGCTTTACTGCAATATTAGTTTTCCGGCGGATATTCCGGCGGTTTTGGACAATGACGCCGACGGTATCGGGTTATTTCGGAGCGAGTGCCTGTTTCTGCAGCGCGACAGCGCTCCATCCGAGGAGGAGCAGTTTGAGGCGTACCGTCAGGTACTTTCCGCGATGAATGGCCGCCGCGTGATCATCCGCACGCTTGATGCGGGATCCGATAAGCAGGCGGATTATCTGGGGCTTGCCGCCGAGGCCAATCCGGCCCTGGGAAACCGCGGCATCCGCTTCAGCCTCAGCCGTCCGGAACTGTTTAAGCTGCAGCTTCGCGCGCTGGCCCGTGCTTCTGTATATGGTAACCTGGGGATTATGTTCCCAATGGTTACATCCGTATGGGAGGTTACAGAGGCGAAGAAACTATGGAGAGAGGTACAGGAAGAACTGCGGAACGAAGGGATCGCATTTGATCCGGAAACTCTGGTCGGAATCATGATCGAGACGCCAGCGGCCGCGCTTTTGAGCGACCGGCTGGCGGAAGAGGCGGATTTCTTCAGCATCGGGACCAACGACCTGACCCAGTATACACTGGCCTGCGACCGGCAGAGAGGCGGAGAAGCCGCATATGGGAAAATGCCTGCGATGTCCGGCAAGGCATCGCAGGAGGCCGGGAGGATATCGGGCGGCATGAAGCCCGAATCCACCGACGATGATTACCAGGCAGAATCAGCAGAGAAGGAAAGGTTGACTGGAGGGAATGAACCGTCCGTGCCGTCCGGCATGCATGGATCTGCAGAGAATGCGTCTTCTCCGTGGCATCCTCCGATTTGTGACCCGCGCCACCCGGCGGTCCTGCGCCTCATTGAAATGACGGTAAAGAATGCCCGCGGCGCCGGGATTCCGGTGGGAATCTGCGGGGAACTGGCCGCGGATCAGACGATGACAGAATATTTCCTGTCCATCGGAGTCGATGAACTCAGCGTTCCGCCCCGCGATATCCTGCCGCTTCGGAGAAAAATAAGGGCGATTTAGGCAGTCACAAAAAGTTCACAAAAATTTAGCACTCGACCCTTGACACTGCTAACAAAGCGTGATATAACATATTCTGGAAATGAAAAAAGCCTATCGAAATTCATTTTTCATCAAGGAGGAATAAACATATGAAGCTGACACCATTATTTGACAGAGTTGTCTTAAAGCAGCTGGTAGCGGAAGAGACCACCAAGTCGGGCATCGTTCTTCCGGGCCAGGCCAAGGAGAAGCCCCAGCAGGCGGAAGTCATCGCCGTGGGTCCCGGCGGCGTTGTGGACGGCAAGGAAGTCACTATGCAGGTAAAGGTAGGAGATAAGGTCATCTACTCCAAGTATTCCGGCACGGAAGTGGAAGTAGAGGATGAGAAGTACGTGGTTGTGAAGCAGAACGACATCCTGGCTGTGATCGAGTAAGTTCTGGGTGTGCAGAGAACGTTTTCATGTTGCAGAGATGTTCCGCGAGGCGGGACATGAGAGTTAAGACAAGACTGGAGGAATGTAATTATGGCAAAGGAAATCAAATTCGGTGTAGACGCGAGAAAAGCGCTGGAGTCCGGCGTGAACCAGCTGGCAGATACGGTACGTGTGACGTTAGGTCCCAAGGGACGCAACGTCGTTCTGGATAAGTCTTTCGGCGCGCCGCTTATTACCAACGACGGTGTGACCATCGCCAAGGAGATCGAGCTGGCGGACGCATTTGAGAACATGGGCGCCCAGTTAGTGAAGGAAGTCGCTACGAAGACCAATGACGTGGCCGGCGACGGCACCACGACGGCGACGGTTCTGGCTCAGGCCATGATCAACGAAGGCATGAAGAACCTGGCGGCAGGCGCCAATCCGATCGTTCTGCGCAAGGGCATGAAGAAGGCTACAGACGCGGCGGTAGAGGCGATTGCTTCCATGAGCCAGCCGATCAACGGCAAGGCCCAGATCGCCCGCGTGGCGGCGATCTCCGCTTCCAGCGACGAGGTCGGCGAGATGGTGGCAGACGCCATGGAGAAGGTTTCCAACGACGGCGTTATCACGATTGAAGAGTCCAAGACCATGAAGACCGAACTGGATCTGGTGGAAGGCATGCAGTTCGACCGCGGTTATGTATCCGCTTATATGTGCACCGATATGGATAAGATGGAGGCTGTCCTTGACAATCCCTACATCCTGATCACCGATAAGAAGATTTCCAATATTCAGGAGATCCTGCCGCTGCTGGAGCAGGTGGTCCAGTCCGGCGCGAGACTGCTGATTATTGCCGAGGACGTGGAAGGCGAGGCTCTGACCACCCTGATCGTCAATAAGCTGCGCGGTACCTTCAACGTAGTCGCGGTGAAGGCCCCGGGCTACGGCGACAGAAGGAAAGAGATGCTGCAGGATATCGCGATCCTGACCGGCGGCCAGGTGATTTCCGAGGAGCTTGGTCTGGATCTGAAGGAAGCGACCATGGATCAGCTTGGCCGCGCGAAGTCCGTGAAGGTTCAGAAAGAGAACACTGTTATCGTGGATGGCGAAGGCGATAAGGCTGCCATTTCCGCAAGGATCGCCCAGATCCGCGGACAGATCGAGGAGACCACCTCTGATTTTGACCGCGAGAAGCTGCAGGAGAGACTGGCGAAGCTGGCCGGCGGCGTAGCGGTGATCCGTGTGGGCGCTGCGACCGAGACCGAGATGAAGGAAGCCAAGATGCGCATGGAGGATGCTCTGGCGGCTACGAGAGCGGCTGTGGAGGAAGGTATCATCGCGGGCGGCGGTTCCGCATATATCCACGCGATCAAGAAGGTGGAGAAGGTTCTGGACGGCATGGACGGCGACGAGAAGACCGGCGCGAAGATCATCCTGAAGGCTCTGGAGTCTCCGCTGTACCACATCGCGGCCAACGCCGGACTGGAAGGCTCCGTCATCGTCAATAAGGTGAAAGAGTCCGAGGTCGGCACCGGCTTCGACGCTTACAACGAAGAATATGTGGATATGATCGCCGCGGGCATCCTGGATCCGGCGAAGGTGACGCGCTGCGCGCTGCAGAATGCGACAAGTGTTGCGTCCACGTTATTGACAACTGAGTCCGTTGTTGCTAATATTAAAGAAGAGACCCCGGCTGCTCCCGCAGGCGCAGGCATGGGGATGATGTAAGCGGCAGGCGGACCCGCAGATATTAGAAGAATGACGTACCGCGAGAGCCGGCAGGGCCGGCAGTAGCGGTGCGGAGAAGGAAGGTTACGTTGCGGAGGCCGGCCGCTCATGACAGCATGAGGGTCTGTCTCCGCTGTTTTTATCCGGCATAGTCAGCCGGGCCGGAAGGCAGACAGCGACGGACCGAGCGGAAGCGGACAGGCCCGGCCGTATGTGCATCAGCCGTGTAAGTTCGCGGAGAACGTGGGGGCGCAGCCGAATAACTTAGGAAAGGAATAACGATTATGAATGACGCTTATGTGGAATGGTTGGTAAAGCGCAAGACGCCGGGATACGCGATCCTGGTGAAAGGACTGCTGATCTTATTGTGTATCATCAGCTTTTTCGTGATGATGATGCTGCCGCTGGGCTTTATTATCCTGCTTCTGGCTATCGCCGGCGTCTACTTCATTTTCCCGATGATGGATCTGGAATTTGAGTATCTGGCGGTCAATGACCAACTGAGCATCGACAAGATCATGGGCCAGAGACGCCGCAAGAGGGTCTGGGAGGGGACGATCGACCAGATCGAGATCCTGGCTCCGGTGGATTCCTATCTTCTGAAGGACGCGGAGAGAAAGGATATGAAGACCCTTGATTTTTCGTCCCATCAGCCGGGCGCGAAGGTTTACGGCATGGTCGCCCAGAAGGACGGCGTTGCCACGAAGATCCTTCTGGAACCGAATGAGAAGCTTCTGAACCATCTGTGGCAGAGAGGGCCGCGGAAGGTCGTCAAATAATGGTCGAAAGGGCAGCTGTGTGCGGCTGTCCTTTTTATACTTCCGGAACGCTTGACAAGTCCGGCAAAGTGGTCTATACTATGTCACTAAATAACCATTTTAACTACTACAGCAGAAAGAGAGGAGCATTCAATGGGCGCAATTATCGGTGAAGGCATTACCTTTGACGACGTACTGCTGGTTCCCGCCTACTCGGAGGTCATCCCCAACCAGGTAGACGTGACGACGCATCTGACCAAGAAGATCAAGCTGAACATTCCTTTGATGAGCGCGGGTATGGACACCGTCACGGAGCACCGCATGGCCATCGCCATGGCGAGACAGGGCGGCATCGGCATCATCCACAAGAACATGTCCATCGAGGCGCAGGCGGAAGAGGTAGACAAAGTAAAGCGCTCGGAGAATGGAGTCATTACGGATCCATTTTTCCTCACCCCGGAGCATACGCTGAAGGATGCGGACGAGCTGATGGGCAAGTTCCGCATTTCCGGAGTCCCGATCGTGGAGAACGGCGGCAAGCTGGTAGGCATCATCACCAACCGCGACCTGATGTTTGAGGAAGATTTTACGAAGAAGATCAGCGAATGCATGACTTCCGAGAACCTGGTGACGGCGAAGGAAGGCATCACCCTGACGGAGGCGAAGAAGATCCTGGCGAAGGCCAGAGTCGAGAAGCTCCCGATCGTGGACGACGATTTCAACCTGAAGGGTCTGATCACGATCAAGGACATTGAAAAGCAGATCAAATATCCGAATTCCGCCAAGGATTCCCAGGGACGCCTGCTGTGCGGCGCCGGCGTGGGCATCACGGCCAATGTGCTGGA
>CANPZZ010000089.1 GCA_947589125.1 uncultured Lachnospiraceae bacterium
CTGATGATGACCTCGATCACGAAGATCGATTTCAACGACTACTCGGAGACCATCCCCTGCTACATCTGCATCATCGCGATGCCGTTCATGTACAGCATCTCCGAAGGCATCTCCCTGGGCGTGATCTCCTACGTGGTGATCAATCTGGTGTGCGGCAGAGCGAAGGAGAAGAAGATCAGCGCGCTGATGTATGTGCTGGCGGTGTTCTTTGTGCTGAAATATATCCTGATCTGACCCTTTTCAATGGTAAATACAAAAAACGCGTCACTGGCGTGTTTTTTGCATACTGACGTAACGCGGGAATCGCGCCGCCGGCGCCCTTTCCCGCATACTGACGTAAGGCAAAGAGATCCGGACATGCGTCATGCTTGTCCGGATCCCTTTTTGTAATCTGTCATTTTTATTCCAGCGCCCTGATCTTCAAAAAGCCACGGGCGAATATGCCGCGAAGGAACGATCAGTCTGAATGCCGTTATTCGGAACATGACAGAAGTTTCCTGCGCATGGCATAGTCCGACACTGCCCGGAAATGCTCGTCATAGGGGTAATTCTTCTGGCTGAACTTAAGCCACATCTCCGACCAGGAAGCGCCGGATGCCAGAAGTTCCTTCACCTGCGGATCATCCATCGTAGCGTTGCCCTCCTGATGGCGCAGATCGACGCAGCCTTCCTCGTCGTAGAGGCGGCACTGCAGGTCGCATTCCAGCTTGTCGCACTGGTAGGCGAAAAGCGCCTCCGGCGTCTCATGGGCGTCGAATTCCAGGAAAAGCGCCTCGATCTGCCCGCCGTCCAACAGTCCGCCAAGGATCCGGTGCACCGCCTCATGTTCCATCTTCTCTTTTTCTTCCGCCCCGATCTGGAACCGGGTCAGATCTCCGATCACCGTCTCGCCGATCTCATGGACCGCCAGCATGAAGATCACCTTCCTGATATCGATATCATACTGGTATTCCGACTTCATGGCCAGCGCCAGCATCTGAACGCCGAATACATGCTCCGCGACGCTCTCGATCCGCTCCCGCTGCACCTTCCAGTCCTTCCAGCCGGTACGGATCACATTTTTCAGACGATTGCAGAGAATATAGTAATCCAGTACGCTCTGTTCTTTTGAAATGGTTTCCGACATCGTTTTCTTTGCTCCTTTTATTTATCATTCCATGCGTTCACGAAACAGACTGCTTCCGTCTGTTTATATCAAAAATGATTCTGACCGCAGCCATCACATCCGTTCCGGATTCAAAAATATTATAATCCTGAATCACTTCCGGTTCAATACCGTTATCAAACAAAACAAAAAAGTTGATCATACTCTATCGAAAAAAGCGCTGTGTTGTGGTATAATCTCGCCAGAGATTATACCCGCGCCGGTTCGCGCCCGACCGAAGGGAGAGCAAACACCGAAGCGAACCGTGCGCATCCCCCGGAGGGAGCATGTCCGGAGGACATGGTATAATAACGAAGCGTTTTAATTTGGGGTGAAAAAGTTCTTACTAAGCGAATTTCATTTATCAATCATACATACCAGCAAAACGCAGTTTACAATATTTTCTCACACGCAGCCCCGCGTGAATCAACTATTTTGGGAGGTAACTATAATGACCATCAACAAAATGCAGCAGGGAACTCAGCTTACATTCGCGCTGACCGGCCGTCTGGACACCAACACCGCTCCCCAGTTGGAAGCGGAGCTTAAGCGCAGCATCGACGGCGTCACCGATCTGACATTCGACTTCGCGGAACTGGAATATATCTCTTCCGCAGGACTCCGCATACTCCTCGCCGCCCAGAAGACGATGAACAGGCAGGGCAGCATGACCATCCGAAATGTCAACGAGACCGTCTCTGAAGTGTTCGATATTACGGGCTTTTCCGAGATCCTCACCATTGAATGACCTATGAATATGAGCAGAGAACATACATACGGGCTGACTGCCGCGCAGAAAGAGATCCTGCTCGGCGAAAGCATTTCCCAGGAGGCCGCTTTCAGCGTCATCTCCGTGAAGCTGATGATCGGAGGGCATGACGCCGCCGAAGTTAAGGCCGCCGCCGACCGGGTGATCTCCTCGGCGGATATTTTTAATGTGTCCCTGCACGGCGACGGATTCGTGGCATGCGAACCCCGCTATTCTGTCGTACTGCCGGCGATGCCTCGCAGCGAAACGGAGGCGTACACGGCCCGCCGCGATACCGAACGGATGGATCCCTCCCGAATGCTCTGCGAAGTCGAGGTGATCCCCACAGACGGGCATGTCCTGCTCTACGCCCGCTTCCATCACATCATCATGGACGGCAGAGGAATGTGCCTCTTCGCCCAGCGTGTCCTGGACGCGCTGGAGGGAAGAGCGCTCAGTGACTCCCGCTTCTTCACGCCGGGGGAGGAGCCGGCGCAGGAGCAGGATGACTACTGGGCGCAGGTCTTTTCGGATTTTTCAGACGGTACCTCCGTCTTTTCCGGGGAGCCGGCGGGCTTTGGGAAGCTGACGCTTCCCTTCCGCTTCGGTACGCTTGCGGACGACGCGGCGCGCTTTGCGGCCAGGATCGGCGTCAACGTGCCCTATGTCTACCTGGCGGCGCAGGCGCTTTATCTGGCACGGGCCACCGATTCCGGCGAGGCGACTGTCCTGATGTCCCGCCTTAACCGGAACGCGGCGACGGCGGAGACGCTGGGCTGCTACACCCTGGTCGTGCCCGTCCGCATCCGTCTTGAAGGCTGCGAACGTTTTTCCGATCTGTGCAGGCGGGCGCAGGAGACGGCCAAAGAAGCGTCCCTTCACAAGGGCGCTGGCTTTTCCTCCATCGCCCGCGCTTCGAACGTCAAGGGCGCATTTTCCGAATACGGATTCAATTACTACGATTTCAAACTGCGGACGGAGACGGACTGCACGCTTTCCCTCTCCGTCGCGGGCGCGCTTAAAAACCACCTCATCTGGAATCTGTTCGCGGGCGGCGAATGTACGCTCGACGGCCGCGCGGGCATTTACGATGAAGAAACCGCACGCTTCTTCGCCGACTCCATGCGGCGCATCCTGGAAGACGGCGTGAAAGACATGCCGCTTGAGGAAATCCGCACGCTGGGCGCGGAGGAACTTTCCCGCCTGGAACAGATACGCGGAGAGGAAATGCCCTTCGGTCAGGACGAGACGATCCCCTCGCTGCTGCGAAGCGCGGCGGCCGCATGTCCTGACGCTCCCGCTGTCTACGCGGGAGACAAAAAGCTAACCTTCAGGGAGCTTGACGAGCAGTCGGACAACATTGCCCGCGCGCTCATTGACCGGGGCGTAAAGCCCGGAGACCGGGTGGCCTTCATGCTTAAGAGAGACATCCGCCTCCTTCCCGCGCTGTTCGGAATCTCCAAGTCGGGCGCGGCGTTCATCCCCGTGGATCCCGCTTATCCCGAAGACAGGATCCGCTACATCCTGGAAAACAGCGAAGCGGCGCTCCTTGTCACATCGAAGGACACCGGCTCGGGTGCGGACATCGACGAACTCCTTATGGGCGGAGTTTCCCCGCTTCCTGTCGTTAAGCAGGACGCTCTGGCCTATCTTATCTATACGTCGGGCACGACGGGCAGGCCCAAGGGAGTCATGCTCACGCACCGGGGCATTGCGAATATCGTAAAGCCGGAAAATAACCCATTTAACCGATATTTTACGAAGCACTGCAAGGGCCTGACGGCTATCGGCTCGGTATGCTTCGATATTTCGCTGTTCAAGTTCTTTACCGCCCTCTTCAACGGGAAATTCGTGGAACTGGCGGACGAAGAGGGAATGTTAAATCCGGAACGGCTGGCGTCGTGTATCCTCGCCCACAAGGCGGACGCGCTGCACTGTACGCCCTCACGGCTGGCCAGCTATCTGAGAAACCCGCAGTTTCTCAATGCGGCGGAGGGCGTGAAGGCCGTTCTCTCAGCAGGAGAAGTTCTTCCGCAGGCGCTTGTAACCTCCCTCAGTGAGCTCGGAATACATGTTTTCAATGGTTACGGTCCTACCGAGGTTACAATCGGTGCCACGATCACCGAAAGCGGCGATATCCTGTCCATCGGCAGGCCCATCGCCAATACCGGCATCCTCATCCTCGGCGAAAGCGGCCGCATACTGCCCTACGGGGCGGCCGGCGAGATCTGTATCTACGGAGCCGGCCTCGGACGCGGCTATTTCAGGCGGCCTGAGGAGACGGAGAAACGCTTTACCAAGCGGCACGGGAAGAACGTGTACCGCACGGGGGATCTCGGCCGGCTCCTTCCCGACGGAAGGCTAGTCTACATCGGCCGCAGCGACCGGCAGGTCAAGCTTCGCGGCCTTCGGATCGAACTTCCTGAGATCGAGAACGCCATGCTCTCCTTCCCCGGCGTAACGCAGGCAGCGTGCCTCGTCAAGAAGAGCAGACACAGCGAACACCTCGCCGCGTTCTACACGGCGGACAGGGAACTTTCCGGCGAACTGAAAGACCACATTTCCGGAACGCTCACCGCCTATATGGTGCCCGATATCTTCAAGCGGCTGGACGCCATGCCGCAGACGGCGGGCGGGAAGACCGATTATAAGGCGCTGGAAAAGGAGGACGTGGACTTCCGCAAAGCATACCGCGCCCCTTCAGGTGCGCTGGAGACCCTGATCTGCAGTGGAATGGCGGAAGTGCTTGGCATCGACCGCGTAGGCGCGGACGACGATTTCTTCGAGCTGGGCGGCGATTCGCTGGGCGCGATGGAGCTTATGCTCTCCATTGAACAGGGCGGCGGCGGAAAGGCGCCGGAATACAACGACATTTACCGCTATCCCACCCCTGCAATGCTGGCGGAGTACCTGGAAGGAGAACAGACCCAGGAACAGGAACTCTATCCGCTGTCAGCGCTTAACTACGAAGGGATCGACCATTATCTTAAGGCGCGGCCCCGCACGGAGAAACCGGCACGACGCATTCTTCTGACCGGCGCGACAGGCTATCTGGGCAACCATATCCTGGCGGAGCTTCTGAAGCACCCGGATGTGGAGCACGTCTACTGCCTCGCCCGCTCCAAGAGAAAGGTGACGGCCGAAAAGCGCATCCAGAGCACCCTCTTCTACTACGCCGAAGACGACTTTTCGGAGGGTGGAAAATGGTCGGCGGTGGAGGGAGACATTTCCGATCCCGCGCTCTTTTTGGAGCCCTTTGACGGCAGGATCGATCTTATCATCAACTGCGCCGCAAATGTGGCCCACTTCGCCTATGGCGACGCGCTCTCCCGCGTCAACGAGACCGGAGTAAACAATCTCATCGCCTGCGCCTTAAAGACCGGCGCCCGGCTCGTACAGATATCGACGATAAGCGTTGGCGGCATGGCGGAGACGGCTCGCTCGAAGGATATGCTCTTCACCGAGAACGATTTCTATGTGGGGCAGAAGATCTTCAACGAATACATTTACACCAAATTCAAGGCGGAATACGCGCTGCTGCGCGCCGCGGCGGATAAGGGACTGCCCGTTCAGATCATGCGGGTAGGCAATCTGCAGGGAAGGATCTCCGACGGCGAGTTCCAGATGAACCTGCGCTCCAACGGATTCACCCGCCGTCTCTCCGCCTATATCGATATCGGGGCCGCGCCCCGGTCCCTTTACGATTCTACGGTGGAATTCTCCCCCGTGGACGAGGTAGCGGGGATGGTCCTCGCCCTGACGGAAAGCGCGGAGTGCGGCGCGTTCCATGTCTGTCCTCCGGCGGAGACGGCATTTTCCCGCATCTTCGATCTTCTCCGGCAGCTGGGCAAACCGGTGGAGATCATTTCCGACGAGGAATTCGCCGCGCTGATACAGAACCTGAAGGCGTCCGGCGAAAAGAGCGGTTCGGTGGAGATCCTTTCCATCGAACGCGGGAACGACGCATACAGCGATATTCCCTTCTCCCGCGCGTACACCGTGGAGCGGCTGCACGCCCTCGGACGGTCATGGAAGGAGATCACCGACGAATATCTTGAAAAATATCTGACGGCGCTGGCCGGTATGGATATGTTCTGAGAAGGAGGCAGTTATGGATCTTAAAATCATTGCACTGTGGACGTTCGCGGTATTTCTCGCGTCGGTATTCAGCGCCGTTCTCACGGGCATCACGCTTACGCCCAGATACAAGGGCCCTATCCGCGCCGCGGTCTGGGCCGCGGGAGCCGTCGCCGGCTACGGACTTGCGTTCCTGTTCTACTGGCTGGACCTGACAAATGATATTTTCGGTATCCTGGGACTCTCGGCCATGGTGTGCGCGATCGCCCAGTTCCTGTACCGGGACACCTGGTCTACCAAGCTCTCCGTCGCCCTCATGGGATGCCTGGTGGGCAATGTCTCGACGTTCATGCTCTGCGGGACGACGGACTCCCTGCTGGCGCCCGTTCTGGGGCTGATCCAGGAGAGCCCCTACGAGGTTCCCAACCTTCTGTTCTTTATCGGGATCAAGATCGTCGTCTACGTGGTGATCGCCGTGCTGTACGCCCGTTTCTGGGAAAACCGCCTGCACGCGACCATTGAAACAGTGAGCGGCAAGATGGGTATTTTCGTGCCGCCGCTTTTGATCTCCGTGGTTGGCTTTTACGTGATCAACCTTATATCCAACGCGGCCGGCATTTTCCCCAACCACCCGCTCTTCTTCCCGCTCTATCTGACGATGTGCATCATCTTCGTGGTCGAATTCTGGATGATCTTCTATTCGGTCAACCAGAGTGCCAAGACGATGAAGACGGAGGCGGAGCTTTCCGTCGCGGCCAATATCCAGAAATCCATGCTGCCCTGCATCTTTCCGGCCTTCCCGGACCGGGAGGATTTCGATATCTACGCAACGATGGATCCCGCCAAGGAGGTCGGAGGCGATTTCTACGACTTCTTCATGATCGATGAGACCCATGTGGCAGTGGTCGTGGCGGACGTTTCGGGCAAGGGAGTGCCCGCGGCGCTTTTCATGGTCATCGGCAAGACGCTCATCAAGGACCACTCCATGACGGGCGACGATCTGGGCGCGGTGTTTACCGCGGTCAACGAGATCCTGTGCGAAAGCAACAGCGAGGGACTGTTTATCACAGCGTTCGAAGGCGTTCTGGACCTGGTGACAGGCGAACTCCGCTATGTAAACGCGGGGCATGAGATGCCCTTCCTCTGCAGGCGCGGAGAAGGCTACAAGCCCTATAAGATCAAGCCGGGCTTCGTACTCGCGGGAATGGAGGGGATCCAGTACCGCGCCGGCTCACTGACCATGGAAGTAGGCGACAAGCTTTTTGAATACACCGACGGCGTCACAGAGGCGACCGACGCGAACAACCAGCTCTACGGCATGGAACGGCTCGAAAAGATTCTCAGCGATCATAAGAACCTGGCGCCCACCGACCTGCTGCCCGCAGTCAAAGCCAACATCGACGCATTCGTGGGAAACGCGCCGCAGTTCGACGACATCACGATGCTGTGTCTCGAATATAAGGCAAAAGCGGAGGTGCGGCCATGAAGGAACTCACGATCGACGCATCGGTCGAGAACACGCCTGCGGTCATAGACTTTGTGAACGAACTGCTGGAGGAATCCGGCTGTTCTATGAAAACCGAAACCCAGATCGACGTCGCCGTTGACGAACTTTTCAGCAATATCGCTCTCTACGCGTACGCTCCTTCATCCGGGGCGGCCACCGTGCAGGTGGAACTCCGCGGGGAACCGCCGGCAGCAGTGATCACCTTTATTGACAGGGGCGTTCCTTTCGACCCGCTTAAGAAGACGGACCCGGACGTCACACTTTCCGCCGAGGAGCGCAAGATCGGCGGGCTGGGCATCTATATCGTTAAAAAGAGTATGGACGATATGGAATATGAATACAGGGACGGGCAGAATATTTTAAAGATCACTAAGAATTTCTGAGACCGGCGTGGCGAAACGCTGGACGATTAGGAGTTCATGAACATTTTCATCGACGGGGCACGCGAATTCAGCAGATGCCCCGTCGGTGTTTATGCTGAGAAAATCTTCGGAATGAACTTCGTCGGAAAAAGCTTGCACTTTTCGCCCATCCGTGATATGCTTAAAGTCCTTTCGCCTAACGCTGGAGACGCGCTGTCAACACGCTTTCCTGCATACAGGCGCAGTGCAGAATGTATGCCGCTGGCACACGTTCTGTCTGGAAATATAATAATCTGGTTCGCTCCTTGCGGAGCGCGCCGGACCGACTTGGCAAGATATAACTATTCAGGCTGCTTCAGACGGCTGTCTTCTTGCGCGGCCTTTAGCCGCACAAGAAGCATCGGATGTCCATCCGATGTGAAAAGAGATATAAGAGCATGCTTATAAGCAAGCTTAACGCATGCTCTTATATTTCTTTCCCCGCCGTCTGAACTGTAACGTTCTATTACTACCAGGAGGAAGCAAAACGATGATTACGATGGAACATGTGTGCAAATCGTACCGGATTGCAAAAAGAAACGCAGGCTTTCGCGAAGCCTGCAGATCCCTCTTCCGCCGCGAAACGGAAGAGATCCAGGCGCTTAAGGACGTAAGCTTCACGATCCGCGACGGCGAGATGGTGGGCTACATCGGCCCCAACGGCGCCGGCAAAAGCTCTACGATCAAGATCTTAAGCGGTATCCTGACCCCCGACAGCGGGACGGTCCTGGTGGACGGCCGGGTGCCGCACCGCGACCGGATCGCTCATGTGAAGGAGATCGGCGTCGTCTTCGGGCAGCGCTCCCAGCTGTGGTGGGACGTGCCCGTCATCGACTCCTTCGAACTTCTGAAGGACATCTATACGATTCCCGACAGCATTTATAAGAAGAATCTGGAAGAACTGACCGGGCTTCTGAACCTGGGGGAACTTCTGCGCTCGCCGACGCGGCAGCTGTCCCTGGGCCAGCGGATGCGCTGCGAGATCGCCGCGTCCCTGCTGCACAGTCCCCGGATCCTGTTCCTGGACGAGCCGACCATCGGGCTGGACGCCGTGTCGAAGCTGGCGGTCCGGGAATTTATCCGGCGGCAGAACCAGCTGCACAAAACCACCGTGATCCTGACCACCCATGATATGCAGGACATCGAGGCGCTGGCCAGCCGCATCATTCTGATCGGCAAAGGACATATCCTGATGGACGGGACTCTGGAGGATATCCGGCGCGGCGGGGAGAACATCGACAAGACGGTAGCGGAACTGTACAGAAGCTACGACATCGCGAACTGAAAGGAGATTCCGTCAAATGAAAAAATACCTCTCCTTCTTCCGCCTGCGCTTCGTCCTCGGCCTGCAGTACCGCGTCGCGGCCCTGGCCGGGATCTCCACCCAGTTCGCGTGGGGTTTCATGGAGATCATGATCTTCACCGCGTTTTACCGGGCGGACGCGGATGCATTTCCGATGAGCCTTTCGGCCACCTCGTCCTACATCTGGCTGCAGCAGGCGTTTCTGGCGCTTTTCGCCGCGTGGATGATGGACAATGAGATCTTCGATTCCATCTTAAACGGCGGCATCGCCTATGAACTGTGCCGCCCCATCGATATCTACAATATGTGGTTCTGCCGGAACGCGGCCAACCGTCTGGCGCGGGCCGTGCTGCGGTGCCTGCCGATCCTTCTGGTGGCCGCCTTTCTGCCGGAACCTTACGGACTTGCTGCTCCGGCCGGCGCGGGATATTTCCTGCTGTTTCTGGTCACGCTGGTTCTGGGCTTTGCGATGACCGTGTCCTTCTGTATGCTGATCTATGTAATGACCTTCTTCACCATATCGCCCCAGGGGCTGCGGATCCTGTTCACCTCGGCGCTGGAATTCCTCACCGGAGGCGCGATCCCGCTGCCCTTCTTCCCGGACAATGTCCGGCAAGTCATGGAGCTTCTGCCCTTCGCAGCCATGCAGAACGTGGCCCTGCGGATCTACAGCGGAAGTATGAGCGGTCCGGAAATGCTTAA
>CANPZZ010000090.1 GCA_947589125.1 uncultured Lachnospiraceae bacterium
TCGACCGTCGCGTTAATGGTGATTCCGTACTCATTGGAACTGTTGAAGTCATCGACCTGCGACTTCGTCAGATCGACAGCTGCGTCGGGAGCCCAGATGACGATGTCATAGGTGCCGGCAAGTTCAGAACCTGCGCCGGCGGCCTGGGTTTCCGCGGCCTGCGTCTCAGCGGCAGCGGTGGTCTCCTGCTGCCCCCCCGTAGTCGCTGCAGCAGCTGTCTCGCCAGCAGCGGCCGTTGTCGTCGTACTGCTGTTGTTTCCGCCGCAGGCAGCAAGCGAAACGGTCATCGCAGCCGCCAACAGCAATGCAAGTGTTTTCTTCATTCTTATTTCCTCCTTTTTTAATGTCGGTATTTACCTACCATTGTTTATTATACCAAATTTTATCTCGGATTTCAAGACAAAATGTCAAAAAGTTTCCGTTATTTTCGTAGTTTTGTTTTGCACCCCGCCTATAACCTATAATATGTCGGACAGCGAATCGACGTGGAAATTATCTCCATAAACCGAAACGGGAATCATTCTCTCATAAACTATTCCATATCCAGAAGCCGCCGCGCCACTTCAAGGGCTTTGCCGTCCTCAAGATGCGCGGAGCGGGCGCCCAGGAAGAGATAGTAATCTTCCCCCTCGTAGCCGATATACTGCGCCGCGCCGCCGCTGCCTGCGGCCGCGTCGTAGATCAGAAAGCCGTCGCTGATGTCCGCACTGCCGTCCGCTGTGTCGATACTTTCAGCACCATTGCCGTCCATGCTGTCGGACATATCTCCGTTGTTCGCATCTCCAGCTATGCTGCCGCCGCTGTCCTTTCCATTAGCTATCGCGCCGCCACTATCCTTATCTGCCAAAAGCTCTTCATATGTCTCGATCTGCGATTCCGGAAGGATAAAAATATCCCCGTCCTCCATCCGCTCTATATTCATCATCACATAGTCAAACGGATGCACCTTGATCATGCGGATCCCCTCAGGCCGGTTCTCTTCAAGCGCCACAGCCAGGTCCTTGTCGCGGATCTCGGAGACGTAACAGTAGACAGTCACCTTCTCCTCCGCCGGAGCGTCGGTAACGATCGTAAAGATCCATCCCCAGAATACGGCGGAGAACATCAGCCACAATATGAAAGAATGAAGCTGCGAGAATACATTTTTCAAAAATCTCATACCGTCACCTCATAAGCCGCCACATATCCGTGGGCTGTATAGACCGCCGTTGCGCCTGCCGCCGCGGCCTTCGCAAGCATGTCCCCCTTCTGTTCCGTAACCAGGACCCGCTTTGTCCCGGAGCTGCCCGCGACATCCACCCGCAGCGCGGTGATGCTCTTACGGATCGCAAGGCGCTCCCTCGTCACAGCGACCGTTCCTTCCACCCTCTCCCGCGTCTCCTGCTTAAGCATCTTCGCGTGGGCGAGCTCGCGTTTGTCCCTGCTCACCACGAAGACCCCGCAGTATATGACAAACCAGCCCGCAACTGTGCTTGTCGCCACCGCGCCCAGCTCCATCCGGCCGGCGTTCGCCGTATTTGTCAGCGCCGCCATGATCACGCAGGCCGCAAGCGCCGCGGCAGCGACGCCGCAAAGAACCTTTGTCCATACCGAAACCTTCCGTTCAAGCCGGTTCATATCCGAATCGGAATATAACTCCACGATCTGTATCTTCATCGTCTTCCCCACCTTTCCACAGGAATTACGCCGGATGACAAACAGACTTTTACCCGGCCTCACCCATAGGCTGCCTTCTTCTCCGAACATACTTTTTCGGGAAATGCGCACGGTTCGGTCATGTGTTTTGCACTCATTTCGACCAAACACCGAGCCCGTATATATCTGCTGAAATTATAGCATAATACCGCAACTGGTACAAGTTTATTTCCAGAATTCCACTTTATCCTGCGCTTTCCGGACCGTCCGCGCACCGCCCGTACGCCGGCGAATCCCGCCACAAACCCATTTACACAAAAGCGTTTTCATGTTATAGTACATAGACGAAATCGTTTTATAAAAAGGAGGCTTTACAAATGAATAAAAACATCACCCCCGGGATGCTTAAGTCTTACAGCGAAGACTTCCGCGCCGACCGGTCCAACCAGGCCGCGCGCGACGCCGTCATGACCAACGGGCTGAACAAAAGCTGCCTGAACCATGAGGCCATAAGACAGAATCCCCACACCTATTCCCTTTCTTTAAACCAGGGTTCCATCACCAACCAGAAGCGCAGCGGCCGCTGCTGGCTGTTCGCCGCCATGAACGTGATGCGCGCCCGCATTATCAAGAAATGCAATCTGAAGGACTTTGAACTGTCCCAGAATTATATGCTGTTCTGGGATAAGCTGGAGAAATCCAACTATTTCCTGGAGAATATCCTGGATACGCTCGACGAGCCGGTCGGCAGCCGTCTCCTGAACTTTCTGCTTGCCGCTCCCATCGGCGACGGCGGCCAGTGGGACATGATGGCCAACCTGGTCTCCAAATACGGCGTGGTTCCGAAGTACGCCATGCCGGAATCCGCAGTCTCCTCTTCCACCCATGAGATGTGCAATGTGATGACCGAACTTCTGCGCGGCGACGCGGCGATCCTGCGCCGTATGGCTTCCGAAGGCGCCGGCCGGGACGCGCTGGAAGCAGAGAAAGAAAAGATGCTGGGCGAGATCTACCGGATCCTGGTCATCTGCCTGGGCGAGCCGCCCAAGACCGTGGATTGCGAGGTTCGCGACAAGGATGACAATTTCATCCGTGACTGCGGCCTGACGCCGAAGGAATTTTTCGCAAAATACGTGGATATGGACTTGCACGACTACATAAGCCTGATCAACGCCCCCACCTCCGACAAGCCCTTCTATCACCGCTATACGGTCAAGATGCTGGGCAATGTCAAGGAAGGCGCTCCGGTCTGCTATATCAACCTTCCCATCGACGAGCTGAAAAAAGCTGCCATCGCGCAGATGCAGGACGGCGAGCCGGTCTGGTTCGGCTGCGACTGCGGTCCGGATTCCGAGCGCGACAACGGTCTCTATGTGAAGGGAACCTACGATTACGAGAACACGCTGCAGATCCGCCTGGGCATGACCAAGGCCGAGCGGCTCGACTACTGCCAGAGCCAGATGACCCACGCCATGGTCTTCCAGGGCGTGAATCTGGACGCCGAAGGCAAGCCCAACCGCTGGCGCGTGGAGAACAGCTGGGGCGACGAGCCAGGCCAGAAGGGCTACTACGTCATGAACGACGGCTGGTTCAACGAATATATGTACCAGGTAGTCGTCAACAAAAAATACCTGACCCCTGACCAACTGGCCGTCATCGGTTCCGAAGTTATCGAACTGAATCCGTGGGATCCGATGGGATCTCTGGCATAACGCAAAAAGAGTTTTGCCGACATGAAAGCGCCCGATGCCGATATCGGGCGCTTTTGCTGACCATCATAACTCTTACAGAAATTATTGTTCCGCCGGTCCGGCTGCATTTTCCTGTCCGGGCCCGGCTGTATTTTCCTGCCCTTCCTGTCCGGCAAGAACCTGCGCGATCCGCTCGATCATCTCGTCTTCCTTCAGCCGGAACTTGATCTCCACCCGCCGGGACGCCGCCATATCGACCCGCTCCGGCGCCTCGTAAATGGGATCGCTGTAGGATCTCCCATTTACCGTAAGCAGTCTCTGGAGCTGGCTGATCTGATCCGCCGTTAACCCATTGCCGGAATCCATACAGAATTTCGCAACGGAATCCGCTCTGTTGAAAGACAGCGCCATATTGCTGTCATAGCTGCCGATCGTATCCGTATGACCTTCGATAATGATCTCCGCAATATAAGGGAGATAATTATCCTGCAGCAGAACGCCGAGATACATGGGAATGATCTCCTTAAGAACACTCTCGCTGTCATCTGTCAGTTCAGAACTGTTATACTGAAACAGTACATCGGACGAAAAGGTAATGGAACCTGTCTGCGAGTCCACCGTCATGGAAGAATTGTTAAAACGGCTCTGCAGTTCCCCGATAATGTCTGTCCTGATTCCAACGATATCCTGCAGTTCACTTCTGGTGTCCGCAAGTTCCTGCTGCGCGGCCGCGATCTGCAGCTTTGTCACTTCAATCTCCTGCTGTGATACTTCGATCTGCCGATAGGCGGCCTCCAATTCTTCCTGCGTCAGCTCCGCCTGTTCGTACGCCGACCGCAGTTCTGCCAGCGAATCCTCCAGTTCCCTGTTAGACGCTTCTATCTCATCCCTGTAACGGTCCAGATCGATTCTGGCCAGATCAAGGTTGCTTTTTGCCGTATCAAGCTCCAGCTTCGCCGCGTTCAATTCTGTCTGTGTATGTTCCAGATCTGTCGTTTTCTGCCGGTAGATCGCCAGCGTAATCGCTATGATCAGTATGAAAACGAGAGTCAGGGCGGACATCATATCCGAAAATGACTGCCAGAAGCTGGGTTCCTCAAATACGGCCCGTCTTCTCATTTTATTATTCATACATATCCCTCATCTGATTAAACGTATACAACTGGTTCGAAATCTCTTCATTCAGGAAATCAGACATATTCTCCAACTGTTTTGCCTGTTCCTCCAGTTTATCCATCAGTTCTTCCTGACGCTTCTGAAGCTGCTCCATACTGCGCAGCAGGGACTGATCCGTTTCGTGGAGCTGCTTTGTGACGTTCGCCATGCTCTGATAGGCCATAGCGCCCTGCGCCTGCGCCGTTACGGCATTATCCAAGGTCCTGCCAAGCTTTTCAAAGTTCACGCCGAGCGTCAGCGACATCTGCTCTACAAACTGCCGTGTGATCACGTCCATGCCTTTGATCTGTTCCGCCGCGGTCCCCTTCATCATCTTTTGGATAGACTTCATGGAATTCGCCATATTTGCCTGATAGATCAGCATGGCGTGCGCGTTCTCATCAAATGTATTGGTCCCCGGAGCCGCATACTCCCTGAACAACTCCGTGAATACGGAAAGCTTCTCATACGCGTCCGCCATAATGCTCCGGTAGATGAAATTAAATACCAGTGAAAAGAAAATGCCGTAAACGGATGTATGGAACGCCACCTTCATACCATCCAATAACGGTCCTACATTATCAGAGATCGTATAGATATCGTTTCCATTAAAAGAAGCCAGGCCCATGGAAAGTCCGAGAAAGGTACCCAGAATTCCAAGCCCCGTCAAAGTCCCCGATATAGCCGAATTATAATGCGTCGAGGCGACACGGTCCAACAGATCTTCATTGATATATTCGTCCAGGCCGCAGGTCTCAGAATATCCTTTCTTTGCCCTGCACCGTTCCACACGTTTCTGAAACCGTTCAAACGCTTCATCCAATACAGGGTTACCAAAAACCTTTCTGCGCCCCGCATATAACTCCCACAGAGAGCCGTCATTTTCTTTCTGCTCGTTCTGTATCCGCTCCGAAGCCTCCACCAGCGCATCGCTGCATTCGTTCAGACGCATAAAGGACATCGTCGAAATCAGAAACAGAATCCCTATGACCACGAGGAAACACACATTGATGAGCAGATTGCTGAACGATGTCACCGTCCCCGAAAAAACACCGTTCACATACAGAATAAACGCAAACACAAATACATATAGCGGATATAACAGTAAAAACAGCTTGTTTCTTATTTTTCTCATTCGCCCGCCCCTCCTTAGTAATTTCCGAAAATTTTGTATCAGTAAAACTATTGTACCATCTCGACTAACGTCTCGATGGAGATACTCGTCAAATGCCGATTGACGCAAGCGTCATCGGCACTTTCCTCGTTATTGTACCATGCAAATGTAAAAAAATCTACCGTTTGTTAATACAAATAAAAATAAGAGTACCGGCTGGTCCCAATGGACAAACTGATACTCTTATTCTATTCCCTTGCAAACAGAGTACCTGTAACGCTCCGTCTCTGTTCGTATTATGCATCTAATTCCGCTGCGGAACATTCGTCATGCACTGATTGGGGTCAAAATTGGGGTCAATAGCGTCATTCCGCCCCAAAAATCACGTAAATGCGTCGTTTTTTACGATAAGGTCTTCATTGTCGGGAACACTATAAGCAAAAATTCGTAGGCATCCGTATGGCTCCGTATCCCTATTTTCCGAGCTTCTTCGATGGTTCCCGCCGTTATAGGTCGTTATGTTTCTACGCAAATAATGCTTCGATTGGCGTCAAAATTGGCGTCAATTGGCGTCAAATCTTTTCTTCGATTTCGCTGGATAACAGAGCACCGGAACGCCTTATACATTGCCGGCGACAGCTCAGGGCAATCCTCGTCAAATACAACTGGTCTATTCTTTGCCTCTCTCACTTCCTGGAGCTGTTCTTCAGTCGGTTTCTGCCCTTCTTTAATAGTAAATGTTTTGGTCATAATAAAGCCACCTCCGATTCTGTAGCTAGTCTGGCTTTCTATATGGTGCTCATCCTCAAAAACATAGGCCGCGGTTTCAAATGAAATGCTATGTTTCCTTTTATTCGCTTGGTTTTTTCCTCGTCCCATTCAAATCTTGCTGTCATTCGAAATATCCTTTCTTTCTGACTAATTATAGTATAATCATGATCACTGGTAAATGCAAGACATTTCGGCACACACATTCTTCTCCGAGCCATCTTTTCCGAACAATTATTTCCGAATCAGTTGACATCAATTGGCGTTGGGGCCTCGACAGTGTCCGCCCCCTTTTTCAGCTCCTCATTCAGAATATTAAACGCCTGTGTTTTAAGGTCTTTCGTCGCGTCAGTGTAAATGTTCATAGTCGTACTGATGTCCGTGTGCCCCATGACATCCTGTATCACCTTGATGTTGACGCCCTTTTCACACATCCTCGTAGCGAAGGTGTGCCGAAGCGAGTGACAGCTGAAACTTGGCAGCATAACCATTTCTTTACTGCCGCGCTTCTTTCTCTTGACGTTCTCTTCGACAGCCTCCATATTATAATCGCGGACAATTCGCCGGATTGCTTTGTTCAGCGTCCCTTGGTGCTGGGTATTGCCAAATCGGTTCACGAATATGAAATCCGTATAGCCGTCAATGGTCACCTGACATTTGATCTCAGCTTCCCGCTGGTACTGCTTTTCCATCAGGAACGCCTGCTTCACGGAATCCAGCATCGGGATCTTACGTTTACTGGCCGGCGTCTTTGTACTGTTGATAGCAAAGTAGCAGCCTTTCTTTTCTCCGGGCTTTACGATCCGATGCGAATAATATACAAGCGTATGGTTCACGTCGATCACGCCATTTTCAAGATCGATATCCTGCCAGCGGAGTCCAGTGATCTCTCCTACGCGAAGGCCTGTAGAGATCATAACAGCGAATACCGGGTACCAGTGCCGGTACTTGGGTTTCTTCTGAATGAATTCAAGGAAGGCCTTCTCCTGATCCTGTGTAAGCGCATATCTTTTTTCAGAAGAAAACTCCTGCGCTTTTTTGAGCTCCCGAAGGGCATCGTCTGACGGGTTGGCGCGGATATAGTTGTCCTCGACAGCCAGTCCGAACAGCTGGTGAATAACAGTGTGAATACTGTCAATCGTGGAAGCCGACAGTTCCCGTTCCTCTGCCAAGGTATTGTAAAACCGCTTAACATCAGATTTTTTGATAGCGGCAATCCTTTTCTTCCCGAACGAGTCAAAGACGAATGTATCGTACATATAGCAGTAATTCTGGAAAGTTGTATTTTTCAACCCCCGTTTAACGTCCTTCCATATTTTATAAATTTGGTTTAACGTAATGCTCTGTGCTTCTGCCTTGATATCATCAGCGATATCCTTTGCAATCTTGGATTCCTTTTTACGGAGTACCTCCAGGGACTTCGCATATGTTTCATGCCGCTTTCCTGTCGAGTCTGTCCATCGATAAGAATAGCGGCCATCGCTTTCACGGTACATCTCCCCGCTTCTTAAAACTGTACGGTTCTTATCCTGGCGTTTCTTAGCCATTGTTAGTCTCCTCCCTTTTTGAGGAGGAAACGACACCACTACATTATAATAACTCAGCGACGCCGCTTCCCCAAGTTTTTTTACCTCAGATCAGATCGAATAAGCGTTATCGAGGTATTCGTCCAGCTTACGTCTTTTCAACAGCCTCTTGCCGCCTACCCACAACACGAATTCGCAGTCTTCTTCATTCGAAATCCGGCGCAGGGTGTTGATCCCGACCCCGCTGTACTCTGCCGCTTCCGCTAAAGTGAGATTGCTCTTTTCCCATAACGGGATGCAGTTGTCTCTCTTCATGGCAGACATCCTCCTTTCCCTGTTTTGGAAAGTATGGCTTACGCCGCTCAGATATCCGCACAGCGTCATATCGGCTTTACGGATAAGTGATTTTTACTATATTTTCTTTCTCACTCCCATTGAAAGCGAGAGAATATCTCGTTACAGGTCTTTCAGGATGGACTCAACGTCCCCGAACGGGAGGTGATTGCTTCCCCAGAAATTAACTATTGAAGTATTGAAAAACGCTCCTAAATCAAGCTTTAACAAAACTTCATTTATAGTCAGCTTCTGATAATTCACAATCTTCAAAAACGCTCTATCTCTTATGTCGAGTCCAATCATCTTGATACCTCCACGTCCCTGCTTAATATACAGATCATCGCCTACTGGCAGAAAATAATAAATTATGCTGTCGATATGTGTCCCTGCTTTCCGTTTGAATTTTGCTGCATCTGACCACTTATACCCTTTCGGTAATTTGTCGACAGGGAATGCCCAGCTGGGCCATGCGACCCAGCTTCGCACATATGCTAACGCTCCTAACATTTTAGGAATATCCTCATCATAGAAACCCGCTTGCTGCAGTTTCCTGATATCTTCGGCCAGGCGATTGAGGAATATTTCGTCCCTGTTTTCCGCCCACACAACATCCAATCGCAAGGGTTTTTGGCTACTTTCATTATCTTTGGATTTCACCTCTTAACGCTCCCCTTGTCGTGAGCAAACCCATTAAGATTTCAACGGCCCGGTCCTCAACCACGCAGCTCAGCTTAGCGTATGCCTTCAGCATCCACTCGTACGGTGCGTATCGAAGCAGTTCCGCACCGGTCTTACCGGTCCGCATCAGCAGATACGCATACGAGAACCCAATCCACTCTGCCGCGTCAGCATCATACCCGGCATCATCGCTGCGGCGCGGCAGCGCCTCAACTGTGCTCCAGTCAGGACGATCAGGATCCATATTCAGGTACCATCTCGTAAAGGCCTCCATATCATAGCCCTCGTCTGCGTAGCTTCTAAATACGTCCCCCTGTAGATCACAAATATACAGGTCGCTCATACTTATAACCATTGTTTCAGCCATAGCGCATTGCCCTCCTTGATTAATAGAAAGAATCTGTCTTCTCCGTTCTGTCGCACCATCTCGCTGACAGCCGAGAATACATCGTTGCTCCGGAGCTGTTTCGAATACTTATACAAGAGTCTCTTTGCAGCCATCATATCATCGTTCAGAGACAAGAGCTCCTGCAGAAACTCCGCAGGCATAAGACGATGCGGGTTGGACTCCTGTTGAAGCCACTTAACCACCGTTTCGTCTGTGATCTCGCCGCTAACTACTTTGTCCCACATATCGACGCAAGCTCTGAGGTAGTTTACTATGCCCTTATCGCGGTAGTCCTCAATGAACGGATTTAGATATGGGGCAGGCGGGGTATGAGGGGACCCCTCCCAATGAATCGTCTCTTTCCGGTCAGGCGACGCCTTATGGAGCAGAACATCACTCACTTCCTTATACCCTTCGTCCGGCACGACGACGCCCCATCTGTCAAAGTAGTCCAGCAGGACAGCCCAATCGTCCGCAATTTTTCGTAACGGAGTTTTTAAAGCCAGGATCGCATCGATCAATTTTTGGCGGCCATCTGACATGGTCTGTTCGAGGAGATCCGCAAACTCTGGATCC
>CANPZZ010000091.1 GCA_947589125.1 uncultured Lachnospiraceae bacterium
ATCGTTTTCTCGACATGGTACACTTCCTCGATCTCGTCCAGATTGCCGGTCACAATGGCGTCGATGCTGTGGCGCAGATTTTTCATCGTGATCTGTCCCATATGCTGAATCTCGAGCGACGCCGTCTCCACGGCGAACGCCGGTGAACGGAAGATACGCTCGTCCAGATGCTTGAGCGTGACGGCTTCCTCGTCGTCTTCCGGCTCCTCTTCTTTCTCCTGCGGCTTCTCCTTCACCAGCAGGCCGGACAGCTTCACGATCTGGTCCGCGAACGGATACTGTACGACAGTCTTCAGAATATTATACGTAGTATGGAAAATGGATATCTGCACCGCTGCCACTCTCCACTGGGCGGCCTGCGGGTTCATTGTGAAGAAAATGAACGCGACAGCCACGCAGATCGTGGCACCGATAAGATTAAAGATCAGGTTCATGGCCGCCGCCCGCTTGGCGTCGCGGGAACCGCCCATGGCCGAAAGCATGGCCGTGGAACAGGCGCCGATATTGTCTCCGAGACAGATATAGACGGCCGCCGGCGCGGTCACCACACCGCTCAGCGCCAGCATCTGCAGGACGCCGACGGAAGCCGAGGAACTCTGCAGAAGCAGCGTCACTAATATACCGATCAGGATGCCTAAGAACGGATTGCCTCCCAGAAGCGCGAACGCTTTGCCGAAGACCGGCGCGTCCGCGTAGCCGGAGAAGGAAGAAGACATCATCTCTAGGCCCAGGAACAGAAGTCCCAGGCCGACCAGGATCTGTCCCGCGATATGATCCTTCTGCTTCTTGAGGAACAGGATCAGAAGCGCACCGATGCCGATCATTAATGGCGCGTAGAAAACCGGTTTCAGCACCGCCATGGCGCTGCCGAGCTGGCTTAAGGAGACCACCCAGCCGGTGATCGTGGTGCCGATATTGGCGCCCATGATAATGCCGATGGCCTGGCTCAGATTCATCACACCCGCGCCCACGAAGCCGACCACCATGACGGTGGTGGCGCCGCTGCTCTGGATGATGATCGTGATCGCGGTGCCCAGGATAACGCTCATCAGGCGGTTGCTGGTCAGCATCCCCAGAAGCTGCTTCATCTTGCCGCCCGCAGTCTGCTGCATGCCGTCGGCCATCTGGTGCATGCCGTACAGGAACATGCCCAGTCCGCCTATGAAACCGAATATATTGGAAACGTCGCTGATCGTCATAATTTCCTCCCGACACCCGACTGTTCGCATACGCTGATAGGCGGCTGAAAAGAATCGCAGTATCGCCTGCCTTCTTTCGCTTCTCCGCGCGTATGCCGCCGGCGGTGCTTTATCCCGCGCATCTTATTTATCATATCACATGCGGACACAGGCTGACAAGATATTTCGGAAGAAATACCGCGAATAAATGCCGTGAAACTGTGGCGAAACAGGCCGGGAACAAATTCGGGCAAAAACAGCAAAAAACGCCGTAAACAAACGCAGATAAAACACCTGACGATAACCGTAAAAAAGAGTATACAGAATGACCGAAACATGGTAAAATAACGAGAAAAGTGCCGATGACGCCTGCGTCAATCGGCATTTGACGAGTATCTCTATCGAGACGCCAGTCGAGATGGTAAAATCTCGACTGAGATTATACCCTCGCCGATTTGATACCGCGTTAAAAAGCCAGCGTCCATTCGCGCAGGGGAACCGGTAAAATTACCCGTTCAGTCAGAAAGGAGTTTCCACAGCCATGCTCTGCGATTTCCACCTCCACACCAGCTTCTCCGGCGACAGCGACACGCCGCCCGCCCGGCAGGTCGAACGCGCCATCGCCCTCGGCATGGAGCGGATCTGCATCACCGACCACCACGACTACGATGTAGTCTCCAATCTTGATTTCACCCTGGACTTTCCGGTATATCTGTCCGCCATGGCGCAGCTGCGAGATCAGTACCGGGACCGGATCCGTGTCGAGATCGGCGTGGAACTGGGACTGCAGCGGCACATCGCGGATTATCTGAATGAACTGGTGAGAACTTATAATTTCGACTATATCATCGGCTCAAATCATTTCATCGACGGTCTTGATCCCTACCTTCCGGTCTTCTATGAAGGCCGCACTGAACAGGAGACCCTGCGCCGGTTCTTCGAATCCTCGCTGGAGGTGGCGCGGGAACTGGACTGCTACGACAGCTTCGGTCATCTGGACTATATCGTGCGCTACTGCCCCACACGCAACACGAACTATCGGGCAGCCGACTACATGGACTATATCGACCCGCTCCTGCGGATCCTGATTGAGAAAGGCAAAGCCCTCGAATGCAATACCGGCAGCTACCGACGCCAGCTTGGCCACCCGAACCCCTGCGAGGACATTCTGCGGCGCTACCGCGAACTTGGCGGCGAGCTTCTGACCGTCGGCTCCGACGCCCACACGCCGGACTATGTAGGCTGCGAATTCGCCCGCGCGGCGGAGATCCTGCGGGAATGCGGATTCAAATACTATACGGTGTATCATCAGCGGAAGGCGGAGATGCTGCCGCTGTGAGGAAACATCCTCATCCGGTCACATGCGTATTCTGCCGGAAATTACCCAGCCTGCCGTCCATCTGTCAAAAATGCTTCTGTAAAAAGACGAAAAGTTGCAGAAAAGGGTTGCAAAAAATTCCGTTATCCCTTATAATGGTTTGCGTTGGAGATGTAGCTCAGCTGGGAGAGCATCTGCTTGACGTGTAGAGGGTCGCAGGTTCGAGTCCTGTCGTCTCCATATCGTAACGGTCAGCGGGAATGGTTAGAATGCCATTCCCGCTGTTTGTTATATACAAGCAAACTTCCAGCGGTTCCCTCTGTTATCTTTTAACGCGCTAATTTATATAAAGCCAACTGGTTAAGGCTTACGCCTTCCTTATTCGCTTCTATCGCCAGCCTCCTATGCAGGGATTTAGGAAGCCTTAAAACAAATTTTCCGCTGTATTTCTCCGCCGTTTCCGGAATCGGAACCGGCAGATGGTTTTCAAGTTTTACCTCCAGATATCCTTCCATTGCCTCGTTAATACTCTGATATAATTCTTCCAGTGTACTGCCTGTACTCTGGCAACCGTCCAGTTCTAAAACCCTGCCATAAAAATAATGACCGCTTTCATCATTTATTTCCTGTACCAGTATTGTATACGGAAGTTTCATATAATCTTTGATATCCATATTTTCTCCTTTTCTGCTATCATACTTCCCCTATCCGGTTCAGCACATCCATCACATAAGCTTTTTTCAGAGGATTTTCCTGTTTTATTGTTATTAAGTCTCCTGTTTCTTTATTCAGGTAATGCTTATGGCTTCCTTTTTGTCTTGCAGGGGTATATCCGTATGCCCCCAAAACTTTTTCAATTTCTTCCGGCCGCATTCCATTCGGCTGTTGTTTCATTTTTTCAAGCAGCTTTTTCACCGGTGGCATAAGTTCTCCTCCTTATAATATAGTACTGCATTTAGTATTATTATGTCAAGTGTTTTTAAATATATCTACTTTTATATCATATCACCATCACCCATTTGCACGCTTCCACATAGAACAGCAGCCGGAACTCCCGCAGGATTCCCCCGATACAGGCCTCGCAGCCGTACTCCTTGCTGGCGACGCCGGAATAATTGCGGTCTTCGGCGTAGTTCACCTTCATCCGGCTGACATACTGCAGCTCGCCGTCGTCGCCTTCGAACTTGAAGCTGAGCGGTATGGGGTCGCCGTTCGTCGTGAACCAGGCCTTGCAGGCAATGTGATACATCCGGCCGTGAACCTCTCCGCCGTCATGATGCGGCATCATGTCCGCCGACGCCGCGAAAAATCCTGCCATGTCCCCCACTTCCTCTCCCTATGAATACTGCTCCTGTTCTCCGTTTCAGAAACCGTCCCGCCGTTTTCCACATTCGAAGTTCCAGACACTTCCCCGGCCTTGGTTTCCTGGTTATCCGGATCTTATTGCCCAGTTACCGCTGATTCTCTCCCTTACAAAACTTTCTCCTTCGAATAATCCACACTGCGCTTCTCCCTGCTGATCCCGCCGCCCATATGGTCGATGAACATGGCATCGTCTTCCTTCGGCGATTCCAGAAAGCAGGCCCTCTTTACGCAGTCTGTCCCATACTTATGGCGCAGTATATCGACGGCGGCTTCGGCCCGCCGCTGCTTGTCATAATCCACCGTATCGAACATCCCCAGCTGGCGCCCTTCATCCGTGGCCACGCGGCTGGTATGGATCCCCAGATGGCGGATCGGCGACCCGTCCCACAATTCATCGAAGCACTTATACGCCGCCTGACAGATCTCCGTCGTCAGATCCGTGGGCGCCTGCAGCCTTGTCTGACGGTTCGAAAACTTCAGATTATGATCCCGGACGCTGATGGCTACGACGCTGATCTTCGCGCCATCCGCCCGCAGTCTGGCCGAAACGGTCTCCGCCAGCGACAAAAGATACAGCTTCGCCGTCCCCGCATCCGTCACATCCCGCGGTGTGGTCAGGGAATTCCCGTAGCCCTTGTTCGGCGGCGGCTCCGTCTCCACCTCGCTGTCGTCCCAGCCGTTGGCATACCGGTAAAGCAGGCTTCCGTGGGACTTCAGATGGCCGTACAGCACTTCCGGCGGCGCGGCCGCCAGGTCCCCTATAGTGCGGATTCCCAGAGCTGTCAGTTTCCGCTCTGAGGCATGTCCCACGAAATACAGATCCCGCACCGGCAGCGGCCACATCTTCTCCGGGATCTCCTCCCGCCACAATGTATGCACCCGATCCGGCTTTCGGAAATCCGACGCCATCTTCGCCAGAAGCTTATTCTCCGCTACGCCGACATTCACGGTAAAGCCCAGTTCCCCGGAAATCGTCCGCCGGATCTCATGGGCCGCATCCACCGGATCTCTCTTGCCCAGATAATGCGTCATATCCAGAAACGCCTCGTCGATGCTGAACCGTTCGATCCGGTCCGTATACCGCCTGAGGATCTTCACCATCGCCTCCGACGACTTATGGTAAAGATTATAGTTCGGCGGCACCAGCACCAGATCCGGACACTTCTTCTTCGCGTCCACGATCGGTTCTCCGGTCTGGACATGATACTTCTTAGCCGGGATCGATTTAGCCAGAATAATGCCGTGACGCCGCTCCTGGTCGCCGCCCACCGCGCTGGGAATCTCCCGCAGATCCACAGTTCCGCCCAGATGATACAGACGGTATACGGCCTCCCACGACAAAAAAGCTGAATTCACATCCACATGAAAGATCACCCTGTCCATCTCCGCCTCCGCAAAAATCGAACATATGTTCTGTCTGCAAGATACATACTATCACATTCTGTCACCGTTGTCAATACACCCCCAACACTCTTAATCTGGGAAATTACGGAAACAGGCAGCGACCCTTCCGGCCGCTGCCTGTTCCAAAGGAGGTATATTGGCTATATCCATAGTAAGAAAATGTCAGTAACATTGAACCTGCATCGGCCGCCGGCAGCATCAGTTCACCGCCAGTGCCGCCAGCGTCTCCGCCACGGTTTCGGCCACAGTCTCCGCCTCTTCCACGGAGAAATATCCGCAGGCTGCCATCCGGCGCACTACCTGAAGCTGTCTCTGGGCCGCCAGATCCGGATTCTTCGTCGGTGCGTACCTGGAAGGCGCGTTGGGTATCCCGGCCAGCAGTGTGCTCTCATACTGGCTCATCTCCTCCGTCTCCTTGCCGAAGTATCCCTCGCAGGCCGAACCCACGTCATAATATCCGTCGCCGAAATAAATGCTGTTCACATACAGCTCAAAAATGTCTTCCTTGCTGTATTCCCTCTCCAGTTCCAGTGCTACGAAGACCTCGGCCGCTTTCCGGGCCAGCTCCTTATCCCGGCTGAAATACAGGTTCTTCGCCAGCTGCTGGGTGATTGTGCTGCCGCCTTCCACGAAGGCTCCGGCCTTCAGATCATTGATCACCGCCCGGCAGACCGCGATCAGATCCACGCCGCCATGGCGGAAGAATCTCTTATCCTCCACGGCCACCACCGCGTCCACGTAGTCTTCCGGCAGTTCCTCATACTCCGTATAATTCTCCTGCGAACGGATGGCTTCCACCTTCTCCGTCAGGCTCACCTCGCCGACTGCTTCCTCATACATCTTGTAGCCCTGTCCGGCCACCACGAATCCGGAGCAGAGCGCGGCCGCCATCGCAATTCCGGTTAAAGTCTTCACTATTCTAAGCATCATTTTCATCTGCTCCTCTCTGTCCTCTCTGATGATATCAGTATAGCAGAAAAAATAATGGAAGACCTTACCATTCCCTTATGCTTTCGTACGGTTCCATAACGGTTTTGAACAAAACTTTGAAGGTGTCGCAAGAAACTTTGAAGATTCCGAACATTTTCGGAAGAAACATGAAGATTTTCTTACGTTCTCCACAGGAGGTTCTCACCACTGCGCCGCATTTCATTACACACGGCCAACGTTCGTGAGCCAACAGGCCGATATACCGATGTTCCGTCTCAGGCTAAAAAAGAGCGCTTCCCACTTCTTGCAGAAAGCGCCCTGTTCGTATTATCTTAATTTGCTATGCTCATCACGCCTGTCAGCAACTATGTTTTACACCGTCAGGCACATCTATCTCCTGCCAACCGCATTCTGTGCGTCCTGCCGCACACACCCCTGCCGGCTGCGTCCCGCGCCGCCATCCGCCGCGTGCATCTCCGAACCGGCATCAACCCATCAGTTCGCCAGCATCATCCGGTCATTGGCGAACTCCTCGCCGCTGACCTCGCTGAACTTCTTAAGCAGATCGTCCACGGTCAGCTTCTTCTTCTCGTCGCCGGACACATTGTAAATGATCCGCCCCTCGTGCATCATGATCAGACGGTTGCCCATGGCGATGGCGTCCTTCATGTTGTGGGTCACCATCAGAGCCGTCAGGTTCTGTTCCTCTACAAATTCCTGCGTCAGGTCCAGCACTTTCCGGGCTGTCTTCGGATCCAGCGCCGCCGTATGCTCATCCAGAAGAAGAAGCTTCGGCCGCTCCAGCGTCGCCATCAGAAGGGTCAGCGCCTGCCGCTGGCCGCCCGAGAGAAGTCCCACCTTGGAGGTCAGTCTCGTCTCCAGACCCAGACCCAGCTTGGACAGAAGATCGCGATACAGTTTCCGCTCCTGATTGCGGATGCCCGGCCGCAGGGTCCGTCTGCTGCCGCGGCGCAGGGCCAGAGCCAGATTCTCCTCGATGCCCATGGACGCCGCCGTGCCGTTCATCGGATCCTGGAACACCCGGCCCAGGAACTTCGCCCGCTTGTGCTCCGGCAGCTTCGTCACATCCTGACCGTCGATCAGGATCTGCCCCTCGTCCACCGGCCAGACGCCGGCGATGGCGTTGAGCATCGTGGACTTGCCGGCGCCGTTGCCGCCGATGATCGTGCAGAAATCGCCGTCATTTAAAGTAAGGCTCACATTATTGAGCGCCTGTTTTTCATTGACCGTGCCCACATTGAAGGTTTTGGAAATGCCTTTGATCTCTAACATTATTTATTTCCTCCCTTCTTCACGGGCTTTGTAAAATACTTGCTCTTCCAGTAAGGAATCGCAAGGAAGATCGCGACCACCACCGCGGACAGGATCTTAAGAAGATCCGTATCGATGCCGCGCCAGATGACCGCCTGATAGACCAGGTAGTACACGATGGAACCCAGCGCCACACTGAGAAGCTTCAGCGCGAAATTATGGAAGATCTTGCCGAAGATCGCTTCGCCGATGATGACCGCCGCCAGACCGATAACGATAGCGCCGCGGCCCATATTCACGTCCGCAAAGCCCTGGTACTGACTGAGAAGCGCGCCGGAAAACGCCACAAGGCCGTTGGAGAGCATAAGGCCGAGCACCCGGTTGAAACCGGTGTTGATGCCCTGGGCCCTGGCCATCTTATCGTTGCAGCCGGTGGCCCGCAGAGAACAGCCCAGCTCCGTACCGAAGAACCAGTACAGGATCGCGATCAGGATCACGACAATGACCGCCACAAGAAGGATCGTATTTTTATAAACGGGCACGCCCCGGATAAAACGCAGGGACACCAGAAGATCGAACTTATCCACGTTGATGGCCTGGTTCGCCTTGCCCATAATTTTCAGATTCACAGAGTATAAACCAAGCTGCGTCAGGATACCGGACAGGATCGCCGGGATTCCCATGAATGTGTGCAGAATGCCTGTGACCATGCCGGCCAGCATTCCCGCGAAAAGAGCCCCCAGCATGGAGACCCATACATTGTGGCCGGTCAGCATCAGCATGATGCAGACGGCGCCGCCTGTCCCCAGGGAACCGTCCACCGTCAGGTCCGCGATATCAAGGACCCGGTAGGTGATATAGACGCCGATGGCCATGATGCCCCAGATCAGTCCCTGCGCCACGGCGCCGGGGAGGGCGTTAAATAACTTCGTCAGTTCAGTGATCGTGAACATTTCCAGCATAAAGATACCTCATTCGTTGAATTGCTTCTTTGTGCGGGTACCGCGTAAATCCCGAAAACCGCAGCAGGCGGAATCCTCTGTTCCGCCCCGCTGCGGTTCCATTTATCTTGGGAAAATCCCGCCCGCGGCAGGCATTCCGCGCCTCCCGCCGGTTCAGGCGTTTGGGGATTCTTCTTACCGATTACTGCTCGATAGCGACATAGTCGCTGGGAACCTCGATACCCAGCTCGCTGCAGATCGTCGGGTTGTACTTCTTCGTGAACTGCGGAGCGTACTCGATCGGCATCTCAGCGATATCCGACTCGCCGGTCAGGATCTTCACAGCCATCCGGCCGGTGCCTACGCCCAGGTCATAGTAGCTGATGGACAGGGTCGCCACGCCGCAGCCGGCGCAGATGCCTTCCTCGCCCGCGATCACCGGGATGCCTGCCGGACGGCAGATATTGTCCACGATAGCGGTATTGGAAGCAACCGTATTATCCGTCGGTACATAGATCACGTCGCAGTTGTTGGCCGCGTTGGTCACAACGGTGGACAGGTCGTTGGAATCAGAGAACGCATAGAACTCGCACTCATAACCCATGCCCTCCAGGGCCGCCTTCACCACATCCACCTGATACTGGGAATTGGCCTCGGCGGAGCAGTACAGAAGACCTACGACCTGCGCATCCGGGAACAGGTCGTGAAGCATGGCCGCCTGCTCATCTAACGGCGCCAGATCGGAAGTACCGGAAATATTGCCGCCTACGGTGCCGTCGAAATCCTCGATGCCCAGAGCCACGCCGTACTCGGTAACGGAAGTGCCCAGGATCGGGATCTCATTGGTGCCGGCCTGAGCCGCCTGCAGAGCCGGCGTCGCGTTGGCCAGGATCAGATCCACGTTGTTGGATACGAAGCTGTTGATGATCGTCGCGCAGGTATTGGAATCACCCTGGGCGTTCTGCTCATCAAATGTGACGGCATCGCCGAGAGCCTCCGTCAGGGCGTCCTTGAAGCCCTGGGTCGCGGCGTCCAGCGCGACATGCTGCATCAGCTGGCAGATACCTACCACATAGGTGTCACCGGAAGCCTCGGCTGCGGTCGTCTCAGCCGCTGTGGTTTCTGCCGCGGTCGTAGCTGCTTCCGTTGTCTCAGCCGCTGTGGTCGTCTCAGCCGCGGTCGTGGCCGCCGCAGTCGTTTCTGTCGTGCTGCCGCCTCCGCAGGCCGCCAGGGAAAGCGCCATGGCTCCGGCCAGAGCCGCAGCTAACAGTTTGCTTGCTTTTCTCATAATCTGTCTCCTCGATTCTTTTATGTATTCGGTTCTTCAATATCT
>CANPZZ010000092.1 GCA_947589125.1 uncultured Lachnospiraceae bacterium
TACACGTACGTTACCGAAAAGCAGCGGACGGCGATGGAGGAAGCGGGCGTCAACTATGTATTTATGACGATCTATGAAATCACGTATAACTGCGTGAGAAAACTGTTAGGAGAATAGAAATGAGACCGGATCTTCGGTTGTGAAGACAGAGAGGGTCTATAAACATTACTACTTTATAATTCAGGAGGAGAGGATTATTATGGGCAAGACATTAGTCGCGTATTTCAGCGCCAGTGCAACAACGGCGCGCGTGGCAAAGGAACTGGCGCAGGCAGCAGGCGCGGATATCTATGAGATCCGGCCCGCGGTGCCTTATACCGACGCGGATCTGAACTGGATGGACAAGAAATCCCGCAGCTCCGTGGAAATGAACGACAGATCAAGCCGCCCCGCGCTGGCGGACCGGGACGCAGACATCGCGTCTTATGATACCATTCTGCTGGGCTTTCCCATCTGGTGGTATGTGGCGCCGACGATCATCAATAGCTTCCTGGAGAGCTACGATTTCTCCGGCAAGAAGATCGTGCTGTTCGCCACCTCCGGCGGCAGCGGGTTCGGAAAGACTGTGGACGGACTGAAACCGTCCGTAGCGGCGGATACGGTTATCGTCGAAGGAAAGCTGCTCAACGGCAGGCAGACGGCGGAGAGCCTTAAAGCATGGGTTGAGACAGTCCTTTAAGGAGGCAGTAAATGAAATATACGAAACTAGGCAAATCGGACCTGACCGTTTCCCGCATCTGCATGGGCTGTATGGGCTTTGGCAATGCAGCTACAGGCCAGCACAGATGGACAGTGGATGAGGCGCAGTCCCGCGAGATCATCAAACACGGCCTTGATCTGGGGATCAATTTCTATGACACCGCCATCGCTTACCAGAACGGCACCAGCGAGCAGTATGTGGGCAGGGCGCTCAGGGATTTTGCGAAGCGGGACGACGTCGTGGTCGCTACAAAGTTTACGCCCCGGACACAGGACGAGATCGACGCCGGCGTCAGCGGGCAGAAGCATATTGAAAATTACCTGAACCAGAGCCTTACAAATCTTGGCATGGACTACGTTGACCTCTACATCTGTCACATGTGGGACTACCACACGCCGATGGAAGAGATTATGGAAGGACTGCATAACGCCGTGAAGTCCGGCAAGGCCCGTTACATCGGTATCTCTAACTGTTTCGCGTGGCAGCTTGCCAAGGCCAATTTCTACGCGCGGGAGCATGGCCTGACGGAGTTCGTGTCCATTCAGGGACATTACAACCTGATCGCCCGTGAGGAAGAACGGGAGATGGCTCCCTTCTGCGCGGATCAGAATATCGCGATGACGCCGTACAGCGCCCTGGCCGGCGGGCGGCTCGCGAAGCGCCCCGGCGAGACCTCCAGGCGGCTGGAGCAGGACGCCTACGCGAAATTCAAATACGACGCTACGGCTGAGGCGGACGGCAGAATCATCGCCCGCGTGGCGGAACTGGCCGACAGGCGAGGAGTTTCGATGACGGAAATCTCTCTGGCGTGGCTTCTGACCAAAGTGACCGCCCCGGTGGTAGGCGCGACGAAATTCTCCCATGTGGAGGGCGCGGCCCATGCCGTTGAGCTGGAACTTACACAGGATGAGATCGACTGGCTGGAGGAATTATATGTGCCTCACGCGCTGGTGGGAGTAATGGCGCAGAACGGAAAGCAAAAGGCCGGGAATGTAGTGTAAGACGGCAAGCCCAGGAACACAACATATGAAACTGGTCAGACTGTAAAGATCTGCAGAAATATTTAGCAGAAAGCAAATAACATGAAGTGTCCAATAATTTGCAGTCATAGAAATAATACTGCAAACTATTCAATACTCCAGGAAATATAAATAAAGGGGATAATCAAAATGGAAAGAATCACACAGACAGCAGGCAGAAATCAGCTTGGCAACTTCGCACCGGATTTCGCCCACTTCAACGACGACGTTCTCTTCGGCGAGAACTGGAACAATCAGGATATTGATTTAAAGACACGCTGCATCATCACCGTGGTGGCGCTGATGAGCTCGGGCATTACCGACTCGTCTCTAATCTACCATCTGGAAAACGCCAAATCCCACGGCGTGACGAAAGCGGAGATCGCCGCCATCGTGACCCACGTCGGTTTCTATGTCGGCTGGCCCAAGGCGTGGGCGGTGTTCCGGCTGGCAAAGGATGTGTGGAACGAGACGGAGCCGGTCGATGATAACCAATATAAAGGTCTGAAATGAAAAGATTGTAAAAAATGTCAGACCCGGACGCAGAGCCGGTGATGATGTGAAAGCTTTCACAGATCACCGGCACTTATTTCCATGCGAGCAGGACGCCGGTGACGTCCTGCTCGTACTGTATGATAGACAAAAAAATCGTTGGAAATATCTGTCAGCCCGTATCTTTACATCTGCTTTCCCACTGTGCTATACTAAAGTATATTTTTACGCATAAGGGGGATTTTATAATGACCATTTCCGAGTATCTCGATATTCTGCTTCAGAGAGCCCTTCGTGATCCGTCCCTTCGCGACCGACTTCTTGCCACCCGCACCGCGCCGGATCCGGTCGCCGCCTTCTGTGCGGTCTGCCGCGATGAGGGATTTCCGGTCTATGAAATGGACCTGATCGACGCGGGCGAGGCCTTTTACGCCGCCATCAAGCGCAGTACCAACGGAGGCGGCGAGAATTCTCCGGTGCTGACCGGGGAAGACGATTTTTACGAGATGTTCTTCGCGGCATTGGAATCATAAAATTCAGCTTAAGAAAACCTACTGTTTTGTCACAAAATCTTAAATAGCAATCCCCCTTGCGCTATGATATGATAAATACAATCACATCACAGGAGATTGTTTATGAGGAGAAAGCTTATGAGATTATGTGCGCTGGCGGTATCAGCCGCCTGCCTGTCAGCGGCGGCCGTGGTGAACGCGGGTGCGGCGGCCGGCGGGCCGGTTTCCCAGATGCCGCAGCCGGTCAGATACATCAAAGGACCGGTGAGCAGTTCTATGGTCCCGCAGACGATCCGCATGGATGTACCGGCTCCGGAGGGGGAGCTTCGTGGAGTATGGGTGTCCTATCTGATCTGGGATAAGCTTCCTGTGGACGAACGGTCTTTTCAGCAGGGGGTTGATGAGATCCTGGATAACTGCGTATCCTGGGGAATGAACGCGGTGTTCGTTCATGTCAGGTCCCACGGGGACGCCATGTATCCGTCCGATATCTATCCGTGGTCCAAGTTCGCAAGCGGTTCCCAGGGAGCCGGCGTACAAGGAAGGGATCCGGGTTATGATCCGCTGGCGTATTTTGTAAAAGCGGCCCATGACCGGGGGCTTAAGTTCCATGCGTGGTTTAATCCGTACCGGATCACCGGTTATCTGATGAACTGGTCTGAGGTATCCAGCCTGAGCCCGGCCAAGCTCTGGATGAGCGACGGCGATGTTTCCAACGACCGCAATGTCCTGCGTCATGACGGCGCCTATTATTACAATCCGTCCTCCGAGGAGGTCAAGCAGATGGTGGTGAACGGCGTTATGGAAGTGGTGCGGGGCTATGACGTGGACGGTATTCATTTCGACGACTATTTCTATCCGGAGCTGGATGATACGGTGGAAGGAAGGCAGTTCGATCTCCCCGAGTACAGAGCCAGCGGCAGCCGTCTTCCCGTTGCCCAGTGGCGCCGTGATCAGGTCAGCGACCTGGTGAGCCGCGTCTACCGGGCTATTAAGGAAGAGAAGCCCCAGGTGGAATTTGGGATCAGTCCCCAGGGATATGTGGAGCATCTGCGAAGCGATGAGAAGCTGTTTGTGGATATTGACCGGTGGATGAGCGAGGATGGTTTCATCGACTACGTCATGCCGCAGCTTTACTGGGGGTTCGAGACGAAGACATCCGCGGGCGCGCCTGCGCCTTACGCGTTTGCGGCGAATCTCACGACCTGGCGCGACCTTAAGAAACGGGGGAATGTAAAGCTGTATCTGGGACTGGGAATCTACCGGGCCGGGACGAACGTTTCTGACTATAATGAAGTGTCCGAGTGGCTGCGTCGAAGCGATATCATCGGACGCCAGGTAGTGGAAGGCCGCCTGTCCGGCGATGTGTCCGGATATTGTTTTTACAGCTATGATTCCTTCCTGCAGCCGGAAACGCAGGGGGAGGTGGCGAACCTTTTGCCGCTGCTGCGTCAGAAGCAGTGATGTGCATTCCCGGGCCGCCGCGGCAAATCGCTGCGGGTTTGAAATGAATGGAAAGAAATAGTGGAAATGTCTATCAAAATGGTGTATACTATTATCTTAGAAAGTACAAGATATGGAGGATTGGCGATGAAGAGGAGAATGTACATATGGGTGGCCGCCGCCGTAATGGCTCTGGCGCTAACGGCATGCGGAGATGGTTCCGGCGTTATTATCAACGGAACGACGGGGGCTCAGGAAGAAAAGACCGGTGATAATGATTCTTCGGCGGCAGAGACGCCGGATTCTCAGAGCGAAGAGACGACGGCTCAGGCAGGGGGAACGAAGATTAATATCATTACAGGTGAAACGGTGGCCGAAGATACCCAGTCCTCACCGGAAGAGACTCAGCCGGAGCCGACAGAAGCTTCTGCAGCGGCCGCTCCTGAGACGACTGCATCTGCGACCGCAGCCCCGACGACAACCGCGGCGCCTGAGACGACGGCTGCAAGGGAATATGAGGTGCGCGAACTAAGCAAGACCATGTATGCCAAATCCTCCGTTCGCGTAAGAGCCGGTTACTCCACATCTACTGAGATCCTGGGCGCGCTTTCGGAGGGAGAGAGCGTTCAGATTACAGGCGAATCGGATAACGGATGGATGCGTGTTACCTGGAAGGGACTGACAGGATTTGTATCCAAGAGCTACCTGTCGGATGATCCGCCCGCGACTACGGCGGCTGCGACAGAGACGGAGAACAGACCGACCGCCACGCAGACAGGCGGAACGACGCCCGGGGCAACGACGACGCCCGGCGGGACGACGCCGGCACCTGGCGGGACGGAGACAACACCTGGAGGAACAGCGACGACACCCGGCGGGAATGAACAGGGACCGTCGGCAGGAGGTCAGACGCCGGCTCCCGGTACAGATACCCAGCCGAGCACGGGAGGTTCAAGTATTTCCGGCACGGTGCTCCAGTGCGATCCGACCGGTGTGACGATTCAGGCGTCGAATGGCAGCAGCTATACGTTCTCCTGGGGTTCTGCGTCGATACCGGCAGATCTTCAGCCGGGCAACAGCGTGCAGATTACCTATGAGGGAAGTACGATAGTAACGATCAGCAAGTAGAAACTCAGAAACGGGCAAAACAGGAAAATGGGGGTGTCAGAGATGAAGATTATTTTTGCAATCGTAGGTTCGGATGACGGTACCAGGGTGACGGACGCGCTGAATGAGCATGGCTTCGGGGTGACCCGGCTGGCTACGACAGGCGGCTTCTTAAAGAAAGGCAACGCCACGCTGATGATCGGTACGGAAGAGGAAAAGGTGGACGAGGCGATCCGTCTGATTCAGGAAACTTGCGGAAAGAGGCAGAAGATCACATGCAATGTACCCACTCCCAATGTGGCTTCCATCTCGGCAGGTTATATGATGATGCCGATGACGGTCGAGCTCGGCGGAGCGACCATATTTGTGACGGATGTGGAGCGGTTCGAGAAGATATAGAACTGTTTTCCGGACAAGAAGGATCGCAGAAGAATCACCACAGAAGAAAGACCATAGAAGAGGACCACAGAAAGCGCTGGCGACGGATGAAGTCACCGGCGCTTTTTTTCCATGCGAGTAAGGAGCCAGAGATGCCTTGCTTGTATTTATAACGGCATTATAACAGCGTAACGTTTACGTCCCCGCCGGACTGGTCTGCGAGCGGCGGTAATCCTTCGGCGTCTGATGGTAATATTCCCGGAAGATCCGGTGGAAATAGCTGGTATTATCGTAGCCCACCGCGTTGCAGATATCGGCTATCGGCAGGCGTGTGCTCTGAAGCAGAAATGCGGCCTGATTCAGCCGTTTGATCTGCAGCAGTTCTTTATAGGTGCGGCCGAGAAGCCTCTTAACAGCACGGCTGAGCCAGGGCACGTCATAGCCCAGGATAGCGGCCAGCTCGGTCAGTTCGCCTTCCCGGTAATTTTCGTCGATATAGCGCAGGACCTGCAGCGCCAGCTGCTGATCGGGGGATTGGGAGGCGGAATGAAGGCGCTCCGTGCAGTGGGTCAGCTGCAGGAACAGAAGCCCCATGGTGATCTGGTTGATGCTGCGCTTGTCCTGCTGGTTGTTTAACAGGGTCCAGACCATATTTTCCACCAGATTCTGGACCGGAAGGATATCGGCTACCTGAAAATGCAGATAGTTGCCGAAGAGATTCTCCTGCCGCAGGCAGCTGATCAGAAAATCCCGGAGATTATTTTCCTCTTCCCCCAGCATCTGAAACGCGGTGTCGAAAAACTCAGGCAGAATAATGAAATTGACCGCGATATCGTCCTTTCCGGCCGGAAGGATCTCCTGCACGGCGTTCTGGTTCAGGAAGAGAAGCTCGCCGGTCCGCAGAAGCACCTGGTTGCCGTCAATGATATGGGGGGTCTGTCCCTGACACATGTAGATGACTTCTACGTAATTATGGCGGTGCTTCGGAAAATGAACGAACCGGGTGTGGGGCCGGATCCGGATCAGTTTGCCGTGTTCCAGCATCTTGCCGCTGTCGATGACCATGGGACCGTTCCTGGCGGAGTAAAGAGTGGCGTCGATCTCGCCGCGGCCGGCGAGGATTGCCTGTTCTTCTTCCGTGATGACGCTTAAGCGGTCAATAAGCTGTTGGTTCATGGGAAGGGGGCTCCTTTCGTGGAGGATACGTACTGCCATTGAGACAGGTTACCGGCAGGCATGGTCGGTAGGTTATCGGCAGGCATGGTCGGTGGGTTACCAGCAGGCATGGTGCGGATATGTGACAGGCTGTACAGGTGCCGCGTCTGAATGCAGCGTGGTAAAAACGGCGGACACTTCGCTTCGTTCACAACTGCGGGTATAGAACAAAGCGGCCGTCCGGATCCAGTCGGCACAGTAAGTATAACACAATGGTTCCTATTGTGCAAATCAAGACGTTTTTTTCGCTAACAAAGACCTTTCTTTCTGAGAAAAAGCGCGTTATAATAAATGCAGCATAAGGCAAAGGAGGGGTATACGATGGCGCAGTACTATCTGGCGGTGGATATCGGGGCTTCCAGCGGCAGGCATATCCTGGGCAGCGTGCAGGACGGCCGTATTGTTCTGGAAGAGGTCTACCGCTTTCCCAACGGCATGAAGAAGAAGGACGGACATCTGTGCTGGGATGTGGAAGAACTGTTCGGCCATATCAAGGACGGCATGAAGCGCTGCCGCGAGCTTGGGCGTATTCCGGTCAGTATGGGAATTGACACCTGGGGCGTTGATTTCGTGCTTCTGGATGAGAACGACCGGGTCGTGGGCAATACCGTCGGCTACCGGGACGGCCGGACGAAGGGAATGGACGACGAGGTCTACAAGATCATTTCCCAGGACAGGCTTTATGAGCGGACCGGTATCCAGAAGGCGATCTTCAACACAGTCTATCAGCTGATGGCGGTGAAGAAGCAGAATCCGGAGTATCTGGCGCAGGCGAAGTCGCTTCTGATGATTCCGGATTATTTCCATTTCCTGCTGACCGGGGTGAAGAAGCAGGAATACACGGAGGCGACGACAAGCCAGCTGGTGAATCCCTATACGAAGGAATGGGATCTGGAACTGATTGAAATGCTTGGCTATCCGACGGAGTGGTTCGGGCCGCTGTCCGTGCCGGGCACCGTGGTCGGGGATCTGACGCCGCAGGTTCAGGAAGAGGTGGGCTTTAACTGTCAGGTGGTGCTTCCGCCTACCCACGACACTGGTTCCGCCGTGGCGGCGGTGCCGTCCAACGAAGCGGATGTTCTCTACATCAGTTCCGGCACCTGGTCGCTGATGGGTACGGAGCGGATGGAAGCGGACTGCTCCCTGGAGAGCATGAAGCGGAATTTCACCAACGAGGGCGGCTATGATTACCGGTTCCGGTATCTGAAGAATATCATGGGCCTGTGGATGATCCAGTCGGTGAAGAAGGAGCTGGCGGAGGCGGGCGAGGATTATTCCTTCGGAGAACTGTGTGAGATGGCCTCCCACGAGACGATTTCATCCATCGTGGCCTGCAACGACGACTGTTTCCTGGCGCCGGAGAATATGACGCAGGCGGTGCAGGATTTCTGCAGGGCGTCCGGTCAGCCGGTTCCGCAGACAGCCGGGCAGCTTGCGGCGGTCATTTACAACAGTCTGGCCAGTTGTTACGGAGAGACCATCGAGGAACTGGAGCAGGTGACTGGAAAGCATTACCGGCAGGTACATATCGTTGGCGGCGGAGCCAACGCGGATTATTTAAACCGTCTCACCGCGAAATACACGGAGCGGCCCGTGTATGCGGGACCGACGGAGGCGACGGCCATCGGCAACCTGACGGCCCAGATGATAAAGGCCGGGGAATATGCCGGTCTGACGGAGGCGAGAGAGGCGATCTTTAAGTCGTTTGAGGTGAAGGAATACCCGGTTCCTGCGGAGGACTGACGGAATATGGGCAAAGTGTTCCATTCGGATCAAAGAGAAATATCCTGTTGATCATACATAATTCAGGAAAGAAGGAGAAAGCGATGAAAGTATTGGATGCGGAATTTGTACAGGGATTTATCAGGGTGTGCGACGATGGGTTCCATCAGAACTGGCACGAGCGCAACGGCGGCAATCTGAGCTACCGGATCAAGACGGAAGAGATCGAGGCGGTGATGGAGGATCTGAACGAGGACAAGCCGTGGCAGCCCATCGGCACTACGGTGCCGGATCTGGCGGGAGAGTATTTCCTGGTGACCGGCAGCGGCAAGTATTTTCAGAATGTGAAGCGGGAGCCGGAGGCCAATATCTGCATCATCGAGGTGGACGATAAGGGCGAGAATTACCGGATCCGCTGGGGATTGGTAAAAGGCGGAAGACCCACCAGCGAGCTGCCGTCCCACCTGATGAATCTGGAAGTGAAGAAGAAGGTGACGAACGGCAGGTACCGTGTGGTTTATCATGCGCATCCGGCTAACACGGTGGCGCTGACCTTTGTGCTGCCGCTGGAGGACGAGGTATTCACTAGGGAGATCTGGGAAATGATGACCGAGTGCCCGGTGGTATTCCCGGACGGCATCGGCGTCGTCGGGTGGATGGTGCCGGGCGGGCGCGACGTCGCGGTGGCGACCAGTGAATTGATGAAGAAGTATGATGTGGCGATCTGGGCTCATCACGGTATGTTCTGTACCGGTGAAGATTTCGATTCTACCTTCGGTCTGATGCATACGGTGGAGAAGGCGGCGGATATTCTGGTGAAGGTGCTGTCTATGGGACAGGGCAAGAGGCAGACGATTACGCCGCAGAATTTCAGGGATCTGGCGGTGGATTTTAAGCTGACGCTGCCGGAGAAGTTTTTGTATGAGAAATAGCGTGGGTGCGGGAGGTACGCGGGACAGGCGGGGGCCGGGGCACATCCCGGGCGCTCATGACTCCGAAGGGAAGTCTTTCTAAATTCGAAAACGCCAGTTTGAGGGCAACGGCAAATTCGCGAGAATTT
>CANPZZ010000093.1 GCA_947589125.1 uncultured Lachnospiraceae bacterium
AATCCTCTTTCAGATACGACTCATCCGCAAACGCCGGCAGGTATTCCAGTCTGTCCCTGTCCAGCCCATGAGTCTGCACCAGATAGTCCACGAAACTCGATGACTGGCATAACACCTTGTCTGCTGAGGCATATACATATTTGCTGACCCGTTTCATGATACGGAACAACAGGTTCTTCTCGCTTTTTATGTACACCTTCAGGGATTCCGGCCACTGGTCACAGCAATACAGAAGCACCGGAACCTTGTGTTTCCTGGCATATTTTAAGCCGGGCAACGCCATGAGAATAGGCGAAAGTTGGTAAATAAAGACCAGGTCGTAGTCATTCTTCAGTCTCCCAGCCTTGTGCAGTGATGACAGTGTGAAACTCATGTAATTGGCTAGCAGCCAAAAGGCACCCTTTCTTCGACCGATTTCAAAACATCTCAAGATATGGACACCATTGATCCACTCATCGCGATGGCCATTTTTATATTCCTCCAGTACGATTCCCTGTGGGTAATTCGGTAGTCCTGTCAGCACAGTGATTTCAATTCCATCAGCCGCCAGCTGTTCCGCGATGGGTGTAATCTGAAAATTTTCTGGATAGTAGTACTGGCATACAATCAGTATCTTCTTCATGCAGTCTCTTTCCCGTTTCTATTTATTAAAAGGCTCAGCTGGATACTTTCTTGTATCTGGCCAAGAGTTTCGTCATAGATTCCACAATTATAAGTCTTAGGATATTAGTAACTTACTAAATATTTCCCCAATATCACATATCACTTTAGTTTCTTCACCACTGCACAAGCTCTCCGCTAAGCCACTGCTTCACGGTTCTTTCCCCCAAAGTTGCTGATTTTTCTCCATTTCCTAGTGTTTCGGCAATCTTTTGAAAAATAGCCTAAAATTCATATTATCTGCCGGAAGCCTGTCCCCCTGCATTGGATACAATGGACGTTTTCTTCCTCATTTCCCCAGTACCGCCTTCCACCACGCCGTCATGCTTTATCACAGCCCGGACCGTCCGCAGGAAACACACACAGTCCATCCGAAATCCCATATGCTTCACATACTCCCCGTCCAGTCTGGCCTTCACCGGGATCTCCAGTTCGTCCCTTCCATTCACCTGCGCCCAGCCGGTCAGCCCCGGCGTCACGTCATTGGCACCGTACCTGTCCCGCTCCGCCACCAGGTCATCCTGATTCCAAAGGGCCGGCCTCGGCCCCACGATACTCATGTCACCCTTCAGGATATTGATAATCTGTGGTAATTCATCCAAGGAAGTTTTCCGCAGAAAATGTCCAACTCTGGTTATGTACTGATCCGGATTTGCCAGCATATGCGTAGGCATGTCCTTCGGCGTATCCGTCCGCATAGTGCGGAACTTTAGGATATTGAAATAGGTCTTATGAATCCCCACACGTTTCTGCTTAAACAGCACCGGACCGGGAGAATCCAGCTTTATCGCCAGACTGATCCCCAGCAGGAACGGACTCAGTATAATAAGTCCCGCCCCCGATAAAATAACATCTATTGACCGTTTAATCTTTTGATACATAGTTGCTCCGATCGTTCTAGATTAATAATCAGACCATACGAACAGATCATCAGACACTCTCTGTTTGCATAGAAATGTAAAGAGAGAGATTACCCCCTCCCTTTTCTTTCTATCCATGGCTATGGTGTACCATAGCGCCTTATCCCTGTGGCTGGTACGTCGGCACCATCTCTTTCACCAAGGCCTTCACCCGCTCCGTATCCTGGTTTGCTACTTCATATAACCTCGCCAGATCCTTCTCCAGCTTCCCCACATCAAACTCGATCGGCCTCCCGATATGGATCAGCTTATTCGGCGTATCCTGCAGCCCTTCCTCCCCCATCAGCAACTCCTCATACAACTTCTCCCCGGGGCGCAGCCCTGTGAATTCAATCGGTATATCTACATACGGTTCATACCCCGACAGCCTTATCAGGTTCTCCGCCAGATCCAGGATCTTCACCGGCTTTCCCATGTCCAGCACGAAGATCTCCCCGCCTTTCGCATAGGCGCCCGCCTGCAGGACAAGAGAAACCGCCTCCGGTATCGTCATAAAGTACCGAATAATATCCGGGTGCGTCACCGTCACCGGCCCGCCCGCCTCAATCTGCTTCTTAAATAGCGGAATAACCGAACCATTGCTCCCCAGCACATTTCCAAACCGCACTGCCACGAAGTCCGTCTCCGACCTGGCGTCCATCATCTGGACGACCATCTCGCACAGTCTCTTGCTGGCTCCCATGATGTTCGTCGGGTTCACTGCCTTATCGGTCGAGATCAGCACAAACCGCTTCGTCCCGTATTTATCCGCCGCTTTCGCGGTCTTGTAAGTACCGAACACATTATTCTTAATCGCCTCGCACGGACTGTCCTCCATCAGCGGCACATGCTTGTGCGCCGCCGCGTGGTACACGATATCCGGCCGGTATTTCGCAAACACACTCTCCATCCGATGTGTGTTCCGTACTGAACCGATCAGTACTACCAGATCCAGCTCCGGATGGCTCTCCTTCAACTCCTGCTGGATATCGTAAGCATTGTTTTCATACACATCAAAAATGATCAGCCGCTTCGGGTTATGTCCTGCGATCTGCCTGCACAGCTCGCTCCCGATGGAACCACCGCCCCCGGTGACCAGGATCGTCTTCCCGCTCACATATCCGATGATCTCATCCAGATCCACCCGGATCGGCTCCCGGCCCAGCAGGTCCTCGATCTGCACCTCGCGCAGCTTTGATACGCTGACCTCATCGTTCAGCAGCTGGTAGATACCCGGCAGGATCTTCACTTTACAGCCTGTTTTCTGGCAGATATCAATAATGTCCTTCCGGGCTTGTGCCGGTGCCGCAGGCATGGCAATGTAGATCTCATCCACCCGGTACTTCTCCGCCAGCCGCGGGATGTCATAACGCGTCCCCTCAATAGGCACGCCGTTTAATATCTTTCCGACTTTATTCTTATCGTCGTCCACAAAACAGACAACCGTATCATTCACAAATGAACTGGTATGTATCTCCTTCAGGATCACGGTTCCGGAAGTTCCGGCCCCGACAATCATGATCCGCTTTCCATTTCTTCCACGCCTGCCAGATCCCAAAAGCGAAGCCCATATCCGATAGGACAACCTCACCGCCAGCGACATCCCGCACAGCACCACAAAGGAGATCAGGTAATAACTCCTGGGCACCGCAAACTGCAAAAGCATCATCCCGCCTGTCTGCAGAAGCGCCGCGATACCACACGTCCCGACAATATTCAGCGCCTCCCGCACCCCGGCGGCGCTCCACACAATGTCGTACATTTTCCGGAACAAAAAAACTGCCAGCGTACCGGTAATGTACGTTGGCAGATACCGTATGACAACGGCCTTATATTCCGGCGGCACCGCCGCCCAGCTCAAATCGAAACGGACGATCAGTCCAAGAAATGCGGACAGGCAGATGATCATTGTATCGATGACCAGAAGGCCAATCATCTGTATCCATTTGTTTTTCGGGATATGCCTGTCTATAAAACTGTTATCTTTCATGTATCATGTTCCTGTTCTTTTCTCCGCCGATTCGCCGGGGAGTTTCTCTGTATTTCTGCACAGGCAGAGCAATAATTTACGGCCTATCAGGCCAAATATCATCCAACCCGCGCTATCTTTCCATAATTTTCCGGTAGTAATGTGATTGTACCGTCTGCAGGATAGATCGTTCCATCAGTTGGACAAATTTTCTCCGCCGGATAATTTCTTTCTCCCGCAGCATACTCCCGCTTCCCATCCGCGTCTTTCTTAATCTTCAACATCGTCCATCCATCCGGAATCTCCGTATCTACTTCCAACCCTTCATACACCAGTCCCTGCTCCATATCCTCACTCAGCACGATCCCCATGGCAATCACCATGTCCTCGCCCCAGAGCCGCTTATGAAGCTTCACGAACCGCTTCCGGAACTCAATACTGTCAATATTCTCCAGGCAGTACTCCAATGGCCCGGAGACACGATACCGGACGCCGCTGCCTGCAGCACCTACTTCTGCTCCATCATCTGCATCTCCCAAATCTCTGCCACCATTTATGCTCATAAATTCATCATTTGCAGCAGACTGAGCCAGATCTTTCACCTTTCCCGACTCTCTCTTCGATGCGGATACGCCGTCCCTCTCCCGCAGCACATACGACAATCTCATCAAATGCTCGTCTCCCGCGATCTTCTGCAGAAACTCCGCGTCCTTCTCCATCAGCGGATACACCGTCAGATACCCCATCGCCATCCACTGTGTCAGAAACGGCACCTGCCCCATCCGCCGCCAGATCGGCTCGGATTCGCGGCAGGTCAGGAATACGCAGCCATGAAAAAGCGGCTCAGGGTGGACAATGCTCCGCCCCTGGCGCCGCCAGATTCGCTCTGTGTAGATTACAAATACATCTTCATACATGTAGGACGGCACGGTCCGGCGAATTTCCTTCACCAGCTCTTCTTCCCGGCCGGTCCATGTCTTAAGAAGGTACCACTGCATCTGTGCCGCTCCTTTCCTGATGACCATGAGAACGACGGTTTTCTGCGCGGCCATCCGGCCCTGCTGCGTTCTCATGATGACAATTTTTCAATATCTCCAAATGATACCTCCGAGGGGGTATCCCTCCCGAAGAGCTTCACACCGATAATCACACTGTGCTTTTTTACCTGATAGATCATGGCGATTGAGGGCGCGAACGCGCCGCGGATCACCCGGACCATTTCTCCCTGAGTGAAATCCTGCCGCTCCTCTTCGCGCGCCGCCACCCGGTACTTCTCCGGCACCGCCATCGGCGCTTCCACCTTGCCGTAGGTCAGCTCCCTGCGGACGTCATTGTCCAGGATGATGCCCATGCGGACTTCTTTCTCCTCACCCGCCAGCGCCAGGCGCACCCGCGCGTAACGCAGACGGAAATGATATCCCATGACCCGCTCTGTCTCTGCTTTAAGCGCCATCTCCAACGGACCGGTCACGTAGGTCACATGGTCTTTGCCGTCGGTGGCTACATAGGAGAGCCGGATCACATGGTTCCCGTCCATGATATCCGCCAGAAACCGGGCTTCCGCCGCGTCCAGCGGCAGGAAATAGAAGCCGCCGTCGCTCATCAGCTTCGACATGGCCGGCACATTTTTCAGGAAAAGGAAAAGCTTTTCCGGTACTTCGGAAGTAATGAATACGTAGCCGGGAAATATCCGTTCCACATGAACCTGATTCTGCTGCTGCCGGTGCCGCAGCTGCTCGTGGTAGACCACAAAGCACTCTCCGTACAACTCCGGCGGTACGATCTTTTGCACCATTCGGATCAGGTTCTCCTCCCGGCCTGTATAGGTCTGTATCACATACCACAGCATTCTTTGGTGACACTCCTTTCGCTTGTAACTGCGGCGCTATAACGCGATTCCTGCAGCGCGATTCCCGCAATGCCGTTTCGGAATCTCGGAGGTCACAAAGGGCAGGCTTCGCCATTCCGTCCCGCCCTCTGCAGATGCTGTTCTGCTCTGGCGGCACGGATGACCGATGCCCACACTGTGGCTGCTATGACCCCTTTCCGAACTGCGCTGCCGCAAGACCCACGCATTTCATCCCGGTTTTTCATAAAGCAGGCGGACCCATCATTCAAGATGCGGTATCCGCCGGTTCCTATAGGTGAATCTCCAGTTCAACAGAATATAACATTGTGTTGAATTTGATGTCGGCGCCAAGCAAAAGCGCTGACAACATATTTCCATGCAGGCAGGACGCCAGTGACGTCCTGCTCGTATTTTCTGCATAAATCGCCCAATATGTGCCAAAAAGGCTGATAATATTAAAATGTGACAGTTTCTGTCAAATATCGACATGGAGGTGCATATGGTTATGCAGAAAACACAGCCAATTAAAGACAAAAAAGACATTCAACGGCTCAAACAGTATTATCTTGACAGGCATCAGGTGCGCAATTACACCCTTTTTACTCTCGGTGTCAACACCTCTCTGCGAATCGGAGATCTGCTCGCACTGACCTGGGGAGATGTATACAGTTTTGAATGCAGGCGGTTCCGGGACCACATCATGCTCACCGAGCAGAAAACCGGCAAAAGCAACCAGATCGCGCTGAACAAGGAAGCCACCAAGGCCCTGAAACTATTGATGGAATTACAGTATGAGATCAGTCCGAAAATGTACATTTTCAAAAGCCGCGAGGGACAAAACCGGCATATCGACCGCACGCAGGCATTTCATATTATCAAAAACGCGGCCTCGGATCTTCAGCTGACCGGCACGATCAGCTGTCACTCCCTGCGCAAAACCTTCGGTTATCACGCCTGGAAGGACGGCGTTCCGCCGGCGCTTATCATGTCCATTTACAATCATTCTTCACTGGAGATCACCAAGCGGTATCTCTCGATCGATCAGGATGATAAGGATATGGTTTTTCTGAAATTGAATCTATAATTCCGAATTTTCATGGGAGATTTTAAGAAAAGATTAAAACATTACCAGCGAAAAAGAATTGAAATCTATTTTGAATTATGCTATCATAGCATGGTGATATCCAGTTCAACACAATGTTATATTTTGTTGAACTCACGCATAATACAAAGAGCGCGTCACTGGCGCTCTTTTTATATACTGACATAAAACAACCGTCGATTCTGCCGGTGACAAAGTCACACTCCGAAACGACGGCTGATATTATTTTAAATTCTGTCGCGGGAACAGGCGCCGGTACATCCGGCTGTTCCCGCGTCTTTACGTAAGAATAAGTTCTCGAATATGTCCCTTCACCTGCTCCCATTGCCGCGGATTCAGCTCCTCCGGCTTCTTCATCTGTTCCGGTTCCGGCAGCTTAAGCTGCAGCTCGGCCTGAGCCTTTATCGCCGTTTCCTTTAGTGCAGCCGGCGACTCTGTCGTCTGGGAAATGACCCGTTCGTCGCCGCAGAAAGCCCGGTCATGGTCGAACAGCGGGCAAAACTCCTTGATCCGCCCTGTCGCATTATCCATTAGGAATCCCCAGTTCTGCTCGTGTCTGTCCGGATTATTCAGAATATAATCCGCGATCTGTATGCGCAGATATGCGGCGTGATCCAGCTTCATAGCCTCCTGCCATGGGTTCAGCCCCTGTGCATCGCAATAGATGCGGAATTCCTCAAATGTCACATAAGCCGTGTCTTCCGACGTGAAGATTCGTGATTTCACTACCGCCTCCCCAATGCCTTCCAGCCATTCGCGGCGTTCAGGCGCCAGATAGGCGGAGATTTCATTTTCCTCAGACCGGGAATAGGAAATATGGGGAAAATGCAGCGCTGTCAGAATCTCATCCGCGGGGAGCTCGTACCGTCCGACTTTATGCAAAAAAAGACCGTTCTCCGCGCGAAGCCATGCTTTCGCGCTGGTCCCCTGAGTCGTTATTTCCGGAGTATGTATCCTGGGAATATGCTGCCGGATGCTCCTGCGCATCTCCTCAAGCTGCATCTGACGGGCATATTCGCTTAGGACGCGGCCGGACAGGGATATCTCTGACACATAGAGCATGAACGGATTTCGAAACAAATTCACATCTTTCCAGGTCTTCGTGTCGTCTTCCTGGCGAAGCCAATAAGAATCCGACAAGCTCAGTCCCCGGCACGCCTTGCAGACAGCGAAGCGGTTTACCTGAGAGAGACGCAGCGCGCCGAGAATTTCCTTTGCGAAACTCCTTCCCATGGGAAGCGTGCGGCCGGCGGCCCATTCTGCCACATCCGGAAATGTGACCGTCTCCCGCCGCAGGGCGTACGGAAGCAGTTCCGGCACGAGTACCCGACAGACGCCTGTTTCCGATATTTCCATAACAGGAATGTCTTTTAACAGAAGCTGCATATCACCCATAAACATTCTCCTGGTTTACAAAGGGCCCTATGGAAAATGATAAACCACAGGGCCCTGTCTTATTTCCATGCGAGCAGAGCGCCAGTGACGCCCCGCTCGTATTTCCGTTCTTTTATCGAAAACGGTTATTACTTATTATAGTTGACGATTACTTGTTGTACCGCACGATCGTTCCGAAATCCGGCTTGAGCGACGCGCCGCCTACCAGGCCGCCGTCGATATCGGGCTGTGCGAACAGCTCCGGAGCGCTGGAAGCAGATACAGAACCGCCGTACTGGATGCGGATCGCCGCCGCGGTGGCTTCATCGTACAGCTCGCCGATGCAGGCGCGGATCGCCGCGCAGACCTCCTGAGCCTGCTCGGTGGTGGCTACCTTGCCGGTGCCGATGGCCCAGATGGGCTCGTAGGCGATGACAGCCGTCTTCGCCTGGTCCGCGGTCACGCCCAGGAAGGCGATCTTGATCTGCTGACGGATCCAGTCGATGGTGATGCCCTGCTCACGCTGCTTTAAGGACTCGCCGCAGCAGATGATCGGGGTGATATTGTGTTCGAAGGCCTTGAGGATCTTCTTATTGACGGTTTCGTCGGTCTCTGCGAAATACTCTCTTCTCTCAGAGTGGCCGATGATCACGTACTTGACGCCGGCGTCTACCAGCATGTTCGGGGAAATCTCGCCGGTGTAGGCGCCCTTCTCCTCGTAGTACATATTCTCGGCGCCGATCTGGATATTCGTCCCCTCGGCAGCCTTCATGGCCGGGATGATGTCGATGGCCGGTACGCAGAAGACCACGTCCACGTCGTCATTGACGACCAGGGGCTTTAACTGCTCGACTAACGCAACCGCCTCGCTGGGAGTCATGTTCATCTTCCAGTTGCCTGCGATGATTTTCTTTCTTGCCATAATTTATATTCTCCTGTTTTATTCTTTACTTGTCGTCCGCCGCCGCAACGCCCGGAAGCTCTTTGCCCTCAAGGAACTCAAGGGAAGCGCCGCCGCCGGTGGAGATGTGGCTGACCTTGTCGGCGAAACCAAGCTGGTTCATAGCCGCCGCGGAATCGCCGCCGCCGATGATCGTGGTAGCTTCGGTTTCGGCCAGAGCCTTGGCGACCGCGATGGTGCCCTTCGCCAGGATCGGATTCTCGAATACGCCCATCGGTCCGTTCCAGACAACGGTCTTGGCGGACTTCACAGCGTCAGCATACAGCTTGGCAGTCTCCGGTCCGATATCCAGGCCTTCCATGTCGGCCGGGATCGCGTCGGAGGAAACTACGGATACCTCGATCGGAGCGTCGATCGGATTCGGGAAGGAAGCAGCTACGGTGGTGTCGACCGGCAGAAGCAGCTTCTTGCCGAGCTTTGCGGCCTTCTCCATCATTTCCTTGCAGTAGTCGATCTTCTCGTCGTCTACCAGGGAGTTGCCTACGCCCTTGCCCTGGGCCTTCAGGAACGTGAACGCCATGCCGCCGCCGATGATCAGCGTATCGCACTTCTCAAGCAGGTTATTGATCACGTTCAGCTTGTCGGCAACCTTGGCGCCGCCCAGGATCGCTACGAACGGTCTCACCGGGTTCTCTACCGCGTTGCCCAGGAAATCGATCTCTTTCTGCATCAGATAGCCGACCGCGTTGGTGCCGCCCTTGGCGGTGATGAACTTGGTCACGCCCTCGACGGAAGCATGGGCTCTGTGGGAGGA
>CANPZZ010000094.1 GCA_947589125.1 uncultured Lachnospiraceae bacterium
AGAGGCTGCCGGCCATTCATCATCCACGACGCCAGCTCCGCCCGGCCGTGCAGATCTCTGGTCTCTTTCTTCTCGAAGGTCTGATAGAAGCACTCCAGAGCTTTCCTGTCAAGCCGGGCACCCTGGATATAGCGGTATCGCTGCAGAAGCACATTCAGCACCGACCCGCAGGTGTCTCTGAGGAGGGTGGCAAGAAGTACTGCCAGGAGGAACAGTCCTACCGTCAGCGCGGCGTGCTCCAGGGAGGCCGGATTCATCACCTCTCCCACCACCAGCGCAGGCAGGCGCACCTCGCTCCAGGCCAGAAATACCGCCAACGGCACCTCAAGGATCATTAGAAACAGCGATGCGGGTGCATCCTTTATCATTTCCCGCAGGCTCCAGAACGCATTGTTAAGCGTCGATTTATAGGGCTTTTTGCCGGGTTCTTTTTCGTATTCCAAAGCCGTTTCCCCCTTTCGCCCACAGAATAGCATGTCTCGTGTACAAAAAGAAAATTCGTGCACCAACTGCTGCGTCCGGTGCACGAATTGTTATACGCCAACCAAAAAGCTGTCAACAACAGATTTTTCTGTATCGTGCCAGCATGCAAAATCTGCCGACGGTAATTCTTGTGTCGCGTTAACATACCATAACTTTCTAGGCTTTTTATATCACATCAGCATCCAAAAGTCCTCTGACAGCAGCCTCTTGAATCACTCCAACACACAAAATACCTACACCGGATTTCCGGCGTCCTACACCAGCGCCGGAACCAGAAACTCCGACGTGAACGCCCCGTCCTCGCTGTTATATTTGACCCAGCCGCCGTGATCCTTTATGATCGCCTCCGCCCGCCTCAGGCCGAATCCGTGGACGCCGGACTTGCCGGTTTTGAAAAAGCCATTCATCTTCTCCCTCTTTGCACCAGCGGAATTGAGCAGGGAGAAATAAAGCATCTTCCCCTTCATGCCGATGAAGATGCGGATAAACCGCTCCCCGTCCGCCTCACGGCACGCCTCGATGGCATTGTCAAGAAGATTCCCCACGATGATGGAAAGCTCCAGATCGCTGACCGTCAGCCCGTCGGGGACATTGGCCTTCACCGTCACAGAGACATTCTCACTCTTCGCCTGCGCGATCTTGGCGGAGAGAATGGCGTCCAGCGAGACGTTGCCGGTTTTTAGGAGCGTATCCACATTCATAAGCTGCCGGTCCAGCTCGGAAATGTATTCCCGGGCCCGTTCCGCATCCCCGGCGTCCAGATAGCTTTTCAGCGTCTGCAGATGGTTGTGAAAATCGTGCTTGTATCCCCGCATCTCCCGGTGGATGCTCCGCACCTCTTCAAGGTGCTGCCGGGACTGCTCCGTCTGGTATTCCGCCAGCTTCAAATAAGTCCGTTTCAGCATGTCAGTTCCTCTCTATGAACGCGCGGTTCAGGCTGTCGTATTTCCCCCGGGCCAACGGGATTGCGATCCCGCCCGTCAGAATCACAGACGTGCGGGAGACCCGCTCCACCGCCTTCAGATTGATGATATAAGAGCGATGGGCACGGTAGAAATCCGCACTCAGCTTCGTCTCAAACGCCGCGATGCTCTCCTTGATCCTGTAAACGCCCGCGCGGGTGTGAATCTCGATATAATGGGCGAACGATTCCGCATAGAGAATGTCCGCCTCATAAATCTTCATCGTCTCCCCGTCACAGGTTACGACCACTGACGGCGGCTCCGCAGCCAGCCGCGCGGCCGCCCGGTCCAAAACCTCGCAAAGCTTCTGCTCCGACACGGGCTTTACCAGATAATGTAAGGCGTCAACCTCGTACCCTTCTGCAATAAACTCAAAATGAGAGGTTACAAATATGATCTCCGCCCGGCCGCCTTCGCGCCGTATGCGTTTGGCCAGACCGATTCCATCCATCCCGGCCATCTCTACGTCCAGCAGAAGAATGTCAGCCACGCGATCTTCCGCGTACGCGAAGAGAAAGCTTTCCGCCGACGGAAACCCGAATATCTGCACACTGCGCCCCGCCGCATCCGCCCACCGGCGGACCATGCCGCAAAGATCCTGCCGGTCCGCATCGGAATCGTCGCAGACTGCTATTTTCCATATCATACTGTCTACCAGAGCATCAAACTCTTGCCTCCTTATTTCACGCAGATTCGTATTTCCATTATCCAGAAAATATTTTGGTATCTCTTTCAATTGATGCTCTGTCATACTTTTTCCCTTATTCTTTTCACTTTGATCTTTTATAACTTACATTATTGGTATTTCCCGATGCCTCAACTGCATTACAATCTATCAATATCTGCATATATCTCCAAGCTGTAGTTCTTGATTTCTTTGTCAATTCCATAACCTCTTGAATACTGATGGTTTCTTGAGCAGCTAATTTTTCAATAATCGGTTCCAGTTTCTTATAATCCTTTGGTTTCAAAACTTGTTTCATACTTGTTTCAAAACTCGTTTCGCTTTTTATTTCACTGACCGAATCATTCTCTTTTCCACTCGAAAGCAGTTCCAGATATCTATCACACGCCTTGCAAAGCACCATAACTCCTGACTTGCTTATATTATATTCCGGCAGCGGACCGTCATATCTGGCACAAGCTTCTTTAATCTTATCAAATCCGCGTCCCCACGCTTCAATCATTCCGCTCATAAAAAAGACATTCGCCAGTTTGGGATTATAGGGTTTTGAAGAATGTTTCATAAACAGTTTCTCAGTTGAATCCAGACCTTCAGGCATCTCACCATCATTCCAGATATAGATCTTATCTTCATACACACTGATCTGGATTGGATTACAGGCACTGTAATCCTTATGAACAATGGCATTCAGCAGGATCTCCCGAAAAGCATCCGGATGAAACATAAACTGCTCCACCCGCTGGATTCCCTCATAGGTAATCAATGCTTTCATATATTTCGTATATACCAGGTCAACCGTCTTGTCCACCTGCTCGATCAAAGAGCCATGCACCTCATCCTGATACCTCAAATCTGCATCAGACTGATCAAAATAACCTATCTTCACATAAGCACCGGTCACCCACTTTTCCGGATCTTTATAAAATGCCAGCATAGCCGCCCGAATCAGGTAGCCGTCCTCATCAAACAAATGCAGATTATCCAAAAGGATAGAATCTTCGACTCTAGTTTCCTCCAGTGTCAGTCTGCCACGCCTTATCGCTTTTTCCTTAAACAATTCTATCGCTTCTTGCTTTAAATCCTCGACTTTCAATTTCAAAACCGGCATACCGTCCCACGTCCTGCCTTGAGCTTTCAAGAGTGCTTTATCCAATTCTTTTCCTGTAATTGTTCTCATGGTACTGCCGGATCGATAAAAATACTTACCATGATAACTGATGAGCGCGGGATACTTTTCCACAATAATTTCAATATACTGCAAATCACCTTCATATATCAAATTGACATCCGCCACAATACCCATTGTATCTGTAATCTTGTTGGGAATGACTTCCAACAATTTCCTGCTGTCCTTATCGCTTATACCAACAATATCGCCGTCATCATTCTTGCCAATATAAAGCGTTCCGCCGTAGGCATTTGCATAACCGCAGATCCATTCCAAATATTCGTCATGCCATGACTCTTTCCATTCTATTGTTTGGTGTTCCAACATAGGATTTCCCTACTTTCTATGTTAAAATTATCATTTTCATTATTCTAGGATCTATGCTAAATTTAACTAGAAAATCATATTCTGGTAATTTATATAAAATGCATACGCTTCTATGATATCCCCTAAGCCAAACATATTTTTTAATTATCTTTTCTCTTTCAGCTACTGCCACCGGATTATTTATGTTAATATCCGCATAATCACCAAATCGTTTAATTTTATCAATCAAAATCTCCTTATGCTTCTGAATACATTTTATAGCATCTTCTTCCTTTGGGATCGCAAATGAATTTTTAAGAATTTTTGCATTTTTACCTACTTTCTTTTTGCCTATCATTTTATATATTTTTACCAATATCTGTTTCTAATATCTTCCAGTTCGACTAACGCATTATACAATTCCTGCCGCAGTTCATTTTTGATAAACCGTCCACATAATTTTTAAGGTCAATATAATGCTGTCTTTCTCTTTCTTCTTCCTCTTTTTCCCATTCTTCTGCCTGTTTCAACAAATCTTCAGCCACATTGGGTTCCGCAGTAAAATAAAGCGCGATCATATGTTTACAAATAACCCGTCTACCTGCCGCAAAAGGACAGTTACACCCTGATTTTCTGGGATGTTCTTTATCAATGTGCACCAAATAAAGCCGATCGTTGCTTCCTGACACTTGTCCATCATACGAAGCATCTCCAGTTGGTTTCCATGAAATCACCCTTTTCTTTTCATAATAATCCATTCCTCGCCAAACGGAATCAGCGCTGGCCAGTTCAATCAATCCCATAAATCTATCTCTCCGATTTCAGAAAATTTCAGTATGTAATCCTACAAAAGCAATTCTTTCATTTCTAGTTTGAATCTCTATCAAACGACATTTTAACTGTCTGCTGCAGTTCACCGCTAAAATCGGTCATATCATCATAGGTTTTCCTCACTCAAATTCCACCGTCCCCGGCGGCTTCGAGGTAATATCATAAAGTACTCGGTTCACATGCGCGACCTCATTGACGATCCGGCTGGTGACCCGCTGCAGCACCTCCCAAGGAATCTGGGACGCCTCGGCAGTCATGAAGTCCACCGTGTTCACGGCGCGCAGCGCCACCGCGTAATCGTAAGTGCGCTCGTCGCCCATGACGCCGACGGAGCGCATATTGGTCAGGGCCGCAAAATACTGATCCGGCGTGTGGGGAAGCCCCGCCGCGGCGATCTCCTCCCGGTAGATCGCGTCCGCGTCCTGCACCATCTTCACCTTCTCCGCAGTCACCTCGCCGACGATCCGGATGCCCAGACCGGGACCGGGGAACGGCTGGCGGTACACCAGCTTCTCAGGAATGCCGAGTTCCAGACCGGCCTTGCGAACCTCGTCCTTGAAAAGTTCCCGCAGCGGCTCGATGATCTCCTTGAAATCCACGTAGTCCGGCAGGCCGCCCACATTGTGGTGGGACTTGATCACAGCGGACTCGCCGCCCAGGCCGCTCTCCACCACGTCCGGATAAATGGTTCCCTGCACCAGGAAATCCACTTTGCCGATCTTCTTTGCTTCCTCCTCAAAGACGCGTATGAATTCTTCGCCGATGATCTTCCTCTTCCGCTCCGGCTCCTCCACGCCTTTCAATTTACTGTAAAAACGCTCCTGGGCGTTGACGCGGATAAAATGCAGATCGTAGGGACCGTTGGGGCCGAATACCCCCTCCACCTCGTCGCCCTCGTTCTTCCTAAGCAGGCCGTGATCCACGAACACGCAGGTCAGCTGGTCGCCTACCGCCTTGGCCAGCATCACTGCCGCCACCGAGGAATCCACGCCGCCGGACAGGGCGCAGAGCACCTTGCCGTTTCCGACTTTCTCACGGATCGCCCTGATACTGGTCTCCACGAAGGAATCCATGCGCCAGTCGCCGGCGCAGCCGCAGATCTCATAGACGAAATTATGCAGCATCTTTGAGCCTTCCTGGGTGTGCAGCACCTCAGGGTGGAACTGGATCGCGTAAAGCCCCCGCTCCGCCCACTCCGCCGCTGCCACCGGGCAGTCCGCCGTATGGGCTATCACGCGGAAGCCGGGAGCCGGTTTCTCGATATAGTCGTTATGGCTCATCCAGCAGATCGTCTTCTCCGATACATTTCCGAACAGTTTGCTGCTCTGATCCACAGTCACCTCGATCCGGCCGTACTCCCGAACCGGCGCCTTGCAGACATGGCCGCCCAGCACATGCGACATCAGTTGGGCGCCATAGCACAGCCCCAGAACCGGCACGCCCAACTCGAACAGCTCCTTGCCGCAGGAAGGAGCGCCGTCCTCATATACGCTGTTGGGTCCGCCGGTCAGGATGATGCCCTTCGGCTCCATCTCCCGAATCTTCTCCAGATCCGTCTTATACGAATAGATCTCACAATACACATTGCATTCCCGCACCCGGCGCGCCACCAGCTGGTTGTACTGGCCGCCGAAATCGATCACCACGATCTTCTCTCTGCCCACGCTGCTTCCTCCTGTATCTGAATCATCAGTCTTCTGTATATCTGTCAATGCCCTTCTCAAGAATATCTGCCGAAAATTCGCAAATCCGTCTCTCCGATTCCATTTCATACGAAAATGACAAATCTCCTAATCTCTCGAAAAAAGACATTTTACATTATACAAGCTTTCTTTTACCCATACAAGTGTGAAATCAGAGAATATATCTTTCTTTTTCCATCATAATACATTTATTGTGACAATCCCAGGCAAATATCCGTAATTGCCGCAAATACACCGAACTGCCGCAGATGCAACCTTGCAACCCCTATAACCTATTATGTGAAATCCACGTCAATACAGCGTACTGTCAGACCGCTGTCCGCCGGTTACGCGCTGAACAGATATAAAATAACACGGCAGGCCAGCATACATAGCGGACTCCATCATAGCCTATCCCAACCACTGACCTGCCTGTCGCACTTAACTATTTTGCCTCTGCGCTCTAATTTACAGATACTTCTTCACATACTGCCCCGTATAGGAATTCTCGCACGCCGCGATCTCCTCCGGCGTACCCTGAGCGATCACGGTGCCTCCCCGGTCGCCGCCTTCCGGTCCCATATCGATAATATAATCCGCAGTCTTGATCACATCCAGGTTGTGCTCGATCACGACCACCGTGTTGCCGCCCTCGGCCAGTTTCCGCAGGATCTCCACCAGCTTGTGCACGTCCGCAAAATGAAGCCCCGTCGTCGGCTCGTCCAGAATGTAGATCGTCCTTCCGGTCCCCCTGCGGCTCAGCTCCGTCGCCAGCTTGATCCGCTGGGCCTCGCCGCCGGACAGCTCCGTCGAGGGCTGTCCCAGACGGATATAGGAAAGTCCCACATCGTAAAGCGTCTGGATCTTCCGCTGGATCGATGGCACATTCTCAAAGAACTTCAGCGCCTCCTCCACGGTCATGTTCAGCACATCGTAAATGCTCTTGCCCTTATACTTGACCTCCAGCGTCTCCCGGTTATAACGCTTTCCGCCGCAGACCTCGCAGGGTACGTACACATCCGGCAGGAAATGCATCTCGATCTTGATGATGCCGTCGCCGGAGCAGGCCTCGCACCGTCCGCCCTTCACATTAAAACTGAAACGCCCCTTCTTGTAACCCCGCTCCTTCGCGTCCGTCGTGGACGCGAACAGATCGCGGATCATGTCAAAGACGCCGGTGTAGGTCGCCGGATTGGACCGGGGCGTCCGCCCGATCGGCGACTGGTCGATATTGATCACCTTGTCCAGCTTCTCCACACCGTCGATCCCCGTGTGCTTCCCCGCAATCGTCCTGGCCCGGTTCAGCTTCCGCGCCAGAGACTTATAGAGAATCTCATTCACCAGGGAACTCTTGCCGGAGCCGGACACGCCGGTCACGCAGGTCATGACTCCCAGCGGGAAACTCACATCGATATTCTTCAGGTTATTCTCCCGCGCGCCCCGCACAGTCAGCCAGCCGTTCGGTTTCTTCCGCTCCTTCGGCACCGGGATCTGCAGCCGGCCGCTTAAGTACGCACCGGTGATCGAGCCCTCGCAGGCGATGATGTCGTCCACCGTTCCGGCTGCCACCACCTCGCCTCCGTGCTCGCCGGCTCCCGGCCCGATATCCACGATATAGTCCGCCGCGCGCATGGTCTCCTCGTCATGCTCCACCACAATCACCGTATTGCCCAGATCCCGCAGATGGAACAGCGTCTGCAGAAGCTTTCCATTATCCCGCTGATGCAGGCCGATACTGGGCTCGTCCAGGATATAGGCCACCCCCACCAGGCCGGAGCCGATCTGGGTCGCCAGACGGATCCGCTGGGCCTCGCCGCCGGACAATGTCCCGGTGGCGCGGGAAAGCGCCAGATAATCGAGTCCCACGTCGATCAGGAACGTGACCCTGGCCCGGATCTCCTTCAGGATCTGCGCGCCGATGGCCCGCTGCATGCTGCTGAGCTGCAGGCCGTCCAGGAATTCCCGGAACTTCACCACCGACATATCCGTCGCGTCATAGATATTCAGCCCGCCCACCGTCACCGCCAGGGACGACTGCTTCAGCCTCTTCCCTTTGCACAGGGAGCAGGGCGTGATCCGCATAAAGGTCTCGTATTCCGCCTTGCTGCTCTCGGAAAATGTCTCCCGGTACCGCCGCTCCACATTCTTCAGAAGCCCCTCAAAGGCCACGTCGTAGATGCCGACGCCGCGCTGACCCTTATAATGCACCTTCACCTCATGGCCGCCGGTCCCCCGTATCAGCACGTCCTGCACTTCCTTCGGATACTGCTCGAAGGGCGTGTCCAGGCTGAAATGGTATTCCTTCGCCAGCGCGTCCAGAACAGCCCTCGTAAAGCTTCCCGGATCCGCGCAGGACTGCCAGCCCAGCACCACGATGGCCCCCTGCATAATGCTTAAAGACTTGTCCGGGATCATCAGATCCTCGTCAAATTCCATCTTATAGCCCAGGCCGAAGCAGTCCGGACAGGCCCCGAAGGGATTATTGAAGGAGAAGCTCCGCGGCTCCACCTCCTCGATGCTGATGCCGCAGTCCGGACAGGCGAAACTCTGGCTGAACGTCATGGTCTCGCCGTCCACGACCTCCACCATCATCAGGCCGTTGCCCAGGTTCATCGTCGTCTCGATCGAATCGGTCAGCCTTTTCTCGATCCCCGGCCGCACCGCGAGGCGGTCCACGATGATCTCGATATTATGCTTGATATTCTTGTCCAGCTTGATCTCTTCGGTCAGTTCATACTGATTCCCATCGATCCGAACGCGGGCGTATCCTCCCTTGCGGGCCTGATCCAGCACCTTCGCGTGCTCGCCCTTGCGTCCCCGCACCACCGGCGCCAGAAGCAGGAAACGG
>CANPZZ010000095.1 GCA_947589125.1 uncultured Lachnospiraceae bacterium
TTCGCGTAAGCGTAACGGTTCACGTTCACCCAGTTCAGGAAGGAGGTATCATCCTCAAGAACTACGTAAGCGTACTTGTCAAAGTAGGTCTTGCCATCGGGATCATCCGGGACAGTAACCGACTTCGCCTGCTCAAGAGCAGCGGAGCCAAGGCCGATGCCGCCGTTCAGCGTACCATCCAGGAATGCGTTCCATCCGAACAGAGGATCCGTACCATCGTTGTAGATGTAGGTGATGGTGTCCAGGGTCACATTGTCAGCGTTCCAGTAGGACGGGTTCTTCGTGTAAGCGATGGTGTTCTGATAGGTCCAGTTGCTGATCAGGTAAGGACCGCAGTAAGCGATGTGCTGCGGGTCAGAACCGTAGGTATAATCAGCGGCAGAACTGTCGAACTCGGCGCCGAACTTACCACCCTGAGAGGTGTAGTACTCACGGCACATAGGAGCCATTGCACTGTAACCAAGAACGGTCTCGAACCACGGAGTCATCTCCTTCAGAGTGACCTCCAGGGTGTAGTCGTCAAGAGCCTTAATTCCGACCTCGTTAAAGTCCGTGATCTCGCCGGAAACATACTCATCCAGGTTCACGATCGGGGAGATAACGCTGGAGAGGGAACCGCCGCAGTCAGCAGCATGCTGTACGGAAGCTACCCAGTCGTCAGCCTTGACCTCGGTGATCGGGGTGCCCTGGTAGGTAACCCACTGCATACCCGGACGGATATGGAAGGTGTAAACCGTACCGTCCTCGGACTTCTCCCAGCTCTCAGCCAGAGCGGGCTGCTGGATGTTCTTGGCGTCATAAGCCAGCAGACCTTCCCATGTGAAGGAAAGAGGGCCGCCTACAGCCGTCTTGTTGGTGGAAAGGGTATCCCACACATCAGGCTCATAACCGGAAGTATAGGTCGTGGTGTAGGTGTTCTGAAGGGTCACATCGTTCTCCTCGCACCACTGCTTCACATACTCGATATACTCGTCGGCGGTTGCGCACTCGCTCCACTTCGCGGTGAACGCTGCACGCTCGTCGGGAGTAAGGATGCGGTCAGCGATCAGAGCGCTCTTCAGAACGCGGTAGTCACCGTCCATGCCCCATGATACGGTCGCGCCGTAACGCGGGATGATGCGGCTGATCGCGTAGTTGCCGGCATTGTTCTGGTTCGGAAGCACAACGCCCGTCTCCAGAAGCTTCGCCTCAGCGATCGCCATCAGGCCAAGACGCTCGCCCTGGTCGCCGACAGCGAGGGCCTTCTCATAATGCTCGACATACTCGCCGAAGATCTCATCGTAAATGGCGTCGGATGTCTCGCTCTCCGCCTCTACATCGATGGCGTCCTGCGTGTTGACGTCAGCCATCAGAGTTCCGTCATCTTCTGCCGGAGCTGCTGTGGTCTCTTCTGCCGCTGCTGCCGTGGTCTCTGCAGCCGCCGTCGTAGCGGCAGCCGTCGTCTCTGCCGGAGCCGCTGTGGTGGTCTCGGTGGAACCGCTGCCGCCGCCGCAAGCTGCCAGAGATGCTACCATAGCCGCGGAAAGAAGCATGGCCAGCACTTTGTTTGCTTTTTTCATTGTTTTTCCTCCTCTTTTTTCTAAAACTATATTATGTAAAATCCGTCCCCCAGTCCCGCACCAGCCCAAGTGCGCTGCATGATACCGTTTTTGAAGTCCCCGTCAGCGGGGGTCTGTCCGTCCGTCCGGGATAAACAAACCTCCGCCGCCAAAAAACTAGGTTATATTTTACCGCTTTATTGTGCTGATGTCAATCGGAAATCGCAGGATTTTCGTCGTTTTCGTGGTTTTTATTACATACAATGCCTTGTAGAGGCCACAACCCAGGGCAAATCAGCCGTCAAAACGTTCTCAGCGCACATCCCCCAGATCAAACTCCTCCAGCCACTGCCGCGCCTCTTCGCACACATCCCGCAGGCAGTCCGCCCCGAAAGGACTGGCCAGTCCGGCTTCCTTAAGAAGATCCGTGAACACCCTGCTGCCGCCCTGCTTCGTGTACGCCATATAGCGCTCCCAGGCCAGCTTCCGGTCCTTTTGGATCAGCGCCCAGAACTGCAGGGATACGGTCTGCGCCAGACAGTAATCTATATAATAGAAAGGACTCGAATAGATATGGTGCTGCCGCTGCCACGCCTCGCCGTCGCCGTAGAACGGGATTCCGCCGTCCAGCTTTGCCCACGGCATGTACACGCCCGACAGTTCCTTCCAGACCGCATGGCGTTCCGCCGGCGTCATATCCGGTTTCTCGTACACCACATGCTGGAAATGATCCACCAGCGTACCGTAGGGGATAAATGTCAGCGCCCCCGTTAAGTGGCTGTAGTAGAACTTCCGGGTATCCGGCCCAAAGAAGCCCTCCGCCCACGGCCAGGACATAAATTCCATGGACATGGAATGGACTTCGCAGGCCTCCATGCCGGGCCAGGTGTAGGACGACGGCACCCGGTCGCGGTTCATATAATACGCGAACGCATGGCCCGCCTCGTGGGTAACGACCTCCACATCATGCTGTGTTCCGTTAAAATTGGCGAAAATGAACGGCACGCCGTATTTCTGGATGCCGGTGCAGTAGCCGCCGCTCTGCTTGCCCTCGGTGCTCAGCACATCCAAAAGCTCGTTATCTACCATCATATGGAAGAAACGTCCGGTCTCCGGGGACAGTTCATCATAAAACTTAAGTCCCTGAGCCAGGATCTCATCCGGCGTCCCCTGTGGTTTGGGATTGCCGGACCGGAAATGCAGGGCGTTGTCGGCGTAGTCCATGGGATATTCCTTTCCCAGCCGCTTCGCCTGAGCCTCATAGATGGACGCCGCCACCGGCACCAGATAACGCCGCACCGCCTCGCGGAATTTCTCCACGTCTTCCTTCGTGTAGCACTCGCGGCCCATGCGGTAATAGCCAAGCGTCGTGTAGCCCTCATAGCCCAGCTTTTTCCCCATGCTGTCCCGCAGATGGACCAGCTGGTCGTAGATATCGTCCATCTTGTCCTGATGCTCCTTGTACCACTGCCCCTCGGCTTTCCATGCCGCCAGACGCACCGCGTCGTCCGGCGACGTCTTAAACGGCGACAGCTGGGACAGGGTGTAGATGCCGCCTTCGAAGGGGATCTGCGCCGACGCCAGGAGCTTTTCGTACTCCTGCACGAGTTCATTCTCCCGCTGCAGATCCGGAATGATCTCCGGAGAGAACGTCTTAAGCGCCATCTCCTCCCGCGTAAACATCAGCTTCCCGTATTCCTTCTCAAAATCGGCGCGGAACGGACTTCCAAGCAGCGCTTTCGTCCACTCCTGCATGGGAACCTCCAGTTCCGGCAGCGCCGCGTTCCAGAAATGGGCCTCGTCGTCGTAGAACGGATCGCGGGTGTCGATGGAATGGCGCACATGGGCCAGCGTCTCCTGGGTGGAGATCTCCGCCTCCAGATTCTCCTTTTCAAGAAACGCCCCGCGGGCCTCGTCATAGCCCTTCGCCTCTTTCAGCCGGCTGATCAGAGCCTCATATTCTTTCTTCAGGCCGTCCATATCGGGACGGGTGTACTTCATTTCCGAAAATTTCATTTCTTCTTCACCTCCGTGTTTCTGAATCGATCGTTTCCGTATTGTCCGTATAGTTAGTAAAATACTCGATTAAATGCAGTTTACTACGAATCCCGCAAAAATGCAATCACCGGCCGCAGAACCATTTGACAAATCCAGAACCGATATTATAGCATTGCAAATATCGGGCAGATGTTCTATAATCAAAATGCACGCTGCTTCCCGCTGGCGGAGCCCAGACAGTCCGAATCCTTTTCGACAATCTGCTCATTTCCGGCCATCCGCCGCCTTTAACCCGCGTGCCGCAAAACCGCATCCAAATATAGTTAGGAAAGATAGAGAATGAAAGATCAGACCAGAATAAAAAAAGACACCCGTCCCGTTCTGCTGGACATCCTGTTTGTCGGCGCAATCCTCCTGTTCATTGCGTTCTCATTTGTCACGTTCATACGGAGCAACAACCAGCGGATCCTGGAGCAGAACAACAGCTTTATCGAATCGGTGACGGAACAGACCGGCAACCGCATCAACGACCTGATCAGCATGGCCCAGAGCAGCGTTGAGATCATGGGCAGCCTCTACGGCACGACGCTGTCGGAACCGGTGGTAGACTCAGAGATGCTCCAGGATATGATCGACCGGTCGACCTTCGATTACGTGGAATTCATTTCCCGGGACGGAATCGACCTGACGGCGGACGGAAGGACCGCGGATCTGTCGGACCGGGAATATTTCCTGGACGGAATGGCAGGCAACAGCGGCAAGTGCGTGATCTACAACTCCAGGATCACCAATGAAACGCTGCTGATCTTCTATTCACCGTTTTATTATGAAGATGAGATCATCGGCGTGCTCAGCGGGATCCTGCGCGGGGACACGGTCTACGATATCCTGACGTCCAGTTATTTCGGCGTGCAGGCTTCCAGCTATCTGCTGGAGCGCAACGGCAACGTGATCATTTCCGCGGGCGACGATTCGGATCCGGAGAATCTTCTGGAATCGCTGACATCCCGGAAACAGCTGTCGGATGTCGACCAGCACAAGCTGGTATTGGCGCTCGTGCAGGGAACCTCGACCAGCTTTAACTATGAAGGCTCTGAAGGCGCGGGCAGCGCGTATATCACGGCGCTGAAGGACGGCGAATGGATGCTGGTACAGTATTTTCCGTCCTCTCTGACGAAAGATATGTCCCGCCAGGCGAACTCCGCGGGAATCTGGCTGGAGATCCGGCTGATCATCGCGTTTTTATGCTATGTTCTCTATCTCGTCCTGAAGAACCAGTACCAGAAGAAACAGCTGGTTTCCGAAAAGCAGGAGATCTCGCGGATCGTGGACGCGGCGACGCTTCTGTTCACCCGCTTTGCGCTGGTGGATCTCGAGAAGGACACCTACGAATATCTGGAAAATAAAGGCTGCTCCGCGCCGGAAACCGGCAAATACTCCGATCTGATCCGCTATCTGGACGCCCATTATCTGTCGGACGGCCCGAACGGCGAAAAAATGAGTGTGCTGATCTCCGGAGAGTATGTGCAGAAACATCTGACCGAAGATGTGCCTTACCTGCAGTGGGAGTATGAGATCAATATGGAAGGCCACCGCTGGGAGAATATTTCCGTCCTCTGTCTGAAGCGGAAGAACGGCGTTCCGGTACGGCTTCTGTACGCGATCCAGGATGTGACGGCCCTGAAAGAGCAGGAGCAGCAGATCCGCACGGCGCTTAAGAACGCTTCCGCAGCGGCGGAGGCGGCCAACCAGGCCAAATCCGATTTCCTGGCCCGGATGTCCCACGATATCCGCACGCCGATGAACGCTATCATAGGCATGACGGCCGTGGCGCTGATGCATCTGGATGACAAAGACCGGCTGAATGACTGTCTGGACAAGATCACGATCTCCAGCCGCCACCTGCTGGCGCTGATCAACGATGTGCTGGATATGTCAAAGATCGAGAGCGGCAAGGTAACGCTCTCGGAGGAGCCGTTCGAGATGCAGGAACTGATCGAGAGCATCCGCACGATCATCCAGTCGCAGACAGACAGCCGGAACCAGACGCTGAATATACAGGTATCCGATACCGTCCACAGCCGCATGTCCGGCGATACGCTGCGGCTGCGGCAGGTCCTGGTAAATATCCTTGGCAACGCGGTCAAATTCACGCCGAAAGGCGGAACGATCACCTTCTCCGTTCGGGAATGCGGGATCTGCGCGCCAGGGATGACTTCCTATGAATTTGTCTGCCAGGATACCGGCATCGGAATGGACGCAGAATTTTTAAAGACCATCTTCGATCCGTTCACGCGGGCCGATAGCTCGGCCAGCCGGGAGGTCGAGGGAACCGGTCTCGGAATGGCGATCACGCGGAATATCGTCCGGATGATGAACGGCGACATTCATGTAGAAAGCACCGTAGGCGAAGGTTCTCGGTTCACGGTGAACGTACCGCTTCGCATCGCGGAAAGCGGGACGGAGTCCGGGGAAAATGTTGCGGCGCAGGCTGCCGCGGGATCAGAAGAGCTTGCCGGCGCGACAGAGACAGGCGAAGATCGCGGCGGCATGGGCGCAAGACGCCAGCGGGCGGACATCGCGGCCCTTAAACAGGCTGATTTCAGCGGGAAACGTGTCCTTCTGGTAGAAGACAACGAACTGAACCGCGAGATCGCGGATGAACTTCTTTCTGTGATCGGTGTTGCGGTGGAACAGGCGGAAAACGGCAGAATTGCCGTGGAAATGGTTGAGCGCAGTCCTCTGAATTATTATGATCTGATCTTCATGGATATTCAGATGCCGGTCATGGACGGCTATGAAGCGGTCCGCGCGATCCGCAGTCTGGACCGCAAAGACGCCGCAAGTATGCCCATCGTGGCTATGAGCGCCAACGCCTTCGCGGACGATATCCGCAGGGCGCATGAAGCCGGAATGAACGATCATGTAGCGAAACCGGTGGAGATCTCCAAGCTTCTTGAGACGCTGGAAAGGTGGCTGTGAGCAGATCCATGATATCTTATGGATCTGCCTTCTCTTCATCCGGAACATACTCCATGATATCTTCGATCCGGCAGTGAAGAATGGAGCAGAGATTATTCAAAATGATCGTCTTGACTACCATATTCTTGCGTATCCTGTGCAGCTGCGCTTTATCGATGCCGTAGTCTTTGATCAGTCTATATTGGCTTACGCCGTTTCGGCGCATTGTTTCCCATAGCCGATCGTATTTTATCATTTGTGTCACTCCTTCCCCTTGTATTTTACTAGGGGATACCATATAATGATATGGTGCTTGTGTGCTCCCCATCCGATCGATATCCTGCACCGGCAGCGCCGCGTTTCCTGGAGTACACCATTAAACCTCAGCATTGGGAAAGGAGCCGAAGCGATATGGACCTGAATTATTTTAAGGATTGTCTGTTTGATCTGGTTAATGAATGGGACAGCCTTGAGATCGTGGACATAGAAGTTCAGGATCAGAATGATACGATAACGATCACCGTCGAGGACGGCAGTATTTTCGAGATCAAATGCCGGTCAATCTATGAAACCGATACCCCGTTTCCGAAAGCTGTCAGCTATCTTCACAGCTGACGGCTGTTCTCATAATCGAAGAATAGCGCGGCATACAGAAAAGCAAACATATCGAAACCACAGCGATCATGCACGGAATCGCTGCACAAAACGAGCTGTCGTAACACTGCGGAGAGTACAGTCTTTACGACAGCCCGTTTCTTACAGTTATTCTTCTTTCTTCCGTCCCCAGCCGGTGATGACCGCGGCCAGGAATACGATGAACAGAGCGAAGCCGTAAATGGTTCCGCCCGCCACGACAAGCGGCGACAGGCCGGTCAGCGCCGCGCCGATGAAGACGAAGACGCTCATGAACGGCACGATGGCCGGAAGGCTGTTGGCGGTACCGTCCAGCAGATTGGCGCGGCGGTAGGGGTGAATGTTCTTGGCCGAGCCGATCTTATTGAGGATCGGTCCGAAGGTCAGGATGGATGCGCTGGTGACGCCGCCCAGAAGAACCGTGGTCAGGGCGATGCCTGCCATGCAGATCAGTTCCGCGCCGGAATCGGTCTGGGCCATATTGCTTTTCAGGATCTTGTCGGCGATCAGGTTCAGCATCCCGGCGTCATTTAACACGCCCATGATACCGAAGACGGAGATGACCAGTGCACAGGTGGGCAGAATGCCGTTGACGCCGTCGATCAGAAAGCCGGTGGCCGCGTTGTTGGCCGCGTCATTGGCAAAGACGGCGCTGAACGGGAAAAGTCCTGCTTCCAGGCCGGCGATCGTGCCGAGCCCTAAGCCCACCAGGATGCCCTCGAAGATATTGCGGGTCTTCGTGGCTACCGCCAGCATGACCGCTACCGGGATCAGCATGATCAGGGACATGGGATTGGCGATGGCGTCGATGGCGCCGCCCTGATAGGTGCCGCCCATGCCGCCGAAGATGGCGAAGATCACGATAGTCGCAAGGCCCGCCACCGCGGAATATTTGATGCGGCTGGCCACGACGCCGCCGATGTCCGCCGGACGTCCGTCCTTAAACTGCTGGGTGGACGAGGATGCGATGGTGGTGTCGGAGATCGGGGCCAGGTTGTCGCCGAAGATCGCGCCGGACACGATGCTTCCGGCCATGAACATTTCATTGGCGCCCAGGATCAGGCCTGCCGGGTAGAAGATCGGGAACGCGATGAACATGGTGCCGATGGACGAACCGGTGGCCGTCGAGACGACGCAGGTGGCCAGGAACGTAAAGGCAACGAAGATCCCGCCCTTCATGCCGAGGGCGTTGGCCATCCATACGAAGCCGCCGGACAGGCCGCAGGTCTTGATCAGCTGGCTGAACATGCCCACCAGCAGAAGGATGACGACGACGGAAACGGACGTGACCGACGAGATACCGCCGATGACGCTGTCCCAGAAGTCGGAATAGCTGGTGCAGAACAGGCCGCCCACGAGGAGCGCCAGGAAACCGCCGACTGCCAGCGCTTCCATGTTAAAAGCCTTGAAACCGATGAAAAGTACCACACAGAAAAATACGTAAATCACCACGGGGACCAGCGAGAACGCGATGCCGCCGCGGAATTGTAATTTGGGGGTCTGCTGTTTCATTTTCAATCTATCTCCTTATGCCTTATTCAGATTCATTTTCATGATGTTCCTGTACCGCGATCCGGGCGTCCGCTCCAGCGTGAACGGTTCGCCTTCCGGCGTCGGGTACTGGGAAATGAAATCGCGGATGCTCTGAAGCTCTTCGTCCGTCAGATCGAACTCCGC
>CANPZZ010000096.1 GCA_947589125.1 uncultured Lachnospiraceae bacterium
AGAACCGGCACCAGATCAGCGATTTTGACGATGTGATTTTTCTGAGCGTTCAGGAGGCCGATGTGAGATCAGCGGAGGAGCGGTATGCGCAGAACGAGCTGGAGATCGGGCGGCTTGAGAAAATGGAGAGGTCTCCCTACTTCGGACGCCTGGATTTTGAGGAGAATGAAACCGGTGAGAAGGACACCGTCTATATCGGGACCTATGGTCTTGCGGAGGATGAGACTCACGAGATTTATGTCCTGGACTGGCGGGCGCCTATCTCTGCAATGTTTTATCATTTCGGCGTCGGACCGGCGTGGTACCAGGTGCGGGATTACCGGGAGGAGGTCTGTATTACAGGAAAACGGCGGTATCGGATCGAGGAAGGCCGGCTTTTGAGTGCTTATGACACCGAGTCGTCTATGGGTGATGATATTCTGGAGGAGGTGCTTTCCGGACATTCCGATCATAAGCTGAAGGTTATCGCCGCCAGTATACAGAAGGAGCAGGACCTAGCGATCCGCAGTGATCCGAAGCGTTCCTGCCTGATCTACGGACTGGCGGGCAGCGGGAAGACCAGCATTGGGATGCACCGCGTCGCATATGTGCTTTACAATTTAAGAGACACTGTAAAGGCGGAGAATGTTCTGGTTTTGTCCAATAATCACATTTTCAGTTCATACATTTCATCGATCCTGCCGGATCTGGGGGAAATGCCGCCGCGGAATATGGTTTTCGCGGATATCCTGGAGGAGTTTATGGATAAGGGCGTGAAGGCGGAGGATTATTATAGTCAGCTGAGGTGGTTGGACAGCAGATCGGATCTGATGCGGGTGAGTCTGGCTCCGGAGCAGCCAGAACCGAATTCGGAGCGGGCGAATCCAGTTCAGGATCGGCCAGCGCAGGAGCAGATAAATTTGGTTCAGGGGCAAATGAAACCAGCCGTGGAGAAGGAGAATCCTGCGTCGGAGCGTATGAAATACCTGCATCTTAAGTATTCCGCGGATATGATTCAATATTGTACGGATTATTTTGCTTCTTTTGCGTTCCAGGTGCCAGAGATCCGCTATAAAGGGAAACTTGTGATATCGCCGGAGTCCGGCGAAAATGGCTGGCCGGCAGGCCGCGTGCTTGACTTTAAGGCCCGCCGCAGCCGGCTGGAGTACCGGATCAGGCGGACGATCGAGGATTTCTTTGAGACGAATAAGGAAGAGATCAGCAGGAATATTGAAGGAGACCACGAGGAATATCTGTCGGCGAGGGAACTGCGCCTGATCTATGAGAGGACGCTGCAGTCGTATCTGGATTCGGCGCAGGAGAAGTTCATCCGCTTAAACCGGCTGGATCCGGCGAAACAGGCGGCGCTTGTCCTGGCTGCGTATCTGCGCCGGGCGGGGGAAGAAGAGGAAGAGGCGGTGCGGTTTTACGAGTCGCTGAAGCTTGGCATGGTCTGGTACGAGGACGCGCTTTTCCTGCTGTTTATCAAGACGCTGATGGGGGAGGCGGCTCCATTTTCCAATATCCTCCACACGGTGATCGACGAATCCCAGGATTACAGCCTGCTGCAGCTGCATATCATGAAGCAGCTGCTGCCCAGAAGCAGCTTTACGCTGCTTGGCGATATCTGCCAGACCGTCAATACGCTGACGACGATCCAGGAATATGACGCTTATGAAAATGTATTCGGGCCCGGCCTTGTCCGCATCCGTCTCAGCAAATGTTACCGTTCGTCCGGCGACATCAATGCGCTGGCTTTCTCGCTGATCGGCGTGGCGGAAGGATATTCTTATTTTCAGCGGATGGCTGGTAAGCCGCGGTATATCATAAGTCAAGATCCGCTGTCCTGCATCGCGCCGATCCTTGAGCGGTTTAAGAAGTATCATTCGGCTGCGGTCATCACAAACAGCGGGGAGGAGGCCAGGGCAGTCTGGGAGAGGCTGCGGGGGCGCAGTAATCGGGCGGCCGCGGCTTCATTCGGGGCCGGACAGTCGGATCAAGAGAAAACCGACGCAATTCAAGGGGAACGGACTGCTGGGGAGGGACGGTCTGATCGGGACGAAGTGCAGCTGATACAATCTCCTGAGGATGAGCTAAAAGGCAAAGTGGTCATTCTTCCGCTTCTGCTCGCAAAAGGACTGGAATTTGACGCGGTGATCCTGTTTCGCTGCATTTATTCGAACGAAGGAAATGATTCTATCCGGCGGAAGGTGTATCTGGGATGTACAAGGGCGCTGCATGAATTGTACCTTGTGGAGAGCGGGCCGCTGCCGGAAGCTCTGCGCGGGTGCGAAGAGTACCTTGAAATCGAGGATTGGGAGTGATGCGGCACATGATATGACAGCAGCGGCCCGCCCGGAAGCGAGAGTTTTCGGGCGGGCCGCTTGGTTACGTCAGTATGCAGAAAACGCGCCAGTGACGCTCTGTCCGTATTTCCTCACGATCTCTCAATAAACCGGATCGCCGTTCCGTAGGCTACGACTTCGGCGGCGCCCTGCATCATGGAAGAGGAAGCCAGACGGACGCCGATGACCGCGTCGGCATGGAGTTCCTCGGCCTCGTCCACCATGCGCTTGACGGCGATGGCGCGGGCTTCGTTCAGCATCTCGGTGTAGCCGGGAATCTCGCCGCCCACCAGCGTCTTCATGCCGGCCATAAGGTCACGGCCGAAATTCTTGCACTCTACGACGCAGCCTTTCACAAGGCCCAGCGCCTCGTATTCTTTTCCAGGGTAATGTTCAATATTTAAGAGCTTCATTTTCTTCTCCTCCTTCGATTTCTTTCAGTCTTTCCCTGCAGGCAGCGACGACTCCGATCATGACCAGGACCGGCATGGCGGTGATGATCACAAGAATCGGCGCGGGAGCGGGATCCAGCTGGTTCAGCCGCCAGAAGACGGCCAGAAATGCCAGCATGACCGCGATGGTGACCGCCGCCGCGATAACGGGGACGAGTTTCTGTTTCCTTAAATCTGTCTGTTCCACATTCATAAACTGCGTACCTCCTTCTTCCAGAGTTTCCATCTGATCCAGCCAGCGGGCGGCGTCGAGGCCGTCGAACGCTGTCCGGTCGTCCTGCATCATCCGGCAGATCAGCCGCGTGTGCTTAAGGCTTTCTTCCTCCCGGTTCAGGGCCGCGAGCCGCCTCTCCAGACAGTCGCCCAGGGAGAGCGTTCCGCCGGCCATATCCCGGATGTCCCCGATGGGGACCGATAACTTCCGCAGGAGCCGGATCTTCTTAAGGAGCGCCACGTCCTCCAGGGAATACTCCCGATAGCCGTTGGCGGGATTGCGTCCCGGGGTAAGAAGGCCCTCCTCTTCGTAGAAGCGGATGTTCTTCTTCGCGATGCCCGCCAGTTCCTCCACCTGATTGATCTTCATTGCCGCGCCGCCTTTCTGTCTCTGATGCTGATTCGACCATACACCTTCCAGAAGGTGGAAGGTCAAGAGGTTTTTATGATTTTTTACAAACAATTTTTATAAATACAAGCAAGGCATCACTGGCGCCTTGCCTGCATGGAAACAAGCGCCTCGTCGTCGCGATAGTATCGACAGCGAGGCGCTACAGTCAGACAATTGTCTCATCAAGGAGAAAATCTATTATTCCGATATTGAGGACGCCGTTTTCGTCATACCAGCGTTTTCGGATGTCATGGCGCACAATGATTTTCGGAAACGAGTCGCCGGTCAGGGAAAAAGGTTTGTTTTCGGCGATGGATTTTTCTTCCGTTTCTAAAGCGTAAGCTGATTGAATGTAGGTCTTTTTGCCGCCTTTTGCTGCGACAAAATCAATCTCTCTTGCAACACGGACTTGCTGTCCCGATTTATTCTTTTCGGTTCCGTATACAATTCCGACGTCCACCGAGCAGCCGCGGATACGCAGATCGTTATAGAGAATGTTTTCCATTATATGCGTCATTTCCTGTTGACGAAAACCAATTCGTGCATTTCTTAAACCAACGTCATTACAATAGTATTTGTTCGGATAGTCAAAATAATCTTTGCCTTTCACGTCAAAGCGCCGGCATTCTTCAAACAGATACGCGTCGGCAAGATGTGAGATATATGTCGTTACGGTATTAGCCGCTGCCGTGTCCTCTCCCGACAGCCGCCGCTTCGAGTTGAGCGCATTGGCGATATTATTGGGATTTGTAAGAGAGCCGACCGATGAGCAGATCAAATCCAATATCGCCGAAAGAACATCCTCTCTTTTGATCTTTTTGCGTTCGACAATGTCCTTAATGTATACCTCTGAAAAGAGCGACTTTAAGTAATCCATCTTTGCCGGTTCGTCAGGACGCGATAAGATCAGCGGCATTCCGCCGTAAAAGGCATATTCTTCGAACGCCTCGGCTTTATCTCCGCCGACGGCAGCATAATACTCGGAAAAGCTCAGCGGATGCACCCGGATCTCATCGCTGCGCCCGCGGAATTCGGTGAGAATATCGCTTGAAAGCATTCGCGAGTTGCTGCCGGTCACATAAATGTCGAGATTAGGCAGAGAATTAAGATCATTTAACGCGTCGTAAAAAGTAATGCGCTTTCCACCTGGATTATACGGATTCGGCACTTCGTCTGACATTTGAATTTCGTCCACAAAAAGATAGAAGCGCTCGGATGTTTTCTCGACAATTTTCCGTACCGCACCCGCGAGTTCAAGAGGATCCCGATAGCGAATATCCTTTGCTAGGTCCAGGGCATAAAAAAGAATATGATCCTCGCTCACGCCGTTTTTCAGCAGGAAGTTCTTAAAAATAGTCGTAAGCAGATAGGACTTCCCGCATCTGCGGATGCCCGTAATAACCTTTACCTGGCCGTCCCACATATATGAAATGATTTTTTGCAGATACAGATCGCGTTTGATTTCCATATTATCATCTCCATTGAGAACTTGACTATAAATAGCATAAAACTTCTCAATGGATATTATACATGAAAATCGCAGACTTATCAATATGTAAATTGGCTGTTCCGCATCATTCATCCGGCGCCTCCGCGGCGCGGTAGCGGTCGCGGAAATTCTTCGGCGTCATGTCCTTGAACTGTCGGAAGATCTTGCCGAAATAGCTCTGGTTGGGGAATCCCACATAGGCGGCGATCTCCGGCAGGGAGAAATCGGAATACATAAGCAGGTTGGAGGCGCGGTAGACGCGTTCTTCGTTGATGAAATCCTGCAGGCACTGGCCGCTTTCTTTCTTAAAGAGCCGGGAGAGGTAGCTGGGGCTGATGCCAAGGCTTTCGGCGATGTCATCCAGGTAAATCTTCTCGCGGTAATGCTTGCGCACATAATCCCTGGCCCGTTCCAGATAGTTGGAGCCCCTGGCGCGGTCTAATTTCTCCGCTACGCGGCCGCTTAGTTCCTCGATGGCGCGGTTGCGGTAGAGGAGCATATGGGCGGGATCCTGGGCGTTGTCGCACTTCTGGATATAGTAACCGCTGAGGCGGTAGGCAGTCTCGGGCGGAACGCCGCCTTCGATGGCCGCCCGGGAGCAGAGGGTGATGCCGACGATAGCCAGGTTGCGGTGGTGCGCCGCAGTTTGCTGCGCCAGGCGGCCGCTGTCCCGGTCCATGCTCTCCGCCAGCCGGACGGCCTCCTGCGTCCGGCCTTCCCGGATCGCCTGCATCAGAAGCTGTTCTTCATGGTAGCTGTGGCGGTAGGAAGAGTCGTCATTTTCCTCCTCTTCCTTCAGCAGGAACCGCGTCTGGTCCTGCTTTTCGCGCATCTCGCTGTGGCTGACGATGCGGTTGAGCTGCAGCAGGTCTTCATTTTCAAGGTTCGCGTTGCCGAGGACCGTGTTGGCCAGCAGGATCATGTCGCGGATCTCGGGCAGCGTGAAGACTGGAAGCACCTTAAGACCGTCGGATTCAATGCCGTAGGCGCGGTACATCTGCCTCCGGCGCACGGCGCTTAAGCGCTCGTGGGGCATCGGACCCATGTAAAGGTATCCGCCTTCGGCACGCAGACCCGCGAAATAGCAGTCGTAGCTGCTGCGGCGCAGAAATGGCTCCGTCTGGCCAGAGGTGCCCTTCCGCATAATGTCCCGCAGCCGTTCCGACTGCATCAGCGGGCTTTCGGCGACGGCATCAAAAAATGGGATCAGGGAGCCGTCCAGGGCTTCGTAGACCAGATCGACTTTAATTACGCTGCCCAGGATTCGGATGTTGCTTTCACGCATGGCGGGGAACCTCCGTTTTCTGATTTTATGGCGCATTTTCACGATTGCTGCACGGCGAAATGCTGTGGCGCAGGATATGTTCTGGTGCAGAAAGCTTCTCTGCTTATCTGTGCAATTGAAAAATGATGATAATGCTGTCTTTAAATATCATATCACAATTCCTGATTAAATGGAACAAAATAAGAATAAAATTGTTAAAATAAGGACAGACCTGCCGCCTGAACGTCATTTATAATGATCTCAGACAAAAGGAACCGCGCAGGCTGCTGCGAAGAAGAAACCGCGGCGGAAATCCTGCAGCAGAAATCATGCGGCGGGAAATCCTGCGGCAGACCAAAATGAAACATAAGAAGGAGGCAGTTTATGGACAGAACACCGATTCTGGATATCAAGATCGAAGCCAACGGACCGGCGGTACATATGCAGGGCGAGAATGCCGAGGTGCTGATGGTTCCCTTTAAGGGTTCCGTTGACTGTGATATTTTCCGAGGGATCGTGGAACCCTGCGGGGTGGACACGCAGATCGTCAACGCCGCAGGGGTGCGGCATATGTCGGCGCGGTACCTGATGACCGGTACCGACGCAGAAGGACAGTCCTGCCGCATCTATGTGGAGAATAACGGTTGGTTTGACGACGCAGCGAAGACCATGCCGTTCCACACGGTGCCGACCTTTTATACAGACAGCAGGGCGCTGGCGCCCTATCTGCATCGGAACCAGTTCGTGGGAGAAGGACATGATATGGAGGACGGACTGCATATTCTGTTTTTCGAGATTGGAGAAGATAAGCGAACCGATGGTGGAACGCAAAATACCGGGCAGGCGCGGGGCGATGCGGCGGTTCAATCTGATGTAGAGGAACGACACGAGGCGGTTCAGTCAGGCGGAGTGACGCGAACCGGCGGGGAGGCGAAGGCATGAACGGGCGGTTCTACGGCGTAGGCGAACCGCTGATCCAGCGGCAGCGGGACCAGGGAATTGACGGCGCGGCGTATCTGGATCTGGTTGCCGGGCTGGGCTGCCGGGCCTACCGCTCGTGGATGCATTTGACAGAACTGCTTGTGGATCCGGTCACGCCCAATCAGAAGGAGGTGGAAATGCACCGCCGCCTGCTGGACCGGGCCAAGGAGCTGGATATCGAGGTCACGGCCATGAGCCACGAGTGGTTTCTGCCGGAGGGCTGTAAGCAGCAGGCGGGCCATGCGATGCCGACGCGGGATCTGACGCCCGGAAGCCTCTACATGCAGGCCCTCGAAATGCTGGAGCAGTCCTGGTACACGATGGTCTCCATTTTCCCGCAGGTGGATATCTGGGAGGTGGGAAATGAGTGGAACCTGAACGCGTTCCTGCACCCGGACGGGTTCCTGGACAGCGATATGAGCCATCCGTTTACTGCGGATGAGAAGGCGGACATCGCAGTGGATATGATGTATTTCGCGGCCCGCGGCATCCGCCGGGCCAACCCGAAGGCGAAGGTGGCCAGCTTCTCGCCGGCGTTGTCTACGCCGGGTCTGGGCGGGGATATGCCGGATTTCCTGCCGGTGATGTATGGCGTGGCCTGGACGCTGGACAAGATCTACCGTCGGATCAAGAGCGGGGAGTTCTGGTCCGACAACACGGATGATTATTTTGATCTGGCAGCCTGGCATCCATACGTGTTCACCAACCGTGAGGTAAAAAGCGACGAGGATCTGTTCTTAAATGTACAGGAGCCGGATGAACTCTGGCGCAGTTTCAACGACGCGGCCTACAAGGTGATGAAGAAATACGGCGACAGCCATAAACAGGTGCTTCTGACGGAGACTGGCTTCACTGACTGTGGGGACGCCGGACTGGAAGAGCGCTATGCGGGCTACAACCGGAAGCTTCTGCAGATCGCCTCGGAGCTGCCTTACGTGCGGACGCTGCACAATTTCCGCCTCCTCAACGAGAACGCGATGCTGCGGCGGGCAGGGATCGAGGACAATCAGATCGGCGGGCTGACGGAAGTCTACTTCGGACTCTTTACCGATCCGGAGGACGGCTGCCGGCCGCGGAAGAGGGCGCTGGCGATCCAGGAGATGACCGGGAGCGGTGCGGATCTGGAAGCGATCGGGCGGCGGCTGAGTCTGAACCAGGGATAGAAAGAATATAGACTATAACCCTTCGTATAGAAATTCGAGTTAGGTTGTTTGAGGATTTAGGTTATAGCAGGCATGATGTTCGCAGAGGCAGGACGGACTGCGAGGCAGGCCGTTATAAGTTATAACATTGAAGAATCACAAAACTAAGCAGAATCTCAATAATGCAGGCAAGATTATAAATCAGAACGTAATAGGCTCTCGGAATCTTGAGCCTGCCGACCAGATTCATCGGTCGGATGAACCTTGAAAAAGAGATATTGTCCGGAATGGAGCAGATGTAATAAATTTTTGAGAAAAAAATGGGTACAACTAATAGACCTTGCCGTTGGTTTGGTGTATAATGGTATTGCTTATGGAGTTAAGCGGCTTTTTCAAAGAGATCTTTTAGCAGGGATGACTTTGGCAAAG
>CANPZZ010000097.1 GCA_947589125.1 uncultured Lachnospiraceae bacterium
TCCTTCGGCAGATCAAGATTCTCACATATAAGCATATTGGCAAACGAAAGCAGATCCCGCGTATCCCCGTCCTTATAAATCGTTCCGAGGTTACTCGCCACTCTGCGTTCGCATGCTCTTGTATCACTTACGCATTTTTCTATGCGGCCGCGCGCCTCCAGAAACAGAGCGTCCCGCCGGCCGGTACGGATCTCCTCGTTCAGTCGCCCTTTGAGGCCGTCTTCCATGCGTATCAGCTTCGGGTCGCTGTACGCGCTGTCCGCTTTCTCCTGGCGGGTCCTGCATCTGAACGGTCCCCAGTTGAGATATTTGCGGCGGAATGACCCGTAGCTCTCGTCGTCCTTGATCTCAGGCTGGCAGTCTTTCAGGTCCAGTTTGACCGGATGCACCGTCACGTCGTATCTGCCGTCCGCCATGCTGGACACCTGGGCAAATGCGATCCGGTTGGTTCCTTCCTGCATCGCCCGCACCAGCAGCGCTCCGGAATAGTTTTTCACATCGGTGTCCGTCCGGCTGTTGGCCGGAAGATGCTCCAGAGTATATTCCCGTAAGGTCTTTCCGTTAATAAAGATCAGATCTTCCTTATCCAGCTTCTGATCGCGTTTCCCGCCCCGTATCACTCCGTCGTTTCCTACCTCCGGGGGCGTCAGGGCCTCGAACATGTTTTCCGCGATCTGGGTGGACAGATGGATGTCCTCATTACGGATCTGTGTCAGTTCGCTGTCTTTAAAATTCGCCAATACCTTAAGATCTGCCGGCAGGCGCAGATTCACTCCGGCCGCTATGGGCGTTCCGTTCACCCGGGCGGACTGCTTCTGCGCGAGCTGGGCGCTGAGCTGGCCGCTCATCTCCGTGATGATCTCGGATCCGGTGCCGGTGCTGCCGAAAAAGCCTCCCTGGAATGGATTGAGCGCGGCCCCGTTCATTTGGGCCTGCGCCGTAAAATACGCGTCTGCCGCGGCCTGCATCTGCTCTCCCAGCGTCTCCGCCTGCTGGCGCCGCAGGTCAAGCAGATCCTCCTTGGCCGGGTTGTTCTGGAGCCAGTCCCGGTAAGCGTCGGGGTATCTTGACCGGAGCGCATCGAGGTGGCTGAACGCCTGGGTGAGCATGAACATTTTCTCGAGATCATCCGCGTTCGACGAATCCAGGGCGTCGATTTGCGTGTTCGTGAGGAAATTAAAGTACCGCCTGACCAGGCGGTTTCTTTCGTCCTGTGCTTCCTCGTACGTCATCATAATGTTGTTCCCGTTGGCATCCAGACCGCTTATTCCGGCGAAATTCCGAAGGACGTTCACTACGGCGGCTTCGTACTGGATCTGCGGGTTGTCCATTCTTGTAAGCGTACCCATGATCCAAAATATGTCCGGATCGAGCCGTACGATATCTGTCTGCGTCCAGGCCAGATTGGGGTTCAGGCGCCCTGCCGCATCATCCCTTCTCCATAAAGCGAAGAGTGTCCTTGGAAAGGTTTTGTGTCCGAGATATTCCTGGAGCATCTGAACGTTTCGGCTGTTTACATTTACGCGCGGCATATGTTTTTCCTCCATTCCCTGATCGGATTATGTTCCCCGCCGGGGCACCGGTGTATACCGGGCCTGAGATCTTCCGGCGATAAACGGATCGATACTTTATTCTGGTGAAATTATAACCGGCGAGGTACAACAAATGTACAACAAGGACTGAGCGATTCTTGACAATCCGGCGCTATTTTGTATAATGAAAATAAATTGCTCCCGCAGTATCCATATCTCATGACAAGGGGAAGCCAGGATGAAAAACATCACGATCTACGACATCGCCCGCGAGGCAGGCGTCTCGGCGGCGACGGTTTCCAGGGTGCTGACCAACAACGCTAACGTCCGTCCGGAGAAGAAGCAGAAGGTCCAGGCTCTGATCGAGAAATACAATTTCAAACCCAACGCTATGGCCAAAGGCCTGTCCGACACGAGGAACAAGGTCATCGGGATCATGGTCGCCGACGTGCGCAACCCGTTCTACGCGGAGGTATTTCTGGCCTGCGAGCTGGCGGCGGAGAAGGCCGGCTACACGGTCCTCCTGTATAACTCCCTGGGTGAGACGGACCGGGAGAAGCAGCATCTGGAGTTGTTCTATGAGCAGCGGGTCAGCGCTGTGATCCAGCTTGGAGGACGCGTGGACGATCTGGTCAGCGACGCGGATTATGTAGAGATCGTGAACCAGTTCACGAGCAATATCCCGTTGGTAGTCAGCGGCAAGCTGGACGGTACCCTGTGCTATCAGGTGCAGATCGATGCTGTGAAGGCGGTGGATCTTCTGATGGAGCATCTGATCGATCTGGGCCACCGTCGGATCGCTCTGGCCAGCGGCCGGCTGAGCGTACTTTCTACTTATGATAAGTACCAGCGGTATAAGCAGATCCTGAAGAATTACCAGATCGATTTCCGGGACGAATATGTAGTCGAGGGCAGATACAACTATTACGGCGGATATGAGGCGATGGAGAAGCTGTTCCAGTGCGGGGAACTGCCGACCGCGATCATCGCGATCAACGACTACGCAGCTCTTGGCATTATGAATAACATTCAGGAGCACGGACTTCGGGTCCCGCAGGATATTGCGGTGGCCAGCTACGACAACACGCAGCTGTCGGAAATCCTCTCTCCCAGGCTGACCAGCGTGGATTATCAGTATGACGTATTCGGAAGCAAACTGGTAGAGACCGCGATCACGGCGGCGGAAGGCGGAGAGGTATCAAGGATACAGCTTGTGACGCCCAAACTGATGGTGCGGGAGAGTACGGCGGCGGAGAACGGAAGTTTGTAAAGGATATTTCCGGCTCGCTGGATAATACAGTGTTTTTTCTTTCGGGAGACGATGACAGCCGTCTCCCTTTTTGAAATAGTATTTTGGCTTTGCCGGAGATGATGACTTTACTTTGGCATGAAACCGATTTCAGAAATAGTTGAATTTTTGAAAGCGATTGCAACGATGAATCGTGGGAAATTTCCAAAAGAATCGAATTATTTTGTGAGCACTGCACAATTCTTTTCGAAGGTACTTGTATAATTTTTATAAATTAGCAATTGCCTATTGACAGTAAGACGCATAGTGCTTATAATCGTATGCATGAAACGGGTTTCAAAACAGAAATTTGCCTAGGAGGCGGATCGATGAGGAGCAGAAGAGGTACATACGGTCTTGTTGTATTGACGGCCGCGGCGATGCTCGCAGGGTGCGCGGCAGGAGGCGGAAATGCGGGGAATCAGTCCGGCGGCGGGACGGCAGCAGCCAGCGGAACACAGGCCGGAGAAGCGTCCGGCAGCGGGCAGAACGGCGGCTCAGGACAGGAAGCCGGCAGCGAGGTCTCGGAACCGGAGACAGCGCCTTATCTGTGGGATGTCCATACGACGCAGGAACTGATGGCCGCGGATTATCTGATGTATCGTGTGAACTGCGGCGCAGCGGAAGGTGCCGGCGGTGAGACCGGCCTTTATCAGACGGCGGACGATCAGCCTTACGGGGCGGACGCCGGGACCGGGAAGCAGTGGGGCTACCGCCCGGCAGATTATATGGAGGCTGTCGAGGACGATACGGGAGAGGATCTGACGCGGTATCGCTGGGAGATCGCGGAAGGCGCCGAGTACGACGCAGAGCAGACCGGTTTCTATTATGATTTTGAGGTTCCAAGCGGTACTTACGAGGTCACGCTTGGCTTTTATAATCCGTTCAGCGCCCGGACTGTTACGGCGGTGGCAGAAGATCAGACAGTGATGGAGGATCAGAAGATCCTTAAGTATAAACTGACGGAGAACACGTTCTACACCACAGTTACCGACGGGAGCCTGCAGCTGAAGGTTTATAACCCGGACCGGGGGAAGGACGCGATGAAGGATCCGGTCTTAAGCTACATTCTGGTGCGGGCGGTGCCGGAGTACACGGCGGATCTGTTAAAGCAGCTGCTCGATCAGACGCAGATCCCGGAGAATGTGATTCCGGACCGGCAGACGATGCGCTACACGGCGGGAAGCTACGAAGCCTTTACGGAGCAGTATCAGGCGGCCGAGGCCCTTGCGCAGAAGGAAGGCGCGGCGGAAGAGGAGTACCGCGAACAGTATATGGCGCTTAAGGCCGCCTATGACGGATTGGAGGAGATTAAGGTGTATGATTCATTTTTGCCAGGAAAGAAATGGACGGACGACGAAGGGAATCTGATCCAGGCCCACGGCGGCCAGGTACAGCGGCTGACGGTGACGGATCCGGCTACCGGACAGACCTCGGAGAAATGGTGGTGGGTCGGCGAGGACAAGACCAACGGCTCCTCCCGCAGCGGCATCTGCGCCTACAGCTCTGACGACCTTTACAACTGGCATTACGAGGGGATCGTGATGCGGAACGTGGAGAGCCGGGCCCAGCTGGACGAGGAGGAATATTTCACCAGCCTGTACGCGGACTACACGCCGGAACAGAAGGACAACGTATTCACCTGCTTGGACGCGGGAAGCGCGATCATCGAGCGGCCGAAGCTTATTTATAATGAAAAGACGGGCATGTACGTTCTCTGGTTCCACGCGGACGGGCCGACCGAGACCAGCAATTCCTCCTACGCGGCGGCCAGCGCGGGAGTCGCGGTGTGTGATACGCCCTACGGACCGTTTAAGTTCATCGACCGTTACCGTCTGAATACCTGTCCGCCGGATCAGGAAGACAAATATCCGGAGAGCAAGGGTATGGCCAGGGATATGAATCTGTTCGTGGATGCGGACGGCACGGCCTACATCATTTATTCCAGCGAAGAGAACCTGACCCTTTACATATCGAAGCTGAACGACGAATACACCTATCTGGCGGTTCCGCCGGAGCAGGCGGTTTACGGAAGGGATTACATCCGGCTGTTCCCGGGAGCCCAGAGAGAGGCGCCGGCCCTGTTTGTGAGGAACGGCGGGTATTACCTGATGACCTCCGGCTGTACCGGCTGGGCGCCGAACCAGGCCAGGTACTACCGGGCGGACTCGGTGCTCGGCGAGTGGGAGAACTGCGGCGACCCCTGCGTGGGGGATGATAACCATACGACTTTTGAGTCGCAGAGTACCTGCATCTTTCAGGTCGGGGATGATTACATCTATATGGGGGACCGGTGGAACAGTGAGGATCTGAAGAACTCCCGGTATATCTGGCTCCCGATAGAGTTCGACGAAGCGGGAAACATGAGCATCTCCTATACGGATGAATGGAAGCTTCCGTGAGCGGGGAAAGGCAGCAGGCCCGGCGCGGTCCGGGCATACGGCGAATAAAGGAAAGGCATGGACTCGATATGAGAAACGATGAGAGAGTGAGAGGGAAGAAAGCAGCGGCGATTCTGACCGCGGCTGTGCTGTCCGTGGGCGTCGGTACTCTGGCTCCTGCCATGACGGCGGGCGCCACCGGGATTGAGTCTGAGGATGTGGTCGACGGACTTCTGGATGTGATCCATGATACGGAGACCTACGAAGACTATCTGGCGGCCCATGACGGGGCGGCGTATCCGGATGCGGAGATCACAGTAAACGGTGCGGATTATAAGGAGGCTTCCGAAGGCTTCACGGCCGACGCGGATGGTCTGAATACGCTGGAGGACGGCAGCGTCACCTATGAGGTGGATGTGCCGGAAGCCGGCTTCTATAACATTTTCCTGAACTATTACCCTACCGAGGGCAAGAATAACGCCATCGAGCGCGAGCTTTACATCAACGGGGAGATCCCCTTTGAGAACGCCCAGTATCTGGAATTCTCCAGAATCTGGGAGGACGCGGAGGAGATCCGCCGGGATTCCCGCGACAACGACGTGCGGCCCAAGCAGAAGGAGGCCGGGCAGTGGATGTCCGCCTATCTGGCCGACAGCGACGGCTACTATCAGGATTCGTTCAAATTCTATTTCGACAAGGGCGTCAGCACGATCACACTGGTGTCCACCAAGGAACCGATGAAGATCGGAAACATTGTCTTAAAGCAGGAGGAACCGCTGCTGACTTACGCCGAGTACCTGGCGCAGCACAGCGCGGCGTCCCCGGTACAGCTGGCGGAGGCCGTGAAGATCCAGGGCGAGAACGTGCTTTACAAGTCGGACTCCACCCTGTATCCCATCGCGGACCGGACTTCTCCGTTATCGGAGCCCTACAGCCCCAGCAAGACCCGTCTGAACGTAGTCGGCGGCGCCAACTGGAAGCAGGTAGGACAGTGGCTGACCTGGGAGATCGAGGCGCCTTCCGACGGCCTGTATGAGATCGCTCTGCGCTACCGCCAGAACATCAACACCGGCGTCACCGTGGTGCGCTCGGTCCTGCTGGACGGCGAACTTCCTTTTGAGGAAGCCAGAGAGTGCAAGTTCTATTATAACAATGACTGGCAGGTCGTTCCTCTGGGGATCGAGGACGGCGAGCCGTTCCAGTTCTATCTGACGGCCGGTACCCACACGCTGCAGATGAAGATCAATCTGGGCGAGGAGATGTCCGAGATCATCCGCCGGACGGATGTGTGTATCTCGGAACTGAACCGGGCATACCGCCAGCTTCTGATGGTGATCGGCAGCTCGCCGGATACCATGCGCGACTACCAGCTGCCTACCAGGACGCCGGAGGCGCTTCAGATATTGAAGGAACAGTATGAGAATATCAGCGAGATCCGCCGGATGGTGGATGATTATATGAAGGGAACGGCCAGCAGTTCCACCGCTACGGTGGACAATCTGGTCAACCAGCTTCTCAGGATGACCGAGGATCCGAGAACGATCGCCAGACAGTGGTCCGCGTTCAAGGATAACATCGTATCTCTGGGTTCCTGGCAGCTGTCCATGAAGGAGCAGCCGCTGGAGATCGATTATCTGCTGCTGGGGCAGCCCGGTATGAAGCTTCCGAAGGCGGAAGCCGGCTTCCTTCAGAAAGCGGTCCATGAGATCAAGCAGTTCGCGGCCAGCTTCGTGGAAGACTACGACAGCATCGGCGAGGTCTATGAGGGCGAAGCCCTTCAGGTCTGGATCCTGGCCGACGGCAACGTCACCAGCATGAGCGGCGGCGGACGCGACCAGGCGACGGTCATTAAGGACCTGGTGGATAACTACTTCGTGCCGGAGCAGAACATTCCGGTCAACGTCAAGCTGGTCAACAAGGACGTTCTTCTGTCGGCGACCCTGGCCGGCGAAGGCCCGGACGTAGCGTTAAATGTAGCCGGCGTAGAGCCTGTCAATTACGCCCTCCGCAACGCGGTCGTCGACCTGACCCAGTTTGAGGATTTTGACGAGGTGCGGGGATGGTTCCACGACGAGGCGCTGACCCAGTTTACCTTTAACGGCGGCGTCTACGCGCTGCCGCAGACCATGTCCTTCCACGTAATGTTCTACCGGGCGGACATCTTGAAGGATCTGGGGCTTGAGATTCCCAGGACATGGGACGATTTCTATGAGGCGCTGGCGGTGATCCAGAAGAGCAACATGAACATCGGCATCACCCCGGACTACACCACCTTCGCCATGTTCCTCTACCAGCACGGCGGCCAGTATTATTCGGACGATTCCAGGCAGAGCGGGCTGGAGACGGAGGAGGCCATCGACGCCTTCAAGCAGTGGTCCGGCAACTACGTCAACTACCGGATGCCGGTCACCTTCGATTTCGCCAACCGGTTCCGTACCGGAGAGATGCCGCTTGCCATCGGCGACTATACGCAGTACAATTACCTGTCTGTGTTCGCGCCGGAGATCCGCGGCCTGTGGGGCTTCACGATCGTTCCCGGCTATGAGCGGGAGGACGGTACCCTGGATCACAGCGTATCCACCTGGGAGACCGGAGCCATCATCATGGAGACCAGCGACCAGAAGGAGGAAGCATGGAAGTTCCTCAAATGGTGGATGAGCGCGGATACCCAGTCCAGCTACGGCAATGAGATCGAGAACGTCTTAGGCGTCTCCGGACGTGTAGCCACCGCCAATATGGACGCGCTGGCAAGCCTTCCCTGGTCCAACCGGGACTACCGGCAGCTGATGGCGGAGCTTCAGTGGGTGAAAGCGATCCCGCAGATCCCGGGCGGCTACTACACGGAGCGCAACATTAAGAACGCGTTCTATACGGTATACAATAACAACGAGGATCCCAGGGAGACCCTGCAGGATATCGTGAAGACCATCAACACAGAGATCGACGCCAAGCGGAAGGAATTCGGCCTGCCGCTGGCCGGCGAATAGGAGAAAGGAGGCAGAACCGCTATGAAAGAGAATGAAAAGCTGTTTCCCATGCTGCGGGACTACGGAAAGATCAAGGCGAAGCTTCTGTGGAAGAACATTAAGAAGAACAAGACCTCGTATCTGTTCATCGCCCCTTACTGCATCCTGTTTCTGATGTTTTACCTGGTGCCGGTGCTGGTGTCCATGGGACTGAGCTTCACCTATTTTAACGTCCTGGAGCCGCCCCGGTTCGTGGGCTGGAAGAACTACATCGATCTGTTCTTCGCCGACGAGATCTTCTTAAAAGCTGTAAAGAACACCTTCCTCTTCGCGGTGATCACGGGCCCGATCGGATATTTCCTGGCCCTGTTCATCGCCTGGATGATCAA